>JACADU010000396.1 GCA_013388415.1 Bryobacteraceae bacterium
CACCACCTGGATGTCTACCGGATGGCCAACAATTGTCATCGCCAATCCGGGGGGCTCTGCCACGACACTTCGCCTACCGTTTGGCTCTGAACGAACGATCGTCGGATTCGCCGACAGTTCATACGGTTTCTGGTTCACCAACTGCGCCGCACCGAAGCGGCTCATCACCTCGGTCTGCAACCGCTCGCGGATACCGGGATCTTGACCGTAGACGCATGCGTCTAAACTAGCCTCAACTTTGCTATTAGCGATGCGTAAGCTGACGTCGCCAATTGAACGTTGAAGCGGTTCTTCAAAATAGTCTGGTGGTGAAAAGCTCCATTCAAGGATGACTCTTGTACCCATTTGGCAGCGTGAACTCCATTATCACCTCTGGAACTCCACGGGTTTCGGGCCGAACTGCCAAGGCGCCATCAACAGCTTGGAGGATCCCCACAGAACCACTGGTCCGCGCGGTGGCCGACGGACCACTATCCGATCGGGCCCTGCGTTTAGTGATCGAACTGAGCCGCGTGTGTCAGCAAGCGTTCCTTTACGACTTCTGATCTGCTGCGACGGTGCGATTTGACTAACGTGGAAGATGAAGCGGAAACGGAACCGTGATGGCCGTCCCCTCTGTCCGTTCTTGCATGACGCGATGACTGCCACGCTGGCGGACCGGAACCGTTATGTTCGGGAATTTGGCAGACCTCCAAACCTGACAAAGATCTCACATCGCTGAGTTTCCTCCATGTCTGCCACTCGTCCTTCGAAAAGGATTTCAGCGTGCCAGCGCCTCCCTCGCGCCAACTCACACCCCCGAACGACCCTACAATCAATCTCATGCAAGGCCTCCCATTCTCCAAGGCGTTCTCCCTCGAAGGCGAGACCGCCCTCATCACCGGCGGCGGCACCGGTCTCGGCCGAGCCATCGCCCACGCCTTCGTCGAAGCCGGCGCCCGCGTCATCCTCTCCGGACGCCGCCCCGAGCCGCTGGAAACCGCCTGCCGCGAGCTCGGCCCCAGCGCCTCTTATGCTATCTACGACGTCGCCCAAACCACAGAAGCCTGCTCCTTCATCTCCGGCCTTAGGGAACGCTTCGGCCGCATCTCCATCCTCGTCAACAACGCCGGCAATCACTTCAAGAAGGACGCCATGGAAACCGGCGAGCAGGAGTTCCGCCACCTTATGGACACCCACGTCACCGGCGCTTGGGCCCTCTCCAAAGCCGTCGCCCCCTGCATGATCGAAGCCGGCCGCGGCAGCATCCTGTTCACCGCCTCCATGGCCTCCCTCTTCGGCCTGCCCCGCGTCTTCGCCTACACCACCGCCAAGTCCGCCATCATTGGCATGGTCCGCTCCCTCGCCGTCGACCTCTCTCCCAAGGGCATCCGCGTCAATGCCATTGCGCCCGGCTTCATTGAAACCGACATCTCCCGCCGCGCTCTCGCGGGCGACCCCGAACGCAAAGCCCGCATCCTCGGCCGCAACCCCATGGGCCGCCTCGGCACCCCTGATGAAATCGGCTGGTCCGCCGTCTTCCTCTGCTCCCCTGCCGCCTCCTACATCAATGGCGTCATCCTTCCGATCGACGGCGGAATCCTGATAGGATTCTGACCATGGTTTCCAGGCGCGCTTTCACTCTCTCCCCGGCTCTGCTTGCCCTCGCCCGCCGCGCCCGCGCCGCCGACCTCCCCCCCGTCAGAGCCATCACCAAACCGCCCGGCTTCCACTGGTTCGGTTACTACGACAAGCTCCAGTTCGACCCCTCGAGCCGCTACGCCCTCGGCATGCGCGTCGGCTTCGAACACCGCAGCCCGCGCCCCGATGACGTCATCCGCATCGGCATGGTCGACACGGAGGACGGCGACCGCTGGCTCGACCTCGGCGAATCGCGCGCCTGGAACTGGCAACAAGGCTGCATGCTCCAGTGGGTCCCTGGCTACAGCGAGGAAGTCGCCTGGAACGACGTCGAAGACGGCCACTTCGTCGCCCGCGTCAAAAACGTGAAGACCGGCAGAACCCGCACCCTCCCGGCCCCCTTCTACGCCCTCAGCCCGGACGGCAAGGAAGGCGTCGCCCCCGATTTCCGCCGCCTCAACGACTGCCGCCCCGGCTACGGCTACGCCGGCATCCCCGACCCCAACCGCGACAAGCTTGTCCCCGAAGACGCCGGCATCTGGCGCATCGACATGCGCTCCGGCAAAAGCAACCTGATCATCTCCTTCGCCGCCGCCCAGCGCATCCCCTACCCCGGCGGCTACAGCGAAGGCGCCAAGCACTGGTTCAATCACCTGCTGTACAACACCGACGGCTCGCGCTTCATCTTCCTCCACCGCTGGCGTGGCACCAAGGAAGGAAAAGCCGGCTTCTCCACCCGCATGTTCACCGCCAGCCGCGAAGGCAAGGACCTGTATATCCTCGAACCGCACGGCCAAACCTCCCACTTCATCTGGCGCGACCCCCAGCACGTCCTCGCCTGGGCATGGCACCCCTCGCACAAAATGAAGTTCTACCTCTACAAGGACAAGACCGAAGAGGTCCAGCCCGTGGGTCCGGACGTGATGACGGTCAATGGACATTGCACCTATCTGCCCGGCGGCAGGTACATCCTCAACGACACCTACCCCGACAAAGAGCGCAACCAGAACGTCTATTTATACGAAATCGCCACTGGCAGGCGAATCCCCCTCGGCAGTTTCCATTCGCCCAGGGAGTACACCGGCGAATGGCGTTGCGACACCCACCCGCGCTATTCCCCGGACGGCCGCAAGGTGGTCATCGATTCCCCCCACGGCGGCAATGGCCGCCAGATGTACCTCATCGACCTCGGCGCCCTGCTCGCCTGAGCCCCGCGCCCTGTGTCCCCGCGAAATCGCCGTCGATCCACATCCCGCCCGCCACCCCCCGCCTATGTCGCGCGGATCTGATGAATCGGCCGGCCGATGAACCCGTTCGCCTCCTCGTTGTTGGTGAACCGTTCCTTTACCGGGTCCCACTCCAGCCGCTTCCCCACCTGAATCGCGATATGCCCCAGGTGGCAAACCGACGTCGTCCTGTGGCCCACCTCCGCGTCCGCCATGGTCTCGCCGCGCGACCTCACCGCGTCGATGAAGTCCTGCTTGTCCGTCTTCATCGGCAGCCTGATCCAGTTCGACCCTGAAGGCGGCTCCAGGATCGACGGCTTCGAGGCCTCGATCTTCCCCGTGTCGTCGGCGTAAATCCACCCCTCCGTGCCTTCAAATCTCAATGACGGCTTGTCGATCATGTAGATCAGCTTCACCCCGTTCGCATACCGGTAGTGAATCTCGAAATCGAGCAGCACCTGCCAGAAACTCTCCGGCGGCGGATACGTCCCCTTCCCCTCAACCTCCACCGGCCCCGTCCTGTCCGTCCCGTTCGCCGATTGCGCCAAATCGTTGTGGTGCGTGCCCCAATTGGTGATCATCCCGTCGCAGTACTCCAGCCGCCGCATCCAGCCGGGTCTCTCGTATGCCTTCGGCTTGTGCACACGCTTTTCCGTGTAGGGCCTTCGCGGCGCGGGTCCCTGCCATAATTCGTAGTCCAGTTCGGGCGGGACCGGCATCTCCGGCTGCGGCGGGCACGCCTCGTCTCCTTTCGGCACGCCACTGCGAATTGTCAGCAGCCTGCCGATCCGCCCGTTCAAGACCGCCTCCCTCGCCTGGTGATACCAAGCCTTCGACCGGTACTCGCTGTCCGTCCGGAACACCCGCTTGTGCTGCCTCACCAGGTCCGCCAGCTTCCGCCCCTCGCCGATGCATCTCGTCAGCGGCTTCTCGCAACACACGTCCTTGCCCGCCTTCACCGCCTCTATCGACATCGGCACGTGCCAGTGGTCCGGCGTCGCCACCATCACCGCGTCGATCGTCTTGTCCGCGAGCAACTCCCTGTAGTCTCGATAGGTCTTGCAGCCCTTCGAACCCGATCCCTTCTCCACCTGCTGCTTGGCGTTCTCCAGCCGCCACGAGTCCACGTCGCACACCGCGGCAACCTGCACCTCCGGCATCGCCAGAAACTGTTTCAGATTGACGATGACGGTCTGCCGTCCCACGCCGATCACGCCCACCGTCACGCGGTTTGAAGGCGCCAGGGCGCCCAGCAGCGCCCTGCGGCTCACCTGCAATGCCATTTCACTGACTCCTACAACATATTAGCCGCGAACCGCCGAACCGAAAAAAGTGCCTGTCACATTTTTCCGAGGGCGCCTGACCGCCGCCCGATGAGGTACGTTATCAGGCAGCATTCCAACTGTGGAAGGAATCCGCGCAATGACTCGCACCCGCTTCTCCCTCTTGGCTCTCCTCGCCGCCGCATCTGTCGGCGCCGCGCTCGGCATGTTCTCAACCGCCTGGCAGCCTCGCATCGCTCTCGCGAAACCGGCTGCTCCCGCACCCGCCGTCCAACCCCCTCAAGACGGCAAGCTCCGCATCATCATCTTTGGAGCCCACCCCGACGACGCCGAATACCGCGGAGCCGGCGTCGCCATGAAATGGGCCAAGCTCGGCCACCACGTCAAACTCGTTTCCGCCACCAACGGCGACATCGGCCACTGGCAATCCGCCGGCGGACCCCTTGCCCTCCGCCGCATCAGAGAGGTCCAGGAAGTCGCCCGCCGCCTCGGCGTCACCGTCGAAGTCCTCGATATCCACGACGGCGAAATCACCCCTACCCTCGAAAACCGCCGCACTTTCACCCGCCTCATCCGCCAGTGGAACGCCGATATCGTCATCACCAACCGCCCCAACGACTACCACCCAGACCACCGCTACACCTCCATCCTCGTCCAGGATTCCGCATACATGGTCACCGTCCCCTTCTTCGTCCCGGACGTCCCCCCGCTCAAGAACAACCCCGTCTTCTTCTACACCGCCGACCGCTTCCAAAAGCCCAACCCCTTCACTGCCGACCTCGCCGTCTCCATCGACGAGGTCATCGAACCGACCCTCGACGCCCTGCTCGTCATGGAGTCGCAAATCCATGAAGGCGGAGCCAACGGCTACCCCGGCATTTACCCCGAAGACCCCGCCGGACGCCAGAAACGCCGCGACGAGGTCCGCAAGAGCCTCGCCCGCCGTTACGCCAGCGCCGCCGACACCTACCGCGACGCTCTCGTCAAATTCTATGGGCCAGACCAGGGCAGGAAGATCCGCTACGCCCAGGCTTTCGAAATCTGCGAGTACGGGCGCCGCCCTTCCACCGGCGAACTGCGGAAGCTCTTCCCCTTCTGACCGCTCAACTGATGATCTTCTTCCGCACCGCGTACATCACGATGTCCACCGCGCTGTGCAGGTCCAGCTTCTGCATGATCCTGGTCCGGTGCGTCTCCACCGTGTAAACGCTCAGGTTCAGCATCGCGGCGATGTCCTTGTTCGACTTCCCTTCAGCCAAGAGCTGGAAGATCTCCTTCTCCCTGTCCGTCAACAGGTCGTAGCTGTCCTTCATCCCGCGCCGCTGAAGTTGCTGGACGAAGTCCTCCATCAGCATCTTCGAGATCGTCGGACTGAAGAACGATTGGCCCTGCGCCACCGCCTCCACCGCGCGCTTCAGGTCCAGGTGCGCGCTCTCCTTGAGCAGATAGCCCTTCGCCCCGGCGTTCAGCGCCCTCAGCAGGTACTCCTCGTCCGAGTGCACGCTCAGAATGATCACCTTCACCTTCGGATGCCGCTTCGTGATCTGCGCCGTCGCCTCGATCCCGTTCAGGTTCGGCATCCCGATGTCCATGATCAGCACATCCGGCGCCAGTTCCTCGGCCAGTTTGACCGCCAGCCGCCCGTCCGCCGCCTCCCCGACAACCTCGAATCCTTCATGCTGCTGAAGCTGAAGCCTGAGCCCCTCCCGCATCACGCCGTGGTCGTCGGCGATCACGATCCTGATCATGTCGAAACCGCCTCTGCCGCGGGGATCGCCGCTTCCGCCTCGAGGATCGTCCCCTTCCCCGGCGTCGAGACGAACCGCACCGTGCCGCCCAGTTCCGCCATCCGCTCCCGTATCCCCACCAGCCCCAACCCCCCTTGGCTCGCCGCGCCCACGTCGAAGCCCGCCCCGTCATCCTGAATCGTCAGCCGCACCAGCTCCTTCCCCCCGTACAGCGACACCCGCACGTGCTTCGCCGACGAGTGCCGCGCGCAGTTCGTCAAGCCCTCCTGCACCACCCTGTAGATGCCCGTCCGCAGCCCCTCCGGCAGCCCCTCCAGCTCGCCGTCGATCTGCACGTCCACCTCGATCCCGCTGCGCCGCTCGAACTCCCGCGCCTGCCACTTCACCGCCGAGCCCAGTCCCAGCTCGTCCAGCATCGCCGGACGCAGCGACATCGACAGATCACGCACCGCCCTGACCGTCTCCGTGATCAGCCTCTGCACCTCGCCAAGCCGCCGCTCAAACTCCTCCTCCGGCGCGTTCCGCACCGCCGCCAGCCGGCTCAGCTCCATCCCCGCGAACGAGAGCTTCTGCCCCAGCGCGTCGTGCAGCTCTCTCGAGATCGCCTTCCGCTCCGCCTCCTGCGCCCGAACCAGGCTGTGCGAGAGCCGCCTCATCTCCACCTCCGCCCGCTCCGCCCGCTCCCGCTGCTCCGAACTCCGCTTCTCCAGTTGCGTCACCCGCGTGATGCTCACTGCCGCCACCACCAGCCCCAGCAAAACCGTCCACCCCAGCAACCTCCGGATGAACGCCTGAAACTCCTCCTGGCTCGCCTTCAGCCTCCGCTGCTCCCGCGCCAAGTTCTCCGAACTGATGCGCGAGATCTCCGACGCCAGCCCGATGATCGTATTCCTTCGAGGCAACACTTCCTCCCGCAGGAACGACCGGCTCATCCAAGCCTTCTGCTCCAGCGACCACTCGAAGACCGGATCAAGCGTTCCCCAATAAGCGTCGAACTCCGCCTTCAGCCTCGCCAGCGTCGCCGCCTGCTCGCCCGGCAACAGCATCCGCAGCACTTCCAGCTTCTGCTGGATATTCGCCTCCTGCCTCTTCAGGCGCGTCCTGTAGTCTGGTCCCAGGAAGGGCGACGGATCGAGCAGATAGTCCCGGATGAGGATCCCTGAAAGGTGCAGATCCGCCGGCAGCTCCCGCACCAGCAGGTCCGCCTTCATGTAAGCCTCGTGCGCCGCCAGCGTCTCGTTGTGAATCGTGCGCGACCTACGCATCGAGCCGACGCCCAGCACGGCGATCAATACGACAAGGCTGCCGAACCCGCCATACAGAACCCACCAGGATCGCGTTATCATCCTCTGCTTGCCCGCTTACATTGTCTCGCGATCCCTTACAGGTGGCTCCACAACGAGCGCTCCGGCGCGTCTCCGCTCCGCTCCTTCTTCTCTTCCAGGAAGCGCCGCAATCCTCCACCGGCGCTCAGCCCGATGGCGAGGCTCGCCGTCAGAACCGCCCCGCTCACCAGGATGATGAACGCCGCCAGGAAGACGTTCCGCGCAAAGTTCAACTGGTCCGCCGCCACCACCACCGCCACGAACATGATCAGCAGCCGCGTCACCGCCGCCATCCGCCGCGGCGATGGCAGATCCTCGTTCACCGCCCACACCAGCAGGCTGCGGCCCAGATACTGGCTCAGCCACATCCCCGCCAGCAGGATCAGCCCCGCCACCACCAGCTTCGGCAGCAGGAACACGAACCCTTGGATCATCTGCGTCGTCAGGTCCGTGTTGAACACGCTCAGCCCCATCAGGAAGCCGCCCAGCAGAATCGCCCAGTACGACGTCTCGGCGACGATCCGCGTCGCCCTCAGCCGCCCCGAGCGGTCGATCATGAACGCGACTCCGCTCTGCCGCAGGAACTTGTCGATCGTCATGCCCTTGAAGATCCGGTAAGTCACCCATCTCGCCGACAGCGCCAGCGCGTAAGCCGCCAGGATCAGCGTCATCGCCGCCAGCAGCGACGGCAGGTAGGTCGTTATCTGGTAATGCAAGCGCTGCAACGCTCCTTCCAATACCTGCTGCAATGTCTCGATCATCGGTCAAACCTCCAGACTGGTTGTTGAGGGGGCCGGCCCCCTCCCGCTCCACCGCTCCTCCAGGTAGGGCTTCAGGCCCTCGAACACCTCGCACAAGGCTTCGATCCGCTCCTCCACCTCGCTCGCCACCATCGTCTCGGTCTCCAGCACGAACGAGGCCACGCGCGCCAGATAGAGCGGCGTGAAGGACCGCATGATCTGGGTCCTGAGCAGCGGGTTTCGCTTGTATGAGGCCGCAAAGTCATAGACCACGCGCGCCCACAGTTCGTCGTCCAGGTGAAACCGCTTGCCGTGCTCTTCGGGCCGCGTCGCCAGCTCTCTGACCGCTGAGAACGTCGCCTCCTCCATCGCCATCCGCCATACTTCTTCCAGGTCGTAACAGCCACGCCTGAACGCCTGCTTCATCCGCTCCACGTTCACCTGGACGGGCTCCAGCCCCACGTCGAACCGGAATCCGAACAGCTCCGCCGGAGCGCTTCCACGCCGCCCTTTCCAGACTTCCTCGTATTCCTGCATCAGCACGAACACGCTGCCCACCACCTGTTGCAGCATGGCGGTGAGATCCGAGCTTGGATCCTTCGCATCGTGCAGCTTCGCGCCGAGAAAGCTCTGGCAGACGCGGAAGCCTTCGGCCACCGCGATCGTCGTCATCCAGATGTCGATCCCGAACCGCGCGACATCCGTCTCCCAGTCGTCGCGTTGCAGGTACCGGCTGACCAGCCGCCCCGACACCCCGAACTCGCCTCCGATCGGCTGCCGGATCCGCAGGCCATAGAGCGCGCGCGTCAACGGGTAGACGATGCTGTTGGTGATCGTCCCGTCATATTTGTGCCGGTGGTAATAGGGCGCCGTGAAATCGTATCCGGCAAACAGAATCGGCCGGATCAACAGGTCAATCCACTCCGGCGTGATCGAGCGCAGGTCTGAATCCACCACCGCGCACGCCTTCGCGCCCAGCCGCTCCGCCATCTGGAAGATCAGCCGGAACGCGCTGCCCTTCCCCGGCACGCCGTGATAGGGGAACGAGAGGCGGTGCGCCGCCACGAGCGGAGTCGAAAGCAGCATCATGTGGCTGTCCTCCACCCGCGCCGACAGCACCTGCTCCTGCGTCCCGTCCTTCGAGCCCCCGTCGGAGTTGATCACCACGGCTGTCAACTGCGGGAAGTACTTCGCCAGCCCGGCGTAGGTCGCCCGGACGACATGGCCGATTGTCCGCGCGTTGTTGTAGCTCGGGATTCCCACGACGATGTCGGCGCGGCGGATGAACTCCGCCGCGCGGCTCGCTTCCTCGGGCAGCGCCGCTTGCACCACGACGCCTCCTTACACCGCCGCCATGCGGGACAGTTCGCGGGTGTCCTTGTTCACCGCGTCCAGCAGCAGATCGAAGAACTCGGGAATGGCCGACAGCACCCGGTTCCAGTTCGGAATCAACGGCAGCCCGTCGGGATCCTCCTTGAATTCCTCCGCCGCCACGCGCAGGCTCTGCGCGAAGGTCGTGACGGCTGTCTCCTCCGCGTTGCGGTCGAACTTGAGACCGTTCAGCATGGCGTCGGCGTAGTAGCGCGCGATGGTGTCCTGCGCCATCCTGACGTACCTCACCTGCATGCTGCGGAAATCGTCCATTGTGAACACCACGCCCTCAGCCGCCAGCGTCCGGAACAGGCTCTTGGCGATGTCGCACGCCATCCGCGAGAGCCCCTTCGTCCGGTCGTCCGAAGACAGCGTCTGGTGCTTGTGCTCATAGTTGTCCATGAGGTCCACCTGGCAGGTCCGCGACACCGCGCAGTTGCGGAACACTTCGGCCAGCACGCCGACTTCAAGTCCCCAGTCGGCCGGGATCCGGTTCACTCGCGCGAGGTTGATGTCCATGGCGAACTCTCCCGCCAGGGCGTAGCGGAAGCTGTCCAGATAGCGCAGGAACGGGTTGCCCGGCTCCATCCCTTCCAGCGTCCTGATCAACGGCGTCATGAACAGCCGTGTCACGCGCCCGTGCATCCGGTCCGACACCCTCGCGTAGTAGCCTTTGCCAAACTCGAAGCCCATATGAGGATGAACCAGCGGGTAGCAGAGACGGGCGAGCAACTGCCGGTCGTAGTTGACGATGTCGCAATCGTGCAGGGCGATGACGTCGCAGTCGCGGCAAGCCAGCAAATAGCCGTAGGAGAGCCAGCATGATCGTCCCTTGCCGTCGGGACCCGCGGAGAGGCCGCGTTCCTCAAGCTTCCTGAAAAGACCCTGCACGCGTTCGCTGTCGATCCAGATCACGTCGACAGGCGTGTAGAAATTGTCGAAAAAGCTCTTTGCCCTGACGTATTGTTCGCGGTTCGCCCGCCCAAGCACGAGCACGATCCTTTGCAGGTAGCGAACCTGCCGCAGCTCGGCGACGATCCGCTGCATGGCGACCGTCTCGAATTCGGAATACAGCGCCGGCAGCACCAGCCCTATCGGCTTGTCGCGGCTGTACTTCTCCAGATCCGCTTCCAGCCTGGTCACCTGATTCTGCGTCAACCTGTGCAGTGTTGTCACAACTCCGGTCTGGTAGAAATCGGACATCGCTTTGCCTCCAAATTTCAGGCTAGCGGCGTGGACGAAATCCGCCCATACAGTCTCCGGGGTATCCTCCTGCCCTGATCCCTGTAGGCGAACGTCCCGGCCGTATCACGCCCGGATCAAATACTGCTCGAACGCCAGCCCATAGATGCGAATGGACTTGGGCGTGACATCGATGCGGTTCGCTTTGGCGGCGTGGAGTCCCGGGGACGATAGATGCTCGAGGACGGCATCAGCCTGGATCGGCCCGCTGACTTCCGCCACCCACAGAGGCTCAGACTCGTTGCTGTCTTGCGGCGCTTGCGCGCGCCACGAGCGGCGCAGAGTCAGGCCTTGGGACAGCAGGAAGCTGAGGATGTTCTCCGCCACATCGAAACCGGCTTTGGCGCACTCCCGCGGAGCGATCTCGAGCCAGTCGGCAAGCAGCCGGTAGGTGAAGCCCCACAGCGGCGCTCCGGGCAGAGCGATGGCAGGGAACAGCGTCTCCGCCGGAAACCCGGGCACGCGCTGAAAGGAGTGCCGGTTGGGATCGAGCAGCGTGCGAAGCGGAAGCCACACCGCCGCGGCTGCCTCCCGGGCGTCGGGCACCGCCGGCAATTCGGTCTCTACTTCGAAGACGAAGGGCGCCACCAGGAGAAACGGGCCCGAGCGCCGCCGGGCAATCGCTTGGGGAAGGGCTGCGCACATCTGCTCCCGCTGGAGCTGGACCCCGCATTCCTCGCGCAGCTCGCGTAAGGCGGTGTCGAGGAGATCCGAATCCGCCTCGTCCCTGCGGCCGCCGGGCAGCGACCAATGCCCCGACCAGGAATCGCCTTCGCGCTCCGCCCGGCGCATCAGCAGAAACCTCGGTTCCGGCGCGCGTGCCCGGACAATGGCGACCGCTGCTTGCGGCAATACGATTGGAGTATGTTTCGGGTCCACAGACGGCGAGCCCACTGGATCATCTGCCTCGCCATCATCATACCGGCGGGGATCTTGTCACGGGCCGCACGGACCAGATTTGCGCTGCTCGACGAGTGCCCCGGCGACGCCCTGTAGTCGGCGATGGCCTACGCCGTTGTCCGGCTGCGGGAACTCAGACGAGGCCGTGATACGCTCCAACAGCCTGTCCATCTCCGCGCCGCTCAGCGTTGTGGACACGCCCTGGGCGGACTCGAACATGGCTTCAAGCCAGACCACTCCCGGGTTGATCCGGCGGCTCATCCGGCTTGACTTGCTGTCCACCCCAGACTCCACTCGGGTATCCTGATACGCAATGGAGACCCGGCTGGACGCCTCGCGCCTTGGCTCGCTGTTGGAATCGGCCCGAATCCTCGGCAGTTCACTCCAGATGGAGGACCAGCTCCAACACCTGTTGCGAACCATCATGGGGCGGCTGCTGATCACGCGGGCGGCGGTGGCGCTGCGTGACGGCGGCGGATACCGGGTGGCCATCGCCCGGGGCGTCACCGGCCTCAAGGCTGGCGCGGAGTTCGACCCTGGAGCCTGCGACGAACTGAAGCTGGTGACGACGCTGCCGATCGGCGATCCCGCCGAACCGCTCGGACTGTTGTGTCTGGGCCGGGCGGCGGCTGGGAACCTGGATTCGGCGGAATTCGAGTTTCTCTCGGCGCTGCTGAATATCGCCGCAACTTCGCTGGCCAACTCCAGGAGCCACCAGCAGACGGTGGCAGCCAACCGGGCGCTGGATCAAAAGATCCAGGAACAGCGCGCCCTGCTGGATATGGTGCGGGCGTTGACCGCCACGGTGGATCCGGAGGAAGTGGCGCAGTTGCTGATGCTGACGCTCAGCGGCCGCTACGCGGTCCGGAAGCATGCCATCATCACATGGAAGCCCGGGCATGCGCGAATCGCGCGGGCTCGGGGGATGGAGCCGGAGGAGGAGGCGTGGCGCGAGGCGCTCGGCGAATCCACGGCGCCGGTCAAGCGCGGCGATCTGCTGCTGTTTCCGCTGCGCAGCGGGGACTCGACGGTGGGGCTGATCGCGCTGGGCCCGCGCGCCATGAAACCCGAGTATGGAGAGAACGATCTCGAATTCATCACTGGGCTGATTGCGCAAGCCTCCGTCGCTCTCGACAACGCGTGGCATTTCCGGGACACGCTGTACCGGCAGCAGTTGGAGAAGGAGCTGGCGGTGGCGGCGGCGATCCAGGTTGATCTGTTTCCCAAGCGGATCCCGGCGCTTCCCTTCACCGACCTCGCCGCCCGCAACCGGCAGGCCCGCCAGGTGGGCGGCGATTACTACGATGTCCTGCCCGCGGGCGAACCCGGCGCGCAGTCCTCGCATCTGCTGTGCGTAGCGGATATTTCAGGCAAGGGGCTCTCGGCCGCGCTGTTGATGGCCAACATCCAGGCCACGCTGCGCGCCTTGCTCGCCTCGTCGCCGCCGCTGACCGGTCTGGCGGCGCACACCAACGAACTGCTGTGGGCTTCAACACCTTCCAACAAGTACGCCACGGCGATCTTTGTGCTTTACGACCCTGCCAGCGGCGCGTGCCAATACGTCAACGGCGGCCACTCCGAGGGCATTGTGCTGCGGGCCGCGGGCAATGTCGATCTGCTCGATTCCACGGGGATGCCGATCGGCCTGCTGCCCAAGCGCGAGTATGAAGCCAAGGCGTTCAGGCTGGAGCCGGGCGACACGATGCTGCTCTATTCCGACGGCGTCACCGACGCCTGCACCGCCGACAACGACGAATTCGGGCTGGAGCGCACGATCAACACGCTGAAGGCAAGCCGGCACCTGCCCGCTCCGGCGATTCTCGACGCGCTCATCGCAGCCATCGACGAGCACGCGGGCGGCGCGCCGCAGTTCGACGACATCACGGCCATGGTGGTGAAACGGACGGCCTGAATCTCATGCAGACCTCCGTTCCGTCCTGGTTTGGCCGTTGCCGGAAGAGGCGGAGCGTCTTCATCCGCATTCTCCTGTTCGGAGCGCCGCTGGCGCTGGCGCTGAGCTTCCTGCTGCATGAATCGCCGGGCCACCACGCCGGGTTCAGGATCGACATCGACAGGGGGCGGGCGGTCGCCGCGGCGCACAGCACGGCTGCGCGGCTCGGACTCGACACGCGCGGATGGGCCGCTCATGTCCGCGCCCACGTCAACAGCGATATGGTCGAGTACTTCCGCCGGCGCCCTGTTTTGCAGACCGTACCGGCGCGAAGATACGCCGGCGAAATCGGCGCCGCGGTGATGCTCACGAGTCCCGGCGGAGGGACATACCTGAACATCACCTTCGCCGCCGACGGGACTGAACTCGGCTACCGCCTCTCCGGAACGGACCTGAAGCCGGCTCCGCCGCTGGCGGAAGACGCGATGCTGGCGCTCGCGGCGATCGAGATGCGCGCGGTCTTCAAGGGTTTCGACCCCGAGAGGCTGGGGACGCCGGAGGTGAGCGTCAACGAAAGCGGCGTCGAAGGCGTCCGGCGGGTGACTTTCCGTCCCCTTGCTCCGAACGCGCCGGAAGTGGATTTCACCGTCAACCTCGATTTCCTCGGGAACCGGATCATTGCGCGGGAAGTGCAGGCGGAAGCCGCCGAGCCGTTCACGATGCGGTTTTTGCGCCAGTCGCGGGCGCTGAGCACGTACGGCAACACCTACAGGCTTTCACTGGCTCTGATCTTCAGTCTCTACGCGGCTTACCGGTTTTCGCGGCGGATGGCGGACCGGGAAGCGCCGGTGAAGCGCGCCATCATCCTGACGGCGGTGATCCCGGTTTGCGGGACGTTCATCTACTTCCTGGAACCAGCGCTCTCCTTTCCGGAGTTGAAGCCTGAGCATTTCACGGCCGCGGGCATGGCGATCGGTCTTCTTTCGCGGCTGCCGGGCTTCTTCATCATGGGCATCGTCATGGGCATGGGCTATGGGGGAGGAGAGGGCTCGATCCGTGAGACGTTTCCAGGGAAGCTGGCGTCGCTGGACGCGATGCTGCGCGGGCGGATCTTCAGCGCCAATGTGGGGCAGGCGGTGATCACGGGGGCGGCCATCGGGTGCTGGCTGGTGCTGCTCTACCATTTGCTGCTGCCGGTCACGGGCAATCCCGTCAGCACATCGATTCTCATGAACACCTCGATCGCGCTCGCCAGCTTTCCGTGGCTGCTTTACTTTCTCCAGGCGGTGCTGATCGCTTTGTTCAGCGGTTCGGTCTGCCTGCTGGTACCGCTGCTGGTCTACCGGCGCTGGGCCGCGCGTCCGGCAGCGCTTTTCCTGCTGCTGCTGTTGACGGCATTCTCGATGGGCGGCTGGAGTGAGCCGCACACGCCAGATGCGCCGGACTTCTGGCTGCGCGCGCTGCTGGCGGCGCTGCCGCTGGCCGCGGCGTTCTTCATCTGGGACTACCTCGCCTCTCTGGTCGCCTTCACAACGGTGGCGTTGCTGGCGCCGCTGGCGGACATGCTGGACCGGATGCCGGCGTGGCGCGAGGTGCTGCCGACCGCCGGCGGGCTCGCCGCCGTCACGTTGGTGCCGATGCTCATCGCGGCGATCCGGGGCCGTCTCTACACGGAGAAGGAACTGTTGCCGCGCTATGCGCGGGTGCAGGCCGAGCGCCTCGCGTTGCAGGCCGAGCTGTCGGCGGCGCGCGAGGCGCAGTTGAGGCTGTTGCCTTCTTCGCTTCCATCTGTGCCGGGGCTCTCGCTTGCCGCCTCCTGCACGCCGGCGCGCGAAGTCGGAGGGGACTTTTACGACTTTATCGAGATGGAGGACGGCAGCCTGTGCGTCATCGTGGCGGAGGGCGGCAACGACGGGCTCGCCAGCGCGCTGACGATCGCGCTGGCCAAGGGCTATCTGCTGTTCGAGGCCGAGGGCTGCCGTGATGTCCACCAGACGCTCGCCGGTTTGGAGAGGGCGCTTGGATAGAACTTGCAACGGCCTGGGGCAAGGACGGCGATAGCGCTGCTGCTGGTGAATCCGTTCGAACGCAGCGCGGCCATCGCGCGTTCAGGAAACTTCCCAAAAGTGCTCGTGCTGTCATCGAACGGCGCAGTGCGCGAGGCGAGCCTGCTGGAGGACACTTCAGACGGCATCGCGCGCGCCTCGCTCCGGCTCGAGCCCGGCGATTCGATTCTCGTCTACACCGACGGACTGGCCCGCCTGGCCGAGCAGCGCCGTCAGGGGGGCGTTGACGAGATTCTGCAACGAAGCGCCGGATTCGCCGCTTTGTCCAACGCGGCGTCGATCCACGAGAACGTTCTCGGCGCGATTCTCGCGCGCGACCGCTGGGCTCAGGTGGATCTCACCGACGACATCACGGCGGTTGTCGTGTCCTTCACCGGGGACGCGATGGCCACGCGCCAGGAGGTCGCATGAGCGGCCGGCTTCGGTGGATCGCCTTCCTGCTTTTCTGCGCGGCCGGATGGACGGCATTCGCGCTGCTGTTTTCCAGGTCGGAGGCGAGCGGGAAAGAGTGGCGCACGACGGCATCGCGGGCCGATGTCATCGCCGCCGCGCGGAAGATTGCCCTGGAGTACGGCCTGGATACGGCGGATTGGGACTTCAGCGTGACGGCGCAATCGAGACGCGCGCGCAGGCTGGCCCGGTTCGAGCGCCCGAACAGCCCCTTGGTGGCGAGCTTCCCTTCGATGGAGTACGTAGTTGTCGGCTCGCGCTCCGCCACGCCGTCGAGGGCGCGGATTGTGCTCGCGCAGGATCTCCGCCCGCTCGCGTTCCGCTCTTACGGGCCGCGGCGGCGGCCGGATGGCAGAGGTCCGGCGGGCAAAGCTCCGGATGGCAAAGGCCCGGATGGCAGAGGGCGCGGCTTCGGCTGGCGGATGCGTGGAGAGCAGGGGCCCGGCCCAGGACCGGAAGGGCCGCCGCCGGGCGTTTCCCGGGAGGCGGTTGACATCTCTTCGCAACTGGCTCTGTATGCCGGCGCCAACGCCGGGCGTTACCGGCAAACCTCCTTCGCCGTGCCCACCCCGGAGGGGCTGCGCTCGGCGTGGGAATGGACGGACGAAGCCAGCCACGGAATCGTGGCCCGGTTGCAGGTGTTCGTTCGCCGCGGGCAGATTCACCGCGCGGAGCACGAACTGGACATCGCGCCGGCGGTGATCGCATCGAGGCTGTCGCCGTATGAGCTGCCGCAATCGTTCGCCGCCCCAACGCGGCCGCTGCTGATTGCGGGGACGCTGTTCATCTGCTTCTGGTATTTGTTCCGGAGCCTGGCGCGCACATTTGTGCCTCTGCGCTTCGCGCTGGCACTGCTGCCGATGATCCTGATTCCGCTGCTGGCCGATTTCCTGCTGGGGCCGGACAGGGACCGCACGGTGATTTCAGCGCTCCAACAGAATACGACTCCATCGGCGGCCTCGACCGCCGGCCTGGTAGGGATCGGGCTGGCGTGCGCCGGGTTTGCCGTGGTGCTGGCCTCAGGCCGGTCGATTCTTCCACGGACGCAGCGCCCGCTCTGGCTTTCGCTGCAATATCTCTATCTGCGGAAACCCGCCGTCCGGAGGGTGGGGGTGGAGGTGCTGGCGGGTCTTGCCGCGGGACCGGCAATCGCGGCGGCCACGTATGTCTTGCAGGCGATGTCGGGCCGCGAGGATGTGCTGGCAAGGATGGTCTCAACGCCGATGTTTTTGACGGCGGAGCATCCGTGGGCAGCGGCGCTGGGCGATGGCGTGCCGTGGATCCCGGTCCCGTCGTTCGGGTTTGTGGCGGTCTGGCTGTCTCATGCGATCCGGCGGCGCTGGCTGGCGGGCGTGCTTTTGGCGCTGTACGGGACGGCAGCGGTGCTGTTGTACATGGATCCGCTGCCGGGCAGCAGGCCGCTGGCGATCGGGTCGTCGGCGCTGGTCTTCATGGCGATGTGGTTCACCTGGCGGTCGTGCGGCCTGCTGGGCGTATGGATGTCGAGCTTCAGCGTGCCGGCGGCGGTGATGAGCGGCGCGTTCCTGAACAACGGGATGAAGGCCGAGGCGTTGTCGGCCGCGGCGCCGGTCTTGCTGATGGCTCTGGCGGGGGCGGGGGCGGCGCTGTTCGGCAGGCGCGAAGACGAGAGCGAGGGGATCGAGTCTTTCGAGATCCAGCCTCGCGAGCACATCATCAGCGAGCGGGCGCGGCTGGACGCCGAGTTCGCC
>JACADU010000447.1 GCA_013388415.1 Bryobacteraceae bacterium
AATTCACCCTCGTCGAGTAAAACAATCATACAACGAAATGTTTTACTGGTGCGCTGGCCCCACGCCGGCAAAGCGGAAACGGGCTCTGGTGGCGACCAACCCGATCAAGGAATATCCGGCCGGAACTCATCCGGACGATGAGGAGAACGCGAGCCTCCCGGCGTGTTCTCGGGCTTGGGCAGGAGCGGCCAGGCGGGAGGCTGCTGCTCCGGTCCAGGCTTCGGCATCTGCCCTCCATCGGACGGATAGATTCCGCCTGCCTCAGAAAACGCAATTGAGGCGCTTCAGTTTTGTTGGATGCTGTCTCGGCGAGGCGGCGCGGAAGGGATCGTCGCAAGCTCTCCTTCAACGGTTGAAAATCCGGCCCACGTCGCAGCCGGCCGTGCGGAGAGCTTCCCGGTATCGGGCGAACTTTGCCTTCGCGCCACTCGCCTTGGCAGCTCATCGCGTCCCCTTCCGGCGCAGGCCAGCCGCGGCAGGAGACTCGGGCTCGCTTGCCGGTTTGCGCTTCTTCAGGTGGAAATTGTCCATCCAGGTGCTCCTGGCCCGCGGGCCACGCTGCTTAGGGGCCGGCTTCGGTGCCGCCATCGCGGCGGGCTTGTCCGCGACCGTGCACTCGTTGACCGGCAGGTACCGCTCCCGGTGCCGCACGGCCAGCGTCCCATCCAGCCGCGCTTCCACGCGCACGTTTGCCTTGCGCAAGCCTGGCACGATCGCCGCGCGCTCGATCTGATAGAGCTTGCCGTCCCAGCGCAGCGTGTAGTCCGGGCGGACTTGACGCGTCTCCACATAGCTCAGCGAAGCCGCCAGATGATGGCTCTTGTCCAGCGCCCGGTGTGCATCGTCGCTGCTGGCCGCCTCCACCGTCAGCTCCCGCTCCCACCACACCAGATAGTCGTTCAGCAGGTATTCGTTGGCCTGTTCCAGCGTCCTCACTCCAGCCACCCGCATGCCTTTCACCAGGCGATCCTGCGCCGTGCCAAAGTTCCTCTCCACTCGCCCCTTGGCCTGGGCAGAGTGCGCCGCAATCCAGGCGATCCCTAACTCTCGCAACGCACGCCCGATCTGCGTCGGCGGCATCTCCACCGGGTCTTTCTCCACCCCCGGCTCGTCCCGCTTGTGCTTTTCCGCCGTCTGAAACAGGCTCGCCTTGTCGGTGTAGAACGCCAGCGGCCGGCCGTACTTCTCCAGGTAGCTCCACAGCAGCCGCATGTTCTCTTCCGTCGAATCGTGCCGGACGAATCGCGCTAGCAGCCGGCTGGTGGCGTCGTCGATCATCGCGATCAGATACAGCTTCTCGCCTCGCCCTTCCAGCCAATCGTGATCGGACGTGTCCCACTGCACCAACTCCCCAAACCGGCTTCGCCGCGGCCGCCACAGGTGCATCTGCCTGGCCTTCGCCTTCTTGCCTCTCCACAGCTTGCCCCGCATCATCCACTGCCGCACCGTCTCCCGGCTCGCTTCGATCCCGTGCTTGCTCGACAGGTACTCGGCCGCCAGCGTCGGCCCGAAACCCTCATACACAGGCGCCGACAGAATTTTCATCGCTTCCCGCTCGATCGTCTCGTCGATCTTCCGGTTTGAGGGTTGGCCCCGCAGGCCGTGCACCACCGCCCTGTCGCCTCGACTCTTCATGGCCGCCAGCAGTCGCTGCACCTGCCGTACACTCCGATCCAGCTCCTCGGCCGCCTCAAACTGCGTGATCAGCTTCTTCCTCGCCTTCTTCAGCGTCACCAGCCGGTCTCTATCGGCCTGCGTCATCAGTAGCTGTCCTTCCTGCATCCCCCGAGCTTGGGGCTGTCAAGACGACATTTCTACTTTGCTCAAGTACGACATTCTCACTTTGCGGCCACACGAGATTCGCCGCCCTGCCGCAGTTCCCGTCTGCTGACAGACTGTCCGTTGCCGGCCCCTCCCGCCTCCGGGTTTTCTCGTGCAGCCGGCCCCCTGGCCGGCCTCCCCGAAGTGATACCTTAGGTTCCACGGGAAGGAGACAGATAAGAAGATGGCCGTTGTCGCGGGAGTGGATTTCGGCACCCTGAGCGTCCGGGTTTCGATCGTCGATAGCGAGGCGGGGCGGCTGGCTTCGGCCGTCGCCGAATACCCCCTCCACCGGAAGCGCGAAGATCCGGATTACGCGACCCAGAGCCACCGGGACCACATGGAGGCGCTCGCGCGCGCGATGCGGGACGCTGTCGCCCAGGCCGGCGTCCGCGGCGACGACATTGCCGCGCTGGCGTTGGACACGACCGGATCGAGCGTAATCCCTACCGGTCCGGGCCTGGAGCCGCTCGACGACTACTACCTGTGGTGCGACCACCGGGCCCACCGCGAAGCCGCCGAGATCACCGCCGGCGCTCACGCCAGAAACCTGGAGTGCATCGGCTGGTGCGGCGGGGTCTACTCCTCCGAATGGGGTTTCTCGAAGCTCCTCCACTGGTTGCGCCACAACCCTGACAAGCGGGACCGGCTGGTGGCCGCGCTCGAGCACTGCGACATGGTCGCCGCCGTGCTCACCGGCGAGACCGATCCGAAGCAGTTGCCGCGCTCCGTCTGCGCCATGGGCCACAAGTGGATGTGGAACCGCGAACTCGGCGGACTGCCTCCCGAGGACTTCCTGGCCGAAGTGGACCCTCTCCTGGCGGGCATCCACCAGAAGCTTCAGGGCCGCTACGAAACATCCGACCGGATCGCCGGCCGCCTGACGGAGGAGTGGGCCGCCCGCCTCGGCCTGCGCCCCGGCATCCCCATCCCTGTC
>JACADU010000321.1 GCA_013388415.1 Bryobacteraceae bacterium
GCGGCTATCGCGTTCGCGGCGCTGGCCGCAGGTTCGGTCACCGCGGGTTTCAGTTATGTGCGTGCCATTCGGGCGGAGGCGGACGCTCGCCAGGAAGCCGCCGTCGCGCGCGAGGTCTCGGATTTCCTCGTCAGCGCGTTCAAGGTGACCCATCCCGGCGAGCACCGCGGCCGCCCCGTGACCGCCCGGGAGTTGCTGGACAACGCCGCAGCTCAGATCGCCACCGGGTTCACACGTCAACCTGTCATCCGCCAGCGTCTGCTCATTTCGCTCAGCCAGTCGTACAGCGCGCTCGGCCTCAGCCGTGATGGCCGGGCGCTTGCCGAAAAGGCGCTCGAGGGGCTTCCTCCTGCCGGGCGCGAAAGCCTGCAAGACGCCGCGGCACTGCTCGAACTCGGACGCACCTGCCATGTACTGAACGAGTTCAGCCGGGCGCGCGAGGCGGCTGTCCGCGCCGCCGGGATTCGCCGGCGGATTCTCGGCCCCCGCCACCCGGATGTCTCCGCGGCGTTGACGTTGCAAGCTGAGATTCTGACGTCGACCGATGGCTTCGCCGCCGGCCTCGACTTGATGAACGAGGTGCTTTCAATCAGGCTAGAGACCTTCGGCGAGCAACACCTGGAAACCGGCCGCGCTTTGGCCCAGATCGGTGTGATCTACGCCCGGAGGCGCCAGCCAGGCGACCTGAAGCTCGCCCGGAGCTACTACCTCCTTGCCTTGCCCATCTACGAAGTCAAGCTTGGCCCCGATCATCCGGACTATGCCACGCACCTCGACTACATCGGCAATACCCAAAGAAACGGCGGAGAAGCTCTGCCCTGGTACGAGAGATCACTCTCAATCCGTAAGCGGATCATGGGGCCGGGACACTTGAAAGTTTCCGATAGTCTCTTTTATATCGGTCGCGCCTACAGCCAGATGGGCAAGTTCGGCGAGGCCAAACCGTACCTCCTGGAATCGCTGCGGATGCGAGAATCCGCACTCGGACCGGACAGCGTCCAGACCGGTAACGTTGTACACAGCCTGGGAATCGTGGAAGCCGGTCTGCATGGGTACAACGCCGCCTTGCCTTACTTTGAGCGTTCGCTGGCCATCTCTCGGAAGGCGTTGGGACCGAGCCACTCGGTCACCGCTCTCAACCACATCAACATTGGAAAGATTTTGGTGGGCCTTCACCGTTTTGGCGAAGCCGTTCCACATCTGCGTGAAGGAATTCGCGGCGGATTCTCCTTCGATTGGACCGGCAAGGAATTCCATCGGGTACGCAACGATCCGCGATTTCTGGCGCTGGCGGCGGAGCAGGAGCGGATCAGAAAGGAAAAACCCGCCGAACGGCAATGGGTCCATCCGGTGAAATGACGAAGCCGAACGAACCACACAAGGGCGCCTCTATGCCGCCCTTAATCGGCCCACACTCACAACGGCCAAAGTCCTGCCCCCGGCGGTGAAGAGGGAATGCTGCTCGCCGAACACGTCTGGCCGAGGCATTGCCGGCGCCGGCGGTGGCTGCCCGCAGTATGCATACTTCATGTTGACCCAGCCCGGCCGGACGGCGATCGCGACAATCTTTGCCACTGACACCGCGTAGGGGCCGACTCACGGAGATCCCCTCTCATCACTCCCTGGCGGCAAAACAGAACAGCTTGCCCCGCGTGCGCACAAACATCCGCCCGCCGCTGATGGCCGGCGTGGCATAGGTCTCGTCTTCGAGATCGTTCACCGCAAGCACGGTCCGCTGCCGCGCCGCCTTGACAACAGCGGCCTTTCCCTGCTCGCTGGCCACGAAAATCTTGCCGTCCGCCGCCACCAGCCCGGCGAAATACTGGCAGGGCGCCCTCTCGACGCGAGCCTGTTTCAGCACGCAGCCGGTCTTCGGCTCGAGCGAAGTGACGATGCCCCCATCCTTCACCATGTAATAGACACCTCCATAGAGATCCGGCGAGGAGACATAGGAGATGCCCCGCTTGAGCCGCCAGGCGGCCGCGTCCGGGGCCAGAGCCCCTCTTCCGCCCAGTGGGATCGACATCGCGCCGAACAAGCCCACGCCATCAGAGCGCGCCGCTCCCACTCCTGCTCGTCAACAAACTGATCGCGGTTCAAATCGACCCACCCGAAGTGCTCCGCCCACTCCTCCTTCTGCTTGGCCTCGGCGAGGGACAGCTTGCCGTCGCGGTCTTTGTCGAGGTCCGCGGCGGCCGAGGCGAACGCCGGAAACACGGGCTGGCCGCTCCCCGCGGCGGCGACCAGCAGGCTGCTTTCGTAAACCACTGGCACGCCCATCGAGCCATGGGAAGAGAAAAGCGTGATGAGGCTTTCCCCTTCGGAGGCGGTGAGAAAGACGCGGCCGCCCGCCACCACGGGCGAGGATCGCCCGAAGGGCACGCTGGATTGCCAGGCGAGATTCTTCGCCGGCCCGAATTCCGCCGGTAGCGCCGCGCTCTCGCCTGCGCCCGTGCCATTCGGCCCCCGGAACCGCGGCCGATCGGCGGCGTGCGCGCCGCCAGGCGCGATGTATAGGCAAAGTACGGCAATTGAGCAGACGCTTGCTTCCCAGCGCGGCATGATCCCCTCTTGGCCCAGCCCCTCAGTATAGCCGTGAATCGTCTCTCGGGCCGCGGTCATCTCTGAGAGCGCTGCCCGTCAAGCCCTATGCTTGAAGGCTTTTAAGCGCCGTAGGCGTTGACTTTTCCTGTCTTGGCATACACTACTCCTGACGTGGCCGGAGGATAGGGCTCCGCAGGGATGCGGCCTGAGCGCCGATCAGCCGATCGCCTCCTCAGTTCCGCTTCAACGACGAACCGCTGATGGAGAAGCTGGCAGCCCAGGCGGCCGCACGGAAGGTTCCGCTTGACGCCCTTCTCGAGCGGCTCCAGCGATTCGCGCCGAACTGCGTTAAGCTGCTCCGCTGAGGTCCATCACGGCATTCATCCTAAAAACATTCTCTTTTTTTTCAATCACTTCCTTATCACTCCATCCAAATCGCTGCTGGCCGCTGTGCTTTATTCACAATGGCGGGGAAATCCGCTTGTCGCCA
>JACADU010000174.1 GCA_013388415.1 Bryobacteraceae bacterium
CTGACGCTGGCTCAGCGGGCGAAACAACAGGCCCCGAACAATGACGATGTTTCCGACACCCTCGGCCTGGTTTACTGCAAAAAGAACCTGACTGACAACGCCATTTCCATCTTCCTGGATCTGGTGAGACGGCAGCCGAAGAATCCTCTGTACCACTACCACCTTGGAATGGCTCAGCTGCAAAAGGGCAACCGCGCGGCCGCCCGGCAGAGCCTGCAAACGGCGCTCCAGTTAAAACCGAGCAAGCAAGATGAGGTCCGCATCCGGGACCTGATGGCGCGCGCCGGGTAGCCAGTTGCCGCACATTGAGCCTCGGATGAACGCAGTCAATCATCAAGCCTTGGCGGAGCAGTGGCCGTCGATCAAGTGGATTGCGCCGTTTGCGGTCTTCATGGCCCTGCTGGGCCTGATGCCCGTTCTTGAACTTCCACACGTCTGGGCTCTGGCCATCCGTTTGGTCGTCCCGGGTGTCGTCTTCCTGGCCATCTCTCGGGACACCATCGAGTGGCGCTTGACAGCGCCGGTGACAAGCGTTGCAGTCGGCGTAACGGTCTTCATCGCCTGGATCGCGCCCGACTTTCTTTTCGACGGCTGGCGCAGCCACTGGCTCTTCCAGAATTCAATCACCGGCAAACTGGAATCGAGCCTGGCGCCTGCTGCGCTGTCGGATCCACTTTCGATTTTCCTTCGTGTGGCGCGCGCGGTGGTTGTCGTTCCAGTGGTGGAGGAGCTCTTCTGGCGGGGGTGGCTTCAGCGCTGGCTGATCCGGCATGACTTCCAGCATGTTCCACTCGGTTCCTACACCCGTCATAGCTTCTGGATGACCGCGCTCCTGTTCGCCTCGGTTCACGGACCGTACTGGGACGTTGGGTTGATTGCCGGGGCGGTCTACAATGGATGGATGGTGCGCGCCAGATCGCTCGCCGACCTGGTCGTGGCCCATGCTGTAACCAATGCCTGCCTGGCCGCATTCGTATTAAGGACGAACCGCTGGGAATACTGGCTGTGACGGCGGCTGACTGAATCAGAACATGAACAATTCCATTGAAGTGATCCGCCCCGGCGCGGAGGCTAGGGCCGCGCGTGTGGCGCTATTCGATTTCGACGGCACGCTTTCATTGATCCGCTCTGGATGGGTGGACGTGATGGTGCCGATGATGGTGGAGATACTCGCCAGTCTGAAAACCGGCGAGAGCGATGAGCATCTAACCGCAGTCGTGAAGGAGTTTGTCGGCCGGCTGACCGGCAAGCAGACCATCTACCAGATGTTCGCGCTTTGCGAGGAAATCGAGAAGCGCGGCGGCAAGCCCGAAGACCCGCTGAAGTACAAGCATCAGTACTTGGATCTGCTGATGCAGAAGATCCGCCACCGGCTGGACGACCTGCGCAGCGGCAAGGCTTCACCGGAGCAGTATCTCGTCCCTGGCTCCCGCGCCCTGCTGGAGAGCCTGAGGGAGCGCGGGCTCAAACTCTTCCTCGCCTCCGGGACGGATCACAAGTATGTGGAGGATGAGGCCGGGCTGCTGGACATTACAAAATACTTCGACGGCGGCGTGTATGGGGCGCTGGACGATTACAAGAGTTTCTCCAAGGCGATTCTCATTCAGAAGCTCATCCGGGATGCCGGCGTTGCGGGTCACGAGTTCCTTGGCTTCGGGGACGGGTACGTCGAAATTGAAAACGTGAAGCAGGTTGGCGGCGTCGCCGTCGGCGTGGCGAGCGACGAGCCGGAATGCCGCGCCGTCGACGAATGGAAACGAAAACGGCTCATCGGCGTCGGCGCGGACTATATCATCCCCAACTTCGAATCGCATACCACTCTTTCGGCCATGCTATTCCCTAACTAGATGCCCTCGAAGTACCGCCGATTCGACCGGGCGCGTCTTCAGATCCTCCCGCTGAGCGAACGCGCAAACGACCTGGAAGCCTCCCGCTGGCTGGCTCTCGACCAGGAAACTCCGCCTTTCGATCATCCCGACCTCATGCAGGTGGCCTCGCGCTGGCGCGACGCGGCGCGCTCCGGAGCTTCCCGGATTCTGATGATGGGCGCTCACGTCCTGCGAGCCGGCAACAACCGGCTCATCATTGATCTCTTGGAGCGGGGCGCCATCAGCGTGCTGGCCACCAATGGAGCCGGACTCATCCATGACTACGAACTCGCGCGCATCGGCGCGACCACCGAATCGGTCGCCAGATACATCCGCGAAGGGCAGTTCGGCCTCTGGCGTGAAACCGGCGAGCTCAACGACTGGATGGTGGAAGCCGCCCGTCAGGACATGGGTTGGGGCGAGTACGCCGGCAAGCGAATCGCCGAATCGGATTACCCGTACCGGGACCTGAGCGTCGCGGCGGCCGCATGGAGGCTCGGCGTGCCCTTCACCGTGCACTGCGGCATCGGCTACGATATCCTGCACGAACACCCGAACTTCGACGGGGGGGCGCTCGGCGAGATTTCTTATACCGACTTCCTGATCTTCGCCGCCGAGGTGGAGAAACTGGAGGGCGGCCTGCTGCTGAATTTCGGCTCCGCCATCATGGGGCCGGAGGTCTTTCTCAAGGCGCTGGCGATGGCCCGCAACGTCGCCCGGCAGGCAGGGCGCTCAATCCGGCGATTCACCACCGCGGTCTTCGACATGGTTCCGATTCATGGCGACTACCGCAAGGAGCTTCCCAAGACCGACCCGGGCTACTATTTTCGCCCGCACAAAACCATGTTGGTCCGCACGGTCGCCGACGGCGGTGAAAGCTTCTACTTCTGCGGCGATCACCGGGCAACCTTCCCGGCGCTTCGCAAAGCCTACTTGAAGGCCGTGGAGGTGACGGCGTGACCGTTCGTGAGATTCTGGAATTCGCGCCCCGAGCGCGCATGCTGATCGCCGGCGACATCTGTCTTGACCGCTGGTGCACATATGCGCCCGATTTGAGCGAGCCCTCGCGCGAAACAGGCCTGCCGAGAACCGCGGTGGTGGCCACGCAGGTCACGCCCGGCGCGGCCGGCACGGTCGCCAACAACCTCCGCGCGCTCGGAGCCGGTCTGGTCAGCGTCCTGGGCGTCATCGGCGACGACGGCCACGGCATGGAACTGAAGCGGGCGCTGGCCGCTGGCGGAATCGATGGCTCGCTGCTGGTCGAGACGCCCGGAGCCACGTTCACCTACACGAAACTGATCAATCAGAAGACGTTGATCGAGGACCTCGGCCGCGTGGACTTCATCAGCCTTCCGCCGCCGCCGGAAGCCGAAGACGAGCTTCTGCGCAGGCTCGAAGCCTCGTTTGGCGATTACGACGCCATCATGGTGGCCGACCAGATGGAGACTTCGCTAGGCGGCGCAGTGACGGCAAGAGTGCGCGACGCCCTCATCAGGGCCGCGCGCGAGGGCGCCGCCAGGTTGATCTGGGTGGATTCGCGCCTCCGGCTCGAAAAGTTCACCGGGCTTGTTCTCAAGCCCAATGAGAGAGAGGCCGCCGAAGCCTGCGCCAGATTGGGCTTGCAGGAGGGCGACTACGCCGGTCTGCGCGCCGCGACGATGAGCCCGCTGCTGGTCGTGACCCACGGCGGTGCCGGAGTCACACTGGTCCGCGAGGATGGCGTTGAGCGAGTCGCGACGAAGCCCCATGCCAACCCTGTCGACGTCACTGGCGCCGGCGACAGCTTCTCAGCGGGAATGGTGCTGGCTCTTGCCGCCGGAGCCACGCCTGCCGAAGCCGCCCGCTTCGGGCATCTCGTCGGCTCCATCACCGTCATGAAGCCCGGCACAGGAACAGCCAGCCCGCAGGAAGTCCTCGCGGCCGAGAGGTCGATGGCCGAGCAATGAGAATCCTCGCTGTTGACATCGGCGGAACCAAGTTCACGCTTGGCTTGTATGAAGGCGCGGCCGGCGGCCCGTGGACGATGACTCGGCGGGATTCCCGCGCCACAGACCGCGACGGCGGCCGTGCATGGATGCTCTCGCAGATCGAATCCATCGGCCGCCAGTGGAACGCCGAGGGCGCGTTTGACGCAATCGGCGTTGGCTTCGGCGGTCCGGTCAATTTCGAAACGCAGCAGGTTGTCCTGTCAACGCACGTCGGCGGCTGGAGCGGCTTCGACCTGCACGCGTGGTTCCGGCAGACATTCCACGCGCCCGTGACCATGGACAACGACGCCAACGTGGGCGCCCTCGGCGAGGGCACGCATGGCGCCGGCCAGGGCTTCCGGCCGCTCTTCTACATGACTCTCTCCACCGGCATTGGAGGAGGCATCCTGACCAGCGATGGCGTCTATCGCGGGGCGGACTCGTACGCTGGCGAGATCGGACACCTCAACATCCGTCCGGACGGTCCTGAGTGCCTGTGCGGATCAAACGGCTGCTTCGAGAGAATGTGCTGCGGCCTGTGGCTTGCGAAAGACTACGGGCGGCCCGCGCACGAGTTGTTGTTGGACGAGGCTTTTGTCAGCCGCTACGTCGTCGACCTGGCGCGCGGGCTCAAGGCCGCTGTCATGCTGCTCAACCCGGCCAGGATCGTCATCGGCGGCGGATTCAGCAAAGCAGGTGAGCGCCTCTTCGGACCTCTGCGGGCGGAACTGCGGCGGCAAGTGACCGCCTGGTCGAAAGCGCGGCTCGATGTCGTGCCCGCGGCGCTCGGCGATGACAGCGTGCTTTGGGGCGCGCTCGAACTGGCATTGAGCAGTCAGGGGGATCGGAAATGATCGACTTCATCAGAAACTATCAGTCTTCTCTGGACGCCGCGATGGCCACCGTCTCACACGAGAAGGTCGCCCTCGCCATCGAATGGCTTCGCGAGGCGCGCGACAGCGGCCGCTCCATTTTTGTGGCTGGCAACGGCGGCAGCGCCGCCACCGCCTCGCACCTTGTCTGCGACATGGTCAAGGGAGCCAGCTACGGCAAAGACCGCCGCTTCCGCATGATGGCTCTGCATGACAATCTGCCCACTCTGACCGCCTACTCGAACGATGTCGATTACACCGTCGCCGCCGTCGAGCAGTTGAAGAACTTCGCCCAGCCCGGGGACGTCCTTCTGACCATCAGCGGCTCCGGCAACTCGCCCAATGTCGTCAAGGCCGCCGAGTGGGCCCGCGCCGCCGGCCTGAAGACGATCGCTCTCACGGGCCGCGACGGCGGCAGGCTTGGGCCCGCTTCAGAACTGGAGATCCGCGTGGCCGAACCCCACATGGGCAGGATTGAGGACGCCCACATGATCATCTGCCACATGATCTGTTACTACTTCATGGATATGGAACGTGGATCCGGCTGCGCCGGCTGATGATGAAGAGCCGCCCGCTCCTGGTCGTTTTTCTGGTCGTTTTCCTGGACCTTGTCGGCGCGGGCATTCTCGGTCCGGTCATTCCATATGTCGTTGCGCCATGGCGTAAAGACGGGCTCACGGTCGGTCTTCTCGCGCTTGGGTTCTCCGCGGCTCAATTCCTGGCCGCCCCTTTGCTGGGGGCCCTCTCCGACAGGTTCGGCCGCCGGCCGGTGCTGCTGTTTTCGCTTGCCGGCACCGCCGGGGGGTACTTCCTCTTCGCCTGGGGACCTTCCTTGGAGGTCCGCTTCCTGGCGCGAATTCTGGACGGCATCACCGGCGGCAATA
>JACADU010000300.1 GCA_013388415.1 Bryobacteraceae bacterium
AGCCCCTCTGCCCGCGCGATACTCATTTGCGGCCTCCTAGAGTCATCCAGTGCTCCTCGACGGCGCCTTGCAGTTCTTCCAGCCCCAGGCCGAGGCGGCGCGCCTCGACGACCAGCGCCTCCACTTCCCTGTCGAGCAGCCGCTTCTTCTCGCTCCTCGATCCCGCGGCTGCCTTGGCGACCACGCAGCCGATACCCGGCATGACCTCCAGCAGCCCCTCTGCCGTCAACCTCTCCACGACCTTGTGAGCGGTGTTCGGGTTGATCTTCAACTCGCGGGCCAGCGTCCGCACGCTCGGGAAGGCGTCGCCCGCGGCCAGTTTCCCGCCCACGATCGCCTTGCGCGCCGCGTAAAGGACCTGCTCGTGCAGCGCGGAACCCGGCTCGAAGGCGACCCGGAATGGAATCATACGTGTATTATGACGCATAGTACACCAAAGTCAAGCGTTCTTTCGCCGGACCGGGGCGTTTGCCGCGGCGCCGCAATGCCGCTATGCTCAGGAAGCGCCCCCCAGGGCGCCTCAGGATCCCTCATGCGCATAGGCATCACCTGCTACCCCACCTATGGCGGCAGCGGCATCGTCGCCACCGAGCTCGGCATGGAACTCGCCGCCCGCGGCCACGAAGTCCACTTCATCACATACGCCAACCCCATCCGGCTCGATCCCGGAACACCCCGCGTCTACTACCACGAGGTCGAGGTCAGCACCTACCCTCTCTTCCAGCACCCGCCCTACCTGCTGGCCCTCGCCTCCCGCATGGCCGAAGTCGCCGAATGGCAGAACCTCGACATCCTCCATGTCCACTACGCCATCCCCCACTCCGCCGCCGCTCTCCTCGCCCGCCAGATGCTCGCTCCGCGCCGCACAGTGCCTTTCATCACCACACTGCATGGCACGGATATCACCATCGTCGGCAACGACCGCAGCTATTTCGCCGTCACCAAGTTCACCACCGAGCAATCCGACGGGATCACCTCCATCAGCGAGTACCTTCGCAAGGAGACCAACGAAGTCTTCGGCGTCTGCAAGGACATCCGCGTCATCCCCAACTTCGTCAACTGTGACCTCTACCGCCCGGCAGGAGCCCGCCACCCCGGCCGCTGGCGGCTGCTGCACATCTCGAATTTCCGCCCCGTCAAACGAATCACCGACTGCGTCCGCGTCCTCGCCCTCGTCCGCAAGGAAGTCGATTGCGAACTCTGGCTCGCCGGCGACGGTCCAGACCGCGGCGATGCCGAACGCGTCGCCTTCGAACTCGGCGTTCACGAAGAGGTCCGCTTCCTCGGCAAGCAGAATCACATCGAGCGGCTCATCCCCCAGTGCGACGTCCTCCTCCTCCCCTCCCGCCTCGAAAGCTTCGGTCTCGCCGCGCTCGAAGCCATGGCCTGCGGCGTCGTCCCCGTCGCCACCAATGTCGGCGGCGTTCCCGAGGTCGTCACCCACGGCGTGAACGGCTTTCTCGAAGCGGTCGGAGACGTTCAGGCCCAGGCCGCCCGGGTCCTCGAACTTCTCACTTCCGACACTCTGCGCAGCACGATGTCCGCCGCCGCGCGCCGCACGGCAGAGACCGATTTCTGCACTACCAGGATCATCCCGCGCTACGAAGGCTACTACGAGGAGGTCCTCGCCTCGGCGGTGCATGCCGGCGCCCGCTGACCGGCGCCGGCAGCATCGTCTGGCCCGGAGACCGGAATGGCGGGGGGCCGCGCCTCCCCGCCCGCGGAGCTACTGGCATGCCACCGCGACTGTCGTTCGCGCCAGTTCCCGGTTGAGCGAATTGACCAGGAAGAAGGACATTCCGTTCCGGACCCATGTGCCGGTGACGGAGGTCCCCTGCGATGACGTGAGCCCGGTCATGTCGGCGCCGGAGGGCGAACCGACTCGCACTCGCACCGAGCCCGCCCCGGGCGCGTTCCAGCGAAGTGCGGTGACGCCAAGGTTGTTCGAGCAGCGTGTGATGAGCTGCGGATCGGCTTCAATGAAAGGCAGCGATGCGCAATCCGAGCCGATGCGGACAGCGCCGAGAACGCGCCCCGAACGGTCGGTCAGGAAGAACTGCATGCCGGGAGATACCCAATCGCCGCTCCACGCTGAGCCAGGTCCGCGATTCCAGCCGGTCATCGGCGTCCCCGAGGGCGAGCCAACCCGCACCTGCGTCTCGGCGGAAGAGTCGACGTTCCAGAACAGTTGGACGCGGCGTCCCGATGCGCCGCAGCCGGACAGGATGCGCGGCTCGGCCGAGAGTGGGCCGCCGGCCGAGCCTGCCACGCTGTAGGTGTAGCTGGCGGAATCCCAATCGCTGCCCCATCTGCTGAAGAGCCGGACGAAGATCTGGCCGCCCGCCGGAAGTCCGCAGATGCGGCGGTTGGTGTCGCGGCCGGTGCTCCCATCGAAGTGCTCGCTCCGGGAGGGTGAGCTCCCAGCCTGGATGTAGTACTCCTCAACGCCTCCTCCGGACGTCCAGCGAAAGTCGGCGCAGGCGTCGATCACGCTCTTGTCGGGCGGCGAGATCATCTCCGCCTTCACGCGCGGCAGGCTGTTGCCCGCCGACCGGAACGTTGTGTTGCGGACATCCCAGTCTTCCCCGCCATAGTAGGTCCAGAGACGGACGTACACTGTGCTCCCATCGCGCGGAAGCCCGCAGATCTGGCGCGACGTGCTCAATCCAACGCCCAGCCCCGCGTATTCCGTGGAATTGGGCGTGCGCCCCGCTTCGAGGTAATAGCTGACGGCCGAAACGCCGGCGCGCCACTCCAGCACGGCGCATTCGCCCGAGACGGAAGAGCCGTCCGGCGGCGAGATGAGTTCAGCCGCGCTCCGGTTGCCGCCGAATGTCTGGCGGTCCGGGAAGCCTTGTGCATCCCGAATGACGAATTCGCTGCCCTGCTGCTCCAGCAGCAGCAGCGTCATGTAGTAAGACCCCGCCGGCGGCGGCTGGAAGCTCACGGTCTGGTCGATGTTGGAGAAATACTGGTTGGCGCCAAGAGTGTTCGTGAAGCGGATGGCCGCCGTCGAGTAGCCCGTGATCGAACCGCCGCTGTAGGGCGATGTCGAAGCCCACAGCTCGAGTCTCAAGGCGTTCGACGCCCGGCTCATCGTGTTCTCAATCCGTTCGGCCGTGATGCGGACCTCGCCGCCGCGGACCTGGTAAGTGCTCGTCCCGATGAGCCGCAGCGCTCCAGCGCCGCCGCCTCCTCCGGACCCGCCGAAACTCGTCTGGGTGCTGAACGCCACGTAGTCCACAACCAGCCACTCCGAGCCGCTCCACTCGCTCAGCAGCATGGTCATCCAGTAAGTGCCGGCCGGTGGCTCGCGGAAGCTCGTCTCTCGAGCGATGCCGGAATACTGGTAGTTGGGGCTCAGTGGCGCCAGGTCGATGCCCGCCGTTTCGTAGCCGGAAATCGATCCGCCGCTGTAGCGCGACGCCGTGGCCCAAAGTGACAGCTTCAGCGAGCCCGATGTCCTCGTGGCGCTCTGGTTGACAACCTTGGCCGCGCGGAGCGTCACGCGGTCCCCGCTCCGTTCATACGAGACCTCCCCCTCGATCTTCAGTCCGCCCCCGCCGCCTCCGCCTCCGAATGTCGCCGTGCCGCTGAAAGCGGCATGGTCGACGATGAGGAACTGGCCATTGTTGTACTCGGTGAGCAGCAGGGTCATGAAGTAGGTTCCAGCCGGGGGCTCGCGGAACGAGACCGTCTGCGCGATGTTGTCGTAGGAATAACCGGGCGGCAGAACCTGCGAAAACTGGTAAGTTGCTGTCTGGTAACCGCTGATGCCGCCCCCGCTGTAGGGTTGGGCCGTGGCCCACAGTTCCAGACGAAGGGTTCCGGTGGTGGTGTTCGTCGAACGATTGATGACCCGCGCTGCCTTCAGTTGAACCGTCGCGCCCGAAATCTGGTACCCGATGCTTCCCTCCAGTGATGGGCCGCTGCTTTTGGCGAGAGCGCGATCTCCCCGCGTGGACCCGCTCCTTGCAGCGCGCGAATCCCGGGCAGCTTCGGCGTTTTCAGTCACCTGGTTGGCCTCATTGCCCGCAACGCGCCACTCCGGCTGGCGGCGAGGTTCCGCCTCCTGCGCCACGGCAGCCGCGGCCACTGCGAACATCAATAAGCCTGCTTCGGCGATTCTCACGTCTCTTCTCCTTTCCTCCACGCCATCCAAAGCGCAGACCGCGCGCCAAAAGAGCCATTCATGTGGTCCCGTTCCCTCTTGACATAGGGGGAGGGGGTATGCAAAATAGGGGTGGAGGGTATCCATCAGGTGTCCACCCCGCTCAAACTCGCCATCGACGGCATGCACTGCGGCGGCTGCGTCGCCCGCGTGACCAGCGCCTTATCCAAGCTCGACGGAGTCGAAGTCCGCAAAGTGGAGGTTGGCGCCGCCGAGCTTGCTTACGATGAAGTCAAATTGACGCCTGAGCAGGTGGTTGAAGCGGTCAACCGCATCGGCTTTACCGCGCGGGAGGCCTGAGATGACCGCCGCCGGGGCCCCGGCCCGCGTCACCCTCGACGTCCGCGGCATGACCTGCGCCGCC
>JACADU010000448.1 GCA_013388415.1 Bryobacteraceae bacterium
GTATTTGACCTTCTTCGGCATCAACATGGGACCAATACTCCCTTCCTCAATCTCGTCATTTCGCTGACGGGCTACTCGGCCGGCGTTTCGGCTTCGCCAGTCTCCTGCTTCCAGGCAGGCGCGCTCGGCGCGGCCGAGGGCGTCACCATGGGAGCCGATGCGGTGGGCAGCACGGGGGGCTGCACGACCACGCCCTCGCCTGCCGGAGCCGCCGGCGCGGCCGGGGCGCGCTCACCGCGCTCGCGCCGCCGGACACGGTCGCTCCGCGGGTTCTTCCGCGGCTCGTCCATGCGGCTTGGCCGGCGCGAGAAGCCGTCGGTCGAAACCTCGCCCTTATAAATCCAAACCTTCACGCCGATGACGCCGTAAGTCGTATAGGCCTGGCCGAAACCGTAGTCGATATCGGCGCGCAGCGTGTGCAGCGGCAACTGCCCTTGCAGATACCACTCGCTGCGGGCGATCTCGGCGCCGTTCAGGCGGCCGGAGACCCGGACCTTGATGCCCTTGACCGCCGCGCCGCGGCCGCCGTCGCGGAACACGGTCTCCACGGCCTTGCGCATGGCCCGGCGGAAGGCGATTCTCTTTTCCAACTGAAGCGCGATCGACTCGCTCACAAGCTGCGCGTCCGCCTCCGGCTTGGCCACCTGCTGGATGTCGATGAAGACTTCACGCTTGCTCTTGGCCGCCAGCTCCTGCTTGAGTTTTTCAATGTCGGCGCCCTTGCGGCCGATGATGTGGCCCGGCCGCCAGGCGTGGATGGTGATCCGCAGCTTGGAACCGCCCGGACGCTCGATCTCGACGTCGCTCACCCCCGCCTGCTTGAAACGCTTCCGCAGCATCTCGCGGAGTTCCAGATCCTCGTGCAGCAGCTTCGCGTAGTCCTGCGTGGCGAACCAGCGCGAACGCCAGTTCTTCGTCACGCCCAGCCGGAAGCCGTAAGGATGTACTTTCTGGCCCATAGTCTCGATCTCCCTTATTCGGCCGCCTCGGCGGCGGCTGGAGCGCCATCGCCCACCTTGACGATGATGTGCGACGTCCGCCGCTGATAGCGGTAGGCGCGCCCCATCGGAGCCGGCCGGACCCGCTTCTGCCTGGGCCCTTCGTTGACGTAGGCTTCGGTCACCCTGAGCGCGTCCACGTCCACGTCGCTCGACCGGTTTTCGGCGTTCGCGATCGCCGACCTCAATACTTTCAACACCGCCGGCGCGATCCGCCGGTTGGTCGCCGACAACACCGTCACCGCTTCGCCCGCCTTCATCCCGCGGATCAGATCGATCACCAGCCGCGCTTTCTGCGGCGAGACCCTGACCATCCTCGCTTCAGCTCTTGCTTCCATCTCCTGACTCCTTATGCGGGCTTGCCTGACTTGTCGACTTTGCTGGCGTGCCCCTTGAACGTCCGCGTTGGAGAGAACTCGCCAAGCTTGTGGCCCACCATGTTTTCGGTGATGTACACCGGGATGAACTTCTTGCCGTTGTGCACCGCGATGGTGTGCCCGATGAACTCGGGCAGGATCGTGGAGCGGCGCGACCACGTCCGCACCACTTTCTTGTCGTTTTTCGCGTTCAGGTCGGCGACCTTCTTAACGATGTGGTCGTCGGCGAAAGGACCTTTCTTCAATGAACGGCTCATCTTGCTCTCTTCCCTCTCGCTACTTCTTCTTGCCTCGCGGCGTGACGATCATCTTCTGAGTGCGCTTGTTGTTGCGGGTCTTGAACCCGCGGGTCGGCTGGCCCCAGGGCGTCACCGGGTGGCGTCCGCCTGACGTCCGGCCTTCGCCGCCGCCGTGCGGGTGGTCGATGGGGTTCATCGAAACGCCGCGATTGTGCGGCCGCCGGCCGAGCCAGCGCGTGCGGCCCGCCTTGCCCAAAGAGACGTTTTCATGGTCGACGTTGCCCACTTGCCCGATCGTTGCATAGCAGGACGAATTCACCTTGCGGACTTCGCCGGACGGCAGCTTGATCAGCGCCAGTCCGCCCTCTCTCGACACGAGCTGCGCCGAGCCGCCCGCCGTCCGCACCATCTGGCCGCCCTTACCGGGGCGCAGTTCGATGTTATGGATTGTCGTGCCGGCGGGAATGTTCTCGAGCGGCAGGGCGTTGCCCGGCAAGATGTCCGCCTGGGGTCCGCTCACCACCGTCCGGCCGACTTCCAGGCCCACCGGGCACAGGATGTAGCGCTTCTCGCCGTCCACATAGTGCAGCAGAGCCAGCCGTGCCGAGCGGTTCGGATCGTATTCGATCGCCGCCACCCGCGCCGGCACGCCAGCCTTGTCGCGCTTGAAATCGACAATGCGGTACGTGCGCTTGTGACCGCCGCCGCGAAACCGGATCGTCACCCGGCCCTTGTTGTTTCTTCCGCCGGCCTTGCTCTTGCCCTCGCTCAGGCTCTTCTCCGGCGTCTGCTTGGTGACTTCTTCCTTCACCAGAGCCGTCTGGTAACGCCTGGTCGGCGTCGTCGGGCGATAGGTTTTCATTGCCATGTTTTTCCGCCCTCCTTCCTCAGATCTCCGCGAACTCGGGCATCTTCTGTCCGGGCTTGAGCCGGACATAGGCCTTCTTCCAGTCGCCGCGGTAGCCGGAGAACCGGCCGCGGCGGCGGAGCTTTCCCTCGAACGTGGCGGTGCGAACTTCCGCCACCTTCACTTTGAACAGCGTTTCGACCGCGCCCTTGATGTCGGTCTTGGTCGCATCCCGGTGCACTTCAAAACACAGCGTGCCCCGGCTGTCTTTTTCCGCCACACCCTTCTCGGTGATGATCGGGCGGACGAGAACTTCGTAGCGGTTCATTGCAGGGCCTCCGAAAGCTTGCGGGCCGCAGCCTCGCTCAGCACGACATGCTTGTGCGACAGCAGGTCGTAGGTCGTCACGTCTTTCGTCGCCACCAGCTTGACGCCCGCCAGGTTGCGCGAACTCAACTCCAGGTTCCGGTCCGGCCCGGCAGCCGCCACCAGCAGGACCGAACGGTCCGCTTCGAGCTTCTGAAGAGCGCCGGCCATCGTCCGCGTCCTGTGGTCGGCAGGCGTGAGGTTCGAAACCACCTTCAGCTTGCCTTCCTGAAGCTTGGAGGTCAGCGCGGACCGCAGGGCGCCCAGCACCATCTTCTTGTTCAGCCGGTAGGAATAATCCCGCGGAACGGGGCCGTGAATTGTGCCGCCGTGCCGCCACAGCGGGCTGCGCACCGAGCCGACGCGCGCCCGGCCCGTGCCCTTCTGCCGCCATAGTTTCTTGCCCGACCCGGCGACTTCCCAACGAACCTTCGTCTTGGCCGAGCCGCTCCGCTGGCCGGCGAGGTAGTGGCGCACGCTTTCGTAGATGAGGTGCTTCTTCACTTCGGCGCCGAACACGGCGTCGGAGAGTTCGATCTCGCCCACCTTCTGATTGTTCAGATCGACAACATCAACTTTAGGCATCGCGGTATTCCTCCGGTCCCCTATCGCCTGGCCCGCCGGATTGTGACGTAGCTGCCGTTCGGCCCCGGGACCGCGCCCTTCACCATCAGCACGTTATCCTCGGCGTCGACTTCGACGATCTCGAGGTTGCGCACCGTCACCTGCGCATTGCCCATCTGGCCGGCCATGCGGGTTCCAGGGAACACTCTCGACGGGAAGCTGGACGCCCCGATCGATCCCGGCGCGCGGTGGAACATCGAGCCGTGCGTCGCGTCTCCGCCGCGGAAGTGATGCCGTTTCACCACGCCGGCAAAGCCGCGGCCCTTGCTCTCTCCGGTCACATCGACTTTCTCGTTCGGCTTGAACTGGTCGACCAGAACACGGTCGCCCGGTTTCATGTCGCCGTTGCCGCCCTTCAGCCGGAACTCGCGGATCACCCGGGCGCCGCCCTCCAGACCCGCCTTCTTCAGGTGGCCGGCCGTGGGCTTGTTCGGTTTGCGCGCTTTCTCGAGCAGCGCGAGCTGGACCGCATCGTAACCGTCGGTCGCCGGCGTCTTCCGCTGAAGCACGACGCAGGGGCCCGCCTGCAATAGCGTGACAGGCACAACCTGCCCGTCGGGGCGGAACACCTGGGTCATCCCGATCTTCTTGCCGATTATCCCTGGGCTCATAGTTCCTTCAACCTTCTCTACCGCCTCCAGCGGCCCTGCCTCGCTCAGGCTGATTCGCCTGACGCCGAGGGCCCGGTCCAGCGGCGCTTCTTGCCTCGCCTCGCCTCTCTATCCGGGAAACGCTGGCGCCGGCGCATATCCTCTTTACCCTTACCTTGACCCCTTGTGGTAGGCCTTGATCTCGACATCAACGCCTGCCGGCAGGTCCAGCCGGCTGAGCGCGTCGACAGTGTCCTGGGTGGGCTCGATAATGTCGATCAGCCGCTTGTGCGTCCGGATCTCGAACTGTTCCCTCGACTTCTTGTCGACGTGCGGCGACCGGTTGACGGTATAGCTGTTGCGCTCGGTCGGCAACGGCACCGGTCCGGCGACGCTGGCGCCGGCGCGCTTGGCCGTCTCCACGATTTCGCTCGTCGACTGATCGAGAAGCCGGTGGTCGTACGCCTTCAGGCGAATTCGAATCCGTTTGGTCACGCTCTGGCTCATTTCGTTTCCTCGTGGGGACCGGCCCATCCGGCCCGCGTGGACCCGCGGGCCTGTCCCCAACCGCTCAAACCTA
>JACADU010000358.1 GCA_013388415.1 Bryobacteraceae bacterium
AGGCCATCGCCTCGAGCAGCGGGATCCCGAACCCTTCATCCAACGACGGAAACGCGAAGATCGAAGAGCGCGCGTACAACAGCGCGACAGCCTCGTCGTCCACCCACCCCGGCGTCTCGATCCTCGCCCGCGCCGGGCTCCGCGCAATCCTCTCGAAGACTTCCTCCGCGCCATAGCCGGAGGCGCCCGCAAGGCAAAGCCGCCACGGCGGCGGAGCCGCCTGCTCGAACGCCTCGATCAGCGTGGTCAGGTTCTTTCGCTTCTGGATCGCACCCACGTGCAGCACCACCGGTTCCCGCTCGATACCCTCCCGCTCCAACTTGAAACGCACGCCGTGGGGCACTACGCGCAGCCTCGACCGCTCCACCCCCAGGAACGACTCGACTTGCGACGCTGTGAAGCCGCTCACGCAGATGAGCAAGTCAGCCCTCGCCGCCGCCTCCCGCGCCTGCGCCGCAAACCGCTCCCTGAACTCGACGCTCGAATACTCCGCGCTCAGCACGAACAGATCGTGAAACGTCACGACCGAACGCGCAAACCTCTGCGGCGGCATCCGCTGATTGAGCCCGTGAAAGAGCTGAACGCCTTGCGGCAAGATCCCATCGATCAGCAGCCGCACAGAGACATTCGAGGGCCGCGCTTCCTTCAAACCCCGCCAAAACCTGTGCGGGCGGTAACACCACGCATAGCGCTCGCCTGGAGCCGCCGCCGCCAGCCCCAACAGAATCTCGCGCGAATACACACCGACCCCGCTCAGGTTCCGGCCGACGCTATAGGTGGCGTCGAGAGCGACGGTCAAGACTGAATTCCGTACTCCTTCAGTTTTCTGTAAAGCGTGGTCCTTCCGATCCCAAGTAACTGAGCCGCCATCACACGGTCGCCCTTGGTGTACTCCAAGGCATGAAGAATCGCCCGCCGCTCCATTTCCGCCAGTGGCAGCACCGGAGTCACAAAACTCTCCTCCTCCGCCGGCGCGCTTCTGGCCAGAAACGGCCCAGGCTCCCCGTTCCGCCCGCCCGCCACGGCCGCGAACCGGATCGTTCGCCCACGCCGCTGCTCGGCAAAGTTCCTCAGGTTCGATGGCGCATCGGCGATCGTCAGCACCGGGCCACTGTTGACCGCCACCATCGCCTGCACACAGTTTTCCAGCTCCCTGACGTTGCCGGGCCAATCATAGGAGAGCATCACTTCCAGCAGTTCGCCGCTCAGCGAGTGGCCTTGCCCGTACATTTTCAGGAAGTGCTCAATCAGCGCCGGAAGATCGTCTTTCCGGTCCCGCAGCGGCGATAGCCGCAGCGTCACCACGTTCAGCCTGTAGTACAGATCGCGCCTGAATGTGCCCTTTTCCGCCTCCGCCGCCAGATCCCGGTTCGTGGCCGCGATCACGCGGAATGAAGATTTCTTCACTTGAAGCGAGCCGACCGGCCGGAACTCCTTCTCCTGCAAGACGCGCAACAGCTTCCCCTGTAAGTCCAGCGGCAATTCGCCGATCTCGTCGAAAAACGCCGTCCCGCCATTCGCCTGTTCGATGAGCCCGATCTTGTTCCCCGCCGCCCCGGTGAACGCCCCTTTCACGTGACCGAACAGCTCGCTCTCCATGAGCGGTCCGACCATCGACGAACAGTCGATGACCACGAACGGCCCGCCGGACCCATGGCTGTGCACCGTTCGCGCCACCAGTTCCTTGCCGGTCCCCGTCTCCCCCAGCAGCAGGACCGGCCAGTGCCCCCGCCCCAGCTTGCTTGCCAGGCGCAGCACCTGCCGCAGTCTCGCGGACTGCCCGATGAGATCGTATTTCTTCTCCGTGGGTTCGGCGATCATCCAGTCTGTCGTCCCGCTCCCGGCGTCGGCCCACTGAGGCAAGGTCACCACATTGATAGTAGTGCCCGCCCGGCCAACAATTCTCTCACGAATGTCGTTGACTTCTCATTATCCCCTTCGCTCACCCCACCACCCAGACCCGCCCGGTGTCACCCGTTCGCCTGAAACCGCCACGCTAGAATGAAAGATTCTGATGTCCCACCTCCTGAAGAACAAGACCGTCCTCATCCTGGGGCTGGCCAACCGGTGGTCAATTGCATACGCCATTGCCAAGGCATTCCGCCGCGAGGGCGCCACTCTCGTCCTGACCTACCAGGGGGACCGCCAGCGCGACACGGTCGAAGAACTCGCGCGCGAACTGCACGTCCAGCGCCTCCTGCCCTGCGACGTGACCCAGGAAGCCGACGTGCAGCATCTCAGCGAAATTCTCCGGGCCGAGGGCGACCGCCTTGACTCGATTGTTCATTCCATCGCCTTCGCCAACAAGGAAGACCTCGCCCGCCCCTTTTACGAAACCTCCCGCGACGGCTTCCTGCTCGCTCACGAAATCAGCGCGTATTCTCTGGTCGCCATCAGCCGCGCCTGCGCCCCCGTCATGACCGAAGGCGGCTCCATCATGACCCTGAGCTACCTCGGCAGCCAGCGGGTCATGACCAATTACAACGTAATGGGCGTGGCCAAGGCGGCGCTTGAGGCCTCGGTTCGCTACCTCGCCTCCGAACTCGGCCCGAAGA
>JACADU010000227.1 GCA_013388415.1 Bryobacteraceae bacterium
CCTCCAGTACTCTGACAGGCCGCTCCCAGCCGCACGGCCTCCAACCCATCCTGCCGGGTGGCAGCGATCCTGTCAACCAGCCGAGCGGCTTCCGACGCCTTGGAGGGCGAGAATGCTTCCAGCCCGCTTACTGAAAAGGCAGAAGCGCTGTCTGTCTTTTCGACTAATCCCCTGGTTGCCGGAGGTGAGATGGCACGTTCTCGAGTAAAGGCAGCCCGCCTGAACCAGAAGTCTGTATCGATTCTGTTCAAGCTTGGTGGCGGCGCGGGATGCCTGGAATGCCAGGACCAAGCCGTCGTTCCGGCCGCCTTGTCGTCCTGAAGCGACGCCGTGGAGTCAACGGAAAGGACCCTATCAGGCGGACCAAGTCAAGCTCAATCAATTGGATAGGCCGTTCCGGCAGGCCATTGAACGATCCTTCTTCAGCGCCCCTCAGGGCTGGCGGGCAGGTCCCTGTAACTCCCGTTACTTTCTTGAAATCGTCACCTATTGTCACGCCCTTCCAAATCTGGTAGTGTGAGGGCACGGCAGGAACCGAGGGGCCTGCCGGGCTGCGATGCAGAATCTCATACCCCACCGAGCCATTGACCCCAAGGCCAACAGACTCAGTGTGGATCCTACTCGAAGGAGAACCACCCACATGGAGAAATTCTCGCAAGAAGAGTTGAAGGCGTACCTGATGAACTCGAACGAGGAGTATCGAACCCTCGCGAGCAAGCACGCGGAATATGCGCGGCTGATCGACGAGATCGAGAAGAAGCCTCACTTGACGCCGGAAGACGAGGAGGAAGAACACCGGCTGAAGAAGCTGAAACTCGCCTGCAAAGACCAGATGCAGGCGATCGTCTCCCGGCATCTGTCTGCTCAAGTCGCCTAACCTCGCTTGAGCGTCGGGTACGCTGTTCGGTTCTTGAAGCCCCCGCCCCCGAAAGGGCGGGGGTTTTCATGTGTGCATCGCACTCCGAGATTCGGAGCAGCAAGAGGGGGTTCTCCGGTCCTTTCCCGGGCTCAGAAGACGTGGCGGATTTCGAAGGTGACCGTGGCGGAGAAAGGCCTGCCTTCGGACATGAGTTCTGCAACGAGAGCATACCGGCCTGCCGGCAGGGGGCGGTCGCCCATGGCGAGCGGAATCGTCTCGACCCAGTTTTTCTCGCCGATGATGGTTTCCCGGCCAATGACGGGCATGAAGAGGCGCGTGGCGCTCCAGTTGTAAACCACCTTGCCGTCCGAGTTGTAGATCACGATGTTGAACCGCTGGCTCGAATTGAAATTCAGCTCCAGGGGTTCGGAGGTGCTGTTGCGGACGGTGAGCCGCGCCGTCATGACTGGAATCGCACGGGCAGGATCGACCGGCGGCATCAGGTTGGCATAGTAGAGGTGGCGGTCAAGGGTGAGGGAAAAGCCAGCCTCGCCGGCGCCGATCACCGTAGACCCGAGGCGGGCGTACACAAGGTTGTAGATGCGGGGTCCGGCGATGGTCTGCTCGGTTCGCTGCACGAGTCCGACCCACGGCAAAAAGACATCGCGCTCAAGTCCGGCGTCGGCGCAGGAGCCGGGCGCGTACTTCACTGACAGGGCGTTTTTGAATTCGCCGACCGGACCCTTGTATGCCCACTCGCGGCTTTCTATGGCCGCATGCGCCGCGCACGGGTCCGTCCCCGGCTTGAACAGGACCGGGGGCTTGGCGGGGAAGTCGATCCAGATGGCTTCGGAACGCGCTTCCGCGTCCCACATATAGACGGCGCCTTCCTGGTCCTTACGGAGCCAGACGCGGCTCTGGACCGGGAATCCCTCGACCAGTAAGTACTCGCGCCCGTTGAAGGTTTGCGGCTGTTTCACTTCCACGATGAAGGCAGAGACTCCCGCCCGTCCTTCACCGCGGTAAACCCATTGATTCCCCGGTTCGAGAGGAAAGTAATCCACCTGCGCGAAGGCGCAAACGCCCATCAGCAGGCTAAGAGTAGTAGTTTTTGTTCCAAGCATGTTGTTTCAATACACCCAGAATGTGGGCCGTCAGCGGCCCTGACTCTGAGACGGCGAGGTTCTGCTCGACGTTCCGAACCTGCCTCATTCCCGGGATCACGGTAGAGACAGCGGGGTTTGACAGGCAGAACCGTAAAGCCGTGACAGCTAAGGGTTCTTCGCTGCCCGCCGCCTTGAGATCGGCGATCAGCGAATTTACTTTTTCAAACACTTCCCGCTTGCGGTTGCCGCGGAAGTACCAAGCGCGGAACTCGCCGGCGTCGAATTGGGTTTCTGGGGTTATTTTGCCAGTGAGCGCTCCTTCGTCGAGGTGCACGCGGGCGAGCACGCCGATGTTGTTCTGGACGCAGACCGGGAAGAGTTCTTTCTCCGGCGACTGGTCAAAGATGTTGTAGATGACCTGGACGGTGTCGATGAGGCCGGTGTCGATGGCGGTCAGCGCGCTTGCCGGCTGGTGGTCGTTGATGGAGATGCCGAAATAGCGGACCTTGCCCGCCCGCTTCAGGTCCTCGATGACGCGGCGCCACTCGTCGCGCTCGACCCACTCGGGGTTCCAGACGTGGAACTGCTGGAGGTCGATGGTTTCGACGCCGAGGTTGCGGAGGCTGGTTTCCGTGCACTGAATGCAGTAGTCGTACGGAAAGACTTCCTCGATGCCGATGCCGGGCTGCGCGGGCCAGATGCGGTTCTTGGGCGGGATCTTGGTGGCTACATAGGCTCTTGCGCCGGTCTCCTTGAGCGTTCGGGCGATCAGTTGCTCGCTGTGCCCCTCGTTGTAGGCAAGGGCGGAGTCGATGAAATTCAGCCCGAGTTCGAGGGCGCGCCTGAGCGCGGCGAAGGCGTCAGTGTCGGAATGGCCGCGCCACTGATTGCCGCCGATGCCCCATGCTCCGTAACCGATTTCGGTGACCTGCCAGCCGGTGCGGCCGAGTGTTCGTGTCTTCGCCATGCGTTTCCATAGTAGGGCATCATGAAGTCATGTGGCGGCTTGCGTTCCTGCTGCTTGCCCTGGCGAGCTTCGAGAATTTCAGGCTCTACCTGACGGACGGATCTTTTCACATGGTGCGCGAGTACAAGGTGGAGGAGGACCGGGTGCGCTACTACTCCATCGAGCGCGGCGACTGGGAGGAACTGCCGCTGACGCTGGTCGATTTGAAGAAGACGGAAGCCGAACGGGGCAAGCGCGCGGAGGAGGAGAAGCGCCGGGCAGCGCTCGAGGACGCGGAGGAGAAGTTCGAGCGCGCCGCCGCCGCCGAGATTGCCAAGATCCCGCAGGAGCCGGGCATCTATTTCGTTCACGAGAACAAGCTGGTGACGGTGCCCGCTGCCGAAATCAAGGTGGTGAGCGACAAGAAACGGTCCATTCTGAAAGTTCTCACGCCAATTCCCATTGTCCCGGGGAAGGCGCGGTTGGAGGTCGAAAAGGAACACGCGGCGATTTCGGCGCCCTCGGCGATGCCGAACTTCTATTTCCGAATCGCCGAAAGCCAGCGCTTCGGCATCGTGCGGATGAAGCCGCTCAAGGGGGCCCGGCAGGTGGCCATCTGGCAGATGGAGCCGGTGAGCAAGCAGGTGTTTTTCGAGATGGACCTCATTGAGATCTTCCGCCAGCAGTTGCGCGGCGATCTGTACAAGTTCTGGCCGCAGAAGGACCTCGCGCCGGGCGAGTACGCCGTTGTGCAATACACCGAGGGCGAGGGCTACATTCAGGCCTGGGACTTCCGGGTGGAGGGAAAACCTGATGCACGATGACCGCGGGGCAGACCGGCTTCTCTATCGCCGGTGGGAGACCCGGCTCGGGGCTGAGATTGGACTTGCCGGGGCGGCGCCGGGGTGCGCCGCGATTGCCGCGGCGCATCCTTCAATGGCGCGATTCGCGCCGCCGCCGCGCATTCCGCGGGCGGGGCTTTCGTACTGGCTGACGAACTTGGGGGCCAATTGGGCGCCGGCTTGCCCGCACGCGAGCGCGGAGGAGCCTGATTGGGAGACGCTGGAGGCCGTTGTCGGCGGCATCGGTGGAAAATGGACGCTCTCGGCGGCCAACGTCATCGCCGGTCCGGTGGAGTGGGCGCGCGGCGGGCCGCTGGACGAGGCATGCGCGAGGCCGCCGCAGCCGGGCGAGGCGTACTTCCCGGCGCGATTCCGCGCGGCGGGCTACCTCGCTTCCGGCGTCATTCTGCAAAGGCTCACGTCCGGCAGCGTGAACGCCGTGGTGACCGAACAGTGCCGGACGGAATGCGATCCGGTTCCCGAGGGGGTGACACAGGCACTGGCCAAATTCGGGGCGAAGACCCCGGAGCGCTGGATTCTCGTGCCGGACTCGCAGCGCGTGGTTGGGGAGCGTGTGCTCACTTTGAAGCCGGCCGAGGTGATGGAAAAATACCGCAACGGGATGGCGAACCTTGCCGCCCGGCTTCGGTTGCCGCACCGGATGCCGCCGGGCCAGGTTCTGCTGGCCGCCCCGAGGGCGCCTCTCAAGAGCGCCCGGAAAGTTCTGGTGAATGTCTTCGGGGAATCAGGCTGGAGAGCGCCGCCGCCGCAGCCGCCGCGGGGCAGCCACTTGCTCGAAAAGGGCACGCCGGGCGGACGGCGGCTGTTGCTGGAATTCGACACCGGCCAAATGCTCAGATGTCTGGTGACGATGCTCACGCTCGTCACGAAGGAGGGCGCTTTCCGGCTGCCGGCGCCCGCCAGCGAGTGCAACCTGGCGCAGCAGCTCACGCCCAATCCAGAACTCTTCTAAATGGCCGTGGAGAACACGAAGATTCTTGTCGACTATCTGGAAACGACCTGGGTGGTGGAGATGGAAGCGGCCTTATCTGCCGGGTAGCGCGGCGGCTAACTCGGGATAGACCTGCGAAATCAGCGGTTGCCGGATGAGAACCCACTGGCCTGCGGTAGCGCTCTTGGGGTCGACGCCGATGGCCACGAGCGCTTCCTGCCCGCGAACGCGCCAAGCCTTGACGAGAATTCCTCCGATCGTGGAGGTTGCCAATTCCTCGAGGCGGAGGCTGGCGGCGGCGTCGAGCGGGATGGGGGAGGCGGGCGTGGCGACGATGGACTGGATCTGCCCATCGCGGACGTGAACGGACCAAGGAGGCTGCTGGTTGCAGGCGTCGGCCTCGCCGTGATGGCCGTGAGAGGCGTCTTCCCCGTGTCCGTGGGACTGCGTTACGCCCTCGGGGTCGCGGTAGAAGGCGAGCGTGGTGAAGACGCCGGAGCGGATGCGGGACGCCTGAGCCCCGAAACGAGCGGCGACGCTCTTTTCCGAGTCGTTCAAAGAGACGCCCCTGACCAGCCACTCCACGGGGGACACCGGCTCAGCGGGCTTGTCCTCCGCGAGGAGGACAAGGCCCGTGGCCGCGAACAGAAGGAGCGCGGATCTTTGCATGAAACGCCTACTTCTTGCCGAAGGTCTGGGGATAGCGCGGGTCGCGCAGCAACTGGATGAGCTTGTCGCCTTCCGCCGTGTCGCCGGTCAGCGAGGCGGCCGCTTTGAAGAAGATGTCCGTCTGGTCCATGATCCCCGTAAAGAGGAAGGCGCCGGGACCTTCGGCCGAGACAGGGACGGCTTCAGCGGTGTGGCTGCCGGTGCGGAAGCCGACGCTCAGGCGGATGCGGCCTTTGCCGCCGACCACCCGGTTTTCGGGATAACCGTCGCCGTCGGCGTCCTGGTAATCGGGGAATTCGTAGGCGCCCGTGGGGCCATAGCCGAGGGCTCCAATCAAAGGCGAGGCCTTATGAGCGGGGGGTCCGCCGGGACCGGTTTGATTCCGGTCGATGTCGTTGAAAGGATAGATGGCGCGGATGTTGGTGTGGACATCGCGGAAAACTTTGGCGGTTTGCGTGCCGACGGCGGCTGTATTGTTGGTGGTGTAAGCCGGGGTGGTGTCGTAGAGCTCATCGTCGTCGACCGGGACGGTGCCGTTAATGATCATCGACTGTGAATGGTCTGCTGTGACAACAATGAGCGTGTCCGGATTCTGGCGCGCGGCGGCCCAGCGGCGGGCCCAACCGACCGACTTGTCAAGTTCGATGGTGTCCCAGATGGTGCCCGCGGCGTTGTTCACATGCGACTGCTTGTCGATGGAGGCGGCCTCCACCATCAGGATGAAGGGCTGATTGCCATTGGGGCCGGCCAATACCTGGACGGCCTTTTCGGTCATCAAGTCGAGGAAAGGCTGGTCCGGGAAGTTGCCGAGGTTGGTGGCGGCTTCGCTGCCGGGGCGGCGCAGGCGAAGCTTGTCGTAGGCGACGCTCATATTGGGGTCGCTAGAGGCGCGGATTCCGTCGGCGGCGCCCGTGGGATTGGCATTCGTGTAGAAGACCCCCAGCAAGCGGTCAGCGGACGGGCTGATGTCGCGGAGCTCGCTGGCGTTAGTCACATAGGCGTAACCGGCGTTGCGGAATTCGGCGATCATGTCGCGGCGGTCGGTTCGGACTGTGGGCAGGTACTGGTCGCCGCCGCCGCCGAGAATGACGTCGAACGCCGGGCGACCGCCGAGGAACGGGTTCTCAAAGTACTGGCGGATCACTTCATAGCGGGCTTGCCGGAACGCGACGTGGGCGCCCTCGCCGGCTGGTGTCGCGTCCGCGATGTCGGCGGTGCTGACGATGCCCGTCCGGTAGCCGTACTTGCGCTTGAGATACTCCCAGAGGGTCTCCACTTTCGGGTTGTCCACGATGGCAGGCAGAGTGGTGGCATTGGCCCCGCCGAGGCGCCACCGGCAATCGGTGCCGTCGGGGAAGACGCCCAAGCCATTCGTGTGGTTCTTATTTCCCGTGGACCATGCGCCGGCGGTGTTGGCCGAATCGGGAACGACCCGGTCCAGGCTGTAGGTCATCGCGGCGCCGTAGACCGGCATTTTGTCCATTTCCAGAAGGTCGTCGAAAACACCCTCCCGAAGGCTTGCATTTCCATCCGCGTTGGGGACGCTCTTGGCCACCAGGCGGGCGGCGTCCCGGTAGGGCTGGCTCATGCCGTCGCCGATGAAGAGAATGAAATTGCGGCGTTGCGCGGCCGGCTCGAAGGGGTAGACGATGATATCTTTTACCGCGGTGTAGGTTCCGGAAGGAGTGGAGACAGAGGCCGAAAGCCGCGTGTTTCCCGCTTCGAAGCCATACATGTCGGCGCGGTAGACCAAATCCGGCGTACTGTCGCAATCAAGCTGCGCTTCGGTAGGGCCTGAGAAGCGGCTGGTGATGTCCCGTCCGTTGACAGTCACGCGCAGCCCGGAGGCAGTGGATGTGTTGCGAACTTCCAGGACGAGGTCAACCCGCTGGTCGGCAAGAAGCCGGGTCTTCTCAGGAAGGAGAATGCTGAGGCTGGACTGGGCGGTGAGCGGGGCAGCCGCGCAGAGCCCGATCAGGAGTGTGGAGAGAGAGGAACTTCTTAGGCGCACCTGGGCTGAATCCTTTCAAGCAAACGGTGATTTGCCCGTTAGGATCTCAGGCGCTTATGACATCAGAATGGCTCGACAAACAAATAGAGATTACATTCGTGAAGAAGCAGCTTCATTTCCGTTTAATTCCTATGTGGGGCCTGCTGGCGCTTGACTGCCATGCCGCCCGCGTGCGCCGGGCGCCGCGCTCAGTCTAAAACGCCCCGTCGCGCGCGTGGGGCTGGCTCCACAATGCGACCTGAAGGACCACAGCCTTGAACCACGCCTGATGCATCCGCTCGATCTCTTCAGGCGGATGCCCCTGCCTGGCGAGGAACGGCTTGATCGTGGCGACGATCGGGTAAATCAGGGCTACGATATAGCGAAGGGGAACATGCGTGGTCTTGGCGTCCACCCCGTCGGTCCGGTTCTTCTTCGCGGAGGTGTGGCGCAGGGCGATCTCGTGCTGGTAGTTCAGCCAATCCTGATCGAACCGGGCGCGGCAGGTGTCACGGATCCACTGGCCGAACCGCAGCCGCACGGCGGCAAGATATCCGGCATCGGGCTCGCCGGACCGTGCGGCGAAATGCTCCAGCAGGTGTGGATGGGAGCCGACGAAGCCGTACCAAACGTCCAGTATCTGCTCCACCTGCCCGCTCAGGATTTCTCCGGCTTTTCTCAGGCTCGCTTCATCCTCCGCGGTGAACAGGACCGATTGCTTCAGGCGGTTCAAATCTTCCAACGAAACAGGGGATGGCGCGGCGCCGGGCGTGCCATAATCGTACCCAGGAATTTGTGTCGTCATCGAAGGGCCTCCAACCGCAGATTAGGGGAAGATGCGAATTCCGGGAAGCAGGCACTTTCCGGTCAGGTACGAACGGAACGGTCTGAATTGATGTCAAAGCAGGGGCAAAAACCGCCGGCGGCAAGACGTCAGGCGCCGGTGGGCAGGATGGTGGAAGACGTCGTCGGCTGCAAGTGGTCGATGGCGGTGCTTGGCGCCGTGCGGAGCGGGGTGAACCGTCCGGGTGCGATTGAGCGTTCCGTGCCGGGACTCACGGCCAAGGTTCTGAACGAGAGGCTTCGGAAGCTGGTGCGCTACGGCGTGCTGGAGCGGTTCGCCTATCCCGAAGTGCCGCCCCGGGTCGAATATCAGATGACGCCCTTTGGGCTGAAGTTCGCGCGGATTCTCGACATGATCGAACAGCTCGATGGCGAGCTGCCGGAGAGCAGCCGGCGGCGGACGTGAAGGGCGATCATGGGATCGTCATTTGATTGAGCGCCGGGCCACTGGCGGGCAGCTTGTTCTGGCCCGCTGTGGCGCCGTTGGCTTCGAGGATATAGGCGACGATGTCCGCATAGATTCGGCCGCTCAAAGAGGAAGGCGAAGAGGGGGGCATGGTTTTCGACTTCTCCAATAGCGCGCCCACCGTCTTCCCCGACCATTTCTTGTGGAAGTACTCGCCGGCCAGGGGCGTTCCGTAAGTCCCGTTGGTCAGTGTTGTGCCGTGGCACACCGCGCACCGGGACTGATAGGCTGCTTTGCCGGAGGCGGTCTGCTGCGCGGTGAATTGCGGCGGGGCCCCTGCCGTCTCGGCACGCCGGGGCGTTGCCGGCAGCGGGCCGGCGGCGGGGCGAATGGCCGCCGTCTCGGAGGCGTCCGAAGTCCCCCCCTCTCCTTCGTAGGTGAATTCGAGAATTGCGCCCGGGTCCTGCATCGACGAGGTCACGCCTCCGTCGAGCGATTCCGCCACGCCGCCCGGATCGGTGGCGATGTAGATTGTCTTGCGGTCCGGGCCGGCTTCGACGTCGCGATAGCGGTTTTCGGAGTGGAAATAGCGGTAGATGGGGCCTTCGACCGCCTGGCCACCGGCCCGCAGCGGCAATACATAGAGCGAGCCGCGCTTCAGGGCGGTAACCAGAAGAGCGCGGTCCCATCCCGGGATGCCGCCGCCGTTCGATTCGTAGTATTCGAGACTCCCGATGCCGACAGTGGGCCAGCAGATGAAATCGAATCCCTTGCAGGCCGGGCTCTGGAAGTTGAAGCCGGAAGGAACGGTGAACAGCGTGGCAACCGGCTCGGCGATGGCTTCGCGGAAGGCTGATTCCGGTTCTCGCGGAACCGATTCGGGGATCTCGAAATCGTTGTATTGAAGCTGGCTGCAAGGGGTACTGGCTTGAGCCCAACGGGCATAGACGTAAGCTTTGTCATCCCTGAATCCGGCGATGTGCGGCCAGCCATAGTTGGCGCCAGGCTTCAGGATGTTGACCTCGTCATCGCTCTTAGGCCCGTGCTCCGACGAATAGAGCGTGCCATCGGGAGCGAATGAGAGCCCCTGGGGATTGCGATGGCCATAGGTGTAGACATGACTGACGGCGCCCGCCAGGCGCGGGTTATCGGCGGGGATGGATCCGTCGAGGTTGATGCGCAGCGTTTTTCCGGCATAGGCCGAGTAGTCCTTTGCCGCGACTTCAGCCTGAGTGGGGAGGCGTTGGGATTCGATGGGCAGGCAGAAATTCCCGAACTGGTTGTGGCCCTGGTCGCCGAGGGTCAGGTAGAGTTTCCTGTCGGGTCCGAATTTGAGCCGCCCGGCGTTATGGTCGTCGCCGGCGGGAAGACCGGTCAGGAGCGGGGTAGGGTTCGAGAGCCTTTCGCGGGCGGCGTCGTAGGTGAAACGCACGACTCGCATGTAGAGGTAGCGGTAGCGGTTTTTGCGGCCGGTGGCGGTGGGGTCAGGGCCTTTGGCCCGGTCTTCGCTTGTATAGGCGGCGTAGACGAAATCATTCCCGGTTCCTTTGAGCAGTTCAGGGTGGAGGGCCAAACCCAGCAAACCGTCCTGCCCGCCTGGGGCGGAGACGTCCTGCAAGGTGATGGCGGTGCGGCGGGCGCCGGTGGCCGGGTCGACGCGAATGATGCGCTTGCCGGTGCGTTCGGTGACCCACAGCATGTTGTCGGGCCCCCAGGTGATCTCCCACGGTCCGGCGAGCCTGGAGGTCACGACCCGCTTGCGGAATCGCTTCGTGCCCCGGAGCGCCGTCTCCGGCGGATTCTGCGCCCAGACCCATCCGGAAAGGGACAGCAACACGAGCGCAAGAGTCCGGCGCGCGGGAAGGGAAACGGCGTGCATATGGGGGGGATGAAGCCTTTCTGACTCGAGCCGCCCTGACTGGCCGGCACATTTCTTAGTGTCAGGTTACACCGGCAGGCTGCGGCGACGCTGGCAGCGGCTTCACAGCCGCTTCACAGGGCCGCGGGCGCAAGAGCGCGCGAATGGGCACGCGAGACCGCGCAGGAGTTGGACGCGAAAGCGGGGCGATGCGGTTGGCGCGGCGGGGTCAACTGAAATCCGGCAGTTGGAACTTGTCGCCGGTGTCGGCGACCCACTGGCGGAGGCGCTCATTGAGGCGCTTGAGTTCGGCGCGGAAGGCGTTGTTGTGCGCCTGGTTGACCTGTTCGTA
>JACADU010000449.1 GCA_013388415.1 Bryobacteraceae bacterium
AGGTGCACATCGTCACGGCGGGAGGGAAGGTAGAGAGCAATGGTCCGAAGTGGGAGGGAGTGAGGAACAACCGGAAATCGTGGAGCGTGAGCTTCGAAATCTTCGTGCCGAAGAGGGGCGATCTCAAGCTTGGGACGGTGAATGGCGGCATCCATGTCGCCGATGTCGCGGGCGGAATCGAGGCGAAGACGGTGAACGGCGGGTTGAACTTCGCGAGGGTCGCCGGAAAGGTGAACGGGGAGACGGTGAACGGCGGCATCACGATGGACCTGGAAGGCTCGACGTGGCAGGGAGAAGGGATCGACCTGGAGACGGTGAATGGCGGCGTCAAGCTGAGCGTTCCGGCGGCTTACTCGGCGCAGGTGAAGGCGTCGACAGTGCATGGCGGGATGAGCTCGGACTTCCCGGGGGCGCAAACCGAGGGCAAGTGGGCCAATCGCAGCATGGATCTCAGGCTGGGCAGCGGCGGACCGCTGGTCAAGCTGCAGACAGTCAATGGCGGGGTCAGCGTGAAGCGGAAGATGTAAGCATCACCTGGCGATCGTAACGGTTGACGAACGCGGACCGGCAAAGACAGCGTTAAAACAGGAAGCGGGCAGGACGCCGTGAATCGAGGGCGCCAGGGGCGGCGGCTCGACCAACACGGCGTCCACGCGTTTCAGGGCCAGCGGGCCGACGTTGACGTCGCGGATGCTGCCGAGGACGGCCGGGACGGCTCCTGCGTTGGTGAGGATGGTTCGGGAAGCGTTGGGACTCTCGAGGCGCGGGCAGTCAGAACCGCATTGCAGGACGAGGGCTCGCGCCGGAGAACTGGGAATCGACGCAGGGAAGCGCCAGGCGCGGCTGGGCAGACGGGTGCTCCCGCTCGAGCCGAAGGCTCATGCGGTGCTGGTGTACCTGGTGGAGAGGCGGGAGCGTGTGGTGGGGAAGGACGAGATCTTCGCGGCGGTCTGGCCGGACGTAGCGGTAACGGACAATGCGCTCACGCGGGTGATCGCGCAACTGCGACGGGAACCGGGCGACGTGAAGTCGCCGCGTTCCATCGAGACGGCGACGAAACCGGGCTCCCGGTTCATCGCGGACATCGAGGACAGCGCGCCGGCGCCACGGGCTGCCCGGTCATGGCAAAGGTGGCTGGCGCCTGCCGCCGCCGCGGTGATGGCGACACTCATCGGCTTGTCGTTTGGCGGATGAAGGGGCGGGACGAGTGGCTGCCGGCGCTTTCAGCTCTACGTGAGAGGGATCTCGGGCAGCGCTGAGCGTCGGTTGACGGAACTGGAGGAAGATGCGATCCACCCGGCATGGAGCCCGGGTGGGCGCTGGATCGTTATTGTGCCAGGGTCGCAGGCCCGGTTGAGCGTGATGCCGGCCGAGGGCGAGGCGGTGAGAACGCCGCCTGCCTCAGGGTCCCTTCCAGCGTGGCCGCCCGGCTCGAAGCGGCTGGCGGCGGAGGAGCGAGTCGATAGGGGCACGGCCACCGAGTTTGTGACCCTTTCGATCGAAGGCGGAAGAATCTGAACGCTGGTGAAAGTACGTTGCGGAGTTGCGCTGAGACGTGCCTCAGGGAATGAGAAACGCCGACGAAGTATGCCAGGCCGCGAGCGGCTCATCCAAGGTGGCAAGCCGCGCGGACCGGGATTTCGCGAGGGCCACGAGATAGAAATCCGTCACCTGCCTGTGGCCGTGGAGCCCCGCTTCCTGGAGGCACGTATAGGAAAGGTCATCGTGCCAGAACCGGTGACGCGGATGCGACTCGAGCGAACGTATCGCGGCCTTGGCTATGTCGAGTCCACCGGCGGGATTGAGCCGAAGGTGAAAGCGCACCAGCGCTCCCTGAGTGATGGGGCAGGTGGCGAATTCGAGCGGCGCGGATTGAAACCACGCTCTAACCCTGGGGTTTGAAAGGTGTTCCCGGACGGTGAGTGCGATGAGTGCGTTCGCGTCGAGGAGAAACACTCGCTACTCGCTTTCATCCAGAATGGCGCGCACGTCTTCGCTTGTCACGAGACGGCCAACAGAAACCAGAGGGAGTCCGTCTACAATCTCCACTCTGGCAGCGGTCTGCGCCGGGGGGGCTTTCAGGCTGAGAATAACGTCGCTGATGGCGCGGCCAAGGCCGACGTTCCGCTCGCGGGCGATGGCCTTGGCGATTGCATAGGCTTCGTCAGAGAGATCGAGTGTAGTCCGCACTAATATGAGTTTAGCACAATTATGCGTTCGTCATCACACCACAATTATGGTGTCACCTTGAGATGGGCGAAGTCAGAGTTTCTGGGCCTGTTCCCAGGTGATGGGCTGTCCTTTGACCGCCGCCATGAGGGCCATGTAGCCGGTGAGGGTGGAGTCCACCGCGTGGAAGGCGGCGTTTTCGATCTTGCCGGTGCGGGCGCCTTCGATGAACTCGTTGACGGCGTCCTGAGTGATGTCGTATTTGGTGGCGTACTCTTCGATTTCCTTGCTGCCGCCGCGATGAATGCGGATGCCGGTACGGGAGGTATGGACCGTGCCCTTTTCGCAGATGAAGGTTTCGCCGACGTCGGACCAGCCCACTTGCCGCCCGAACTGCGTGGCGGCGAAAGAGAAGTTGAGCCCGGTGGCGAACTTGAAGCTAATGGAAATGTTGTCGAAGATATCGCCGATGCCGGTGCGGACCATGCGGGAGCCGCAGCCGGCCGCCCAATTCGGGTGGGAGCCCGTAAACCAGTTGACGACGTCGATGTTGTGGCAGTCCTGCTCGATGATCATGTCGCCGGACATTTCCCGGTAGAAGTACCAGTTGCGGATCTTCTCCTCGGCAGGCGGGACGCCCTTCTTGATGGGCGGTCCGTTGCCGATCCATGCGCCACGGACGTACTTGATGGCGCCGAGTTCGCCGGACTTCACGAGTTCGTACGCCTTGCGGTAATCCTTGCCGTAGCGCTGCTGGAAATCGACGGTGATCCGTTTGGTGGGGTCGGCCATCTTGGCGGCTTTGAGGACGCGGAGGCAGCCCTTGGCGTCGGCGGCGGCGGGCTTTTCCATGAAGATGTGCTTGCGCGCCTTGACCGCCATTTCGAAGTGCTCAGGATGCATCACGGCAGGCGTGGCGATGAGGACGGCGTCGACGTCGGAGGCGAGCAGGTCCTTGATGTCCTTGAAGACCCTGGCGCCGGAGTACATCTTCCTGCCGGCTTCGATCTTGTCGTCGTAGATGTCGCAGATGGCGGCGATGCGGGCGAACTCGTTCTTGGCGAAGATGCCGGAGACGTAAGTGCCGCGGTTGCCGATGCCGACGAGACCGACGGTGAGGGCCGAGTTGGCCTGGCTGCCGAAGGCGGTGGCAGGACTCAGGATGGAGAGTCCGGCGGAGGCGCGGACAAAGCTGCGGCGGTCGTGTGGATAACTCATGATTGCCTCGATTCGTTGCCAGTATATTCCACGGACTGTCCTGCCGTCGGCGGCGGCTCGGATAGAATACCCGCTTGCTCATGTCTTCGCCGGCCGGACCGTTGGATCATGCAGTGATCGCCGTGTATATGGCGGGGGTGGTTGGCATTGGCTGCTATGCCGGATTTGTCAGGCGGCGAGGCGGCGGCGAGGGCAGCCACTATTTCCTGGCGGGGAACACGCTCACGTGGCCGGTCATCGGGCTGGCGATGTTCGCCGCGAACATCTCGACGGTTCATCTGGTGAGCCTGGCGGAGGCGGCGTACAAGTACGGGCTGGTGTTCGGCAACTTCGAGTGGATGGCGGGTTTCACGCTGGTGCTGCTGTCGCTGTTCTTCGCGCCGCTGTATTTGCGGTCGAGGGTGCCGACGCTGCCGGACTTTCTCGAGCGGCGATACAACCGCAAGTGCCGCGACATTCTGGCGGTGGTTTCGGTCTTCTCGGCGATCGTGATTCATATCGGGATCGCGCTCTACACGGCGGCGTGGGTCTTGCGGGGCATCCTCGACATGCCGGTTGGCGCGACGGTGCTGGGCATTGATGCGCTGATCTTCTTCATTGTTCTGCTGGGGGTGCTGACGGGCATTTACACGATGCTGGGCGGGCTGCTGGCGGTGGTGTGGACGGAAAGCGTTCAGACGGTTCTGTTGCTGGTGGGCGCTGTGGTGATCACGATTGCAGCCTGGGTGAAAGTCGGCGGATGGGAGCAACTGGCGGCGACGCTGGCTTCGAATCCACATCCCTTGGGCGGGGGCGACATCCCGCACAGCACGGCGAACTTCCTCAACATGGCGCGGGACGCGCACGACGCATCGGGACAGCCGTGGTGGTCGGTGGTGTTGGGCTATCCGGTGCTGGGGATCTGGTACTGGTGCGCGGACCAGACGATCGTGCAGCGTGTGCTGGCGGCGAAGGACGAGCGGCACGCGCGTCTGGGTCCGCTGTTCTGCGCGTTCATCAAGATCCTGCCAGTGTTCATCTTCGTGCTGCCGGGGGTGATCTGCGTGGCGCTGGTGCAGCAGGGCGCATTCGGCGGCGACGCTCCCAAGAACGCGGCGGATACTTACACGTTTCTGATCACGAGACTGCTGCCGGCAGGATTGAAAGGGCTGGTGACGGCGGCGATGCTGGCGGCGGCGATGCAGACCTGCTCGGCGGCGCTGAACTCGACGGCGACGCTCGCCGCCTACGACATGTTCAAACGCTGGCGCCCGGCGACGACAGATCATCAACTGGTGGTGATTGGGAAGGTGACGACTGCCGTGGCAACGGTGTTGTCGATCCTGTGGTCGCCGCTGTTCAGCCACTACAGCACGATCTTCGAGGGGTTGAACCGGCTGGTGTCGTACGTTGCGCCGCCGATCACGGCGGTATTTCTGTTTGGCGTGTTCTGGAAGAGAGCATCGGGCAGGGGCGCGTTCATCACGATGAAGTACGGCGCGTTGCTGGGGGCGGCGATGTTCGGGCTCGATTTCTTTCACAAGCAGATGAGCGCGTGGATGGGCGAGCGGGGGATGGACTCGTTGAAGAGCGCGTTCGACGGGCTGTGCGCTTTCGCGGTGAAGGACTTCATGCTGACGGCGTTCTACATGCTGCTGGTTTGCATGACGGTGATGTACGCGGCGTCGCGGCGGTATCCCGAGGCGCTGAAGGAAGAGGCGAGGGATCTGGTGTGGACCGACTGGCGCGAGCCGCTGCGGGGCGAGGCAGGCGGGCAAGGGCTGGGAAACTACCGGATTCTGGCGGGCGTGGTTGTGGTGACGTTTGTGATGCTGTACGCGGCGTTCCGGTAGGAGCGGTTCGCGGGCGCGAATTGAGGTTCAACCCCGACGCGTCATTGCCAGGGAGTCTGTTGGCGAGCGGGCGGTTTCTTGAAGCGGCTATGCTGTGCTCATCCGGAAGCTGGCACTTCACGCCAAAGGCGGCTTTATGGCCGTGGCGGTGAATGGCCAGGATGCGGAAGTGGTCAACGCTGTCGGATGGCCCGGCCAGGTGGATGCGTATCGCGTGGAGTTTCGGGTTCCGCCGGGCATGGTGGCGGGCACGGCTTCCGTGCAGTTGAGCGCGGCCTGGATTGCAGGAACTGCCGTACGGATCGCGGTTCAGTAGGCATCGGCCGTAGTTTCCGCCGATCCACGCTCACGGATTCCCGCCCACGGTGAGAGGCTGTAACGGCTGGTGGCCGAAGCGGCTGCCAGCCGCCGCGTCCGCGGTTTCCATCATCCATGCCGCGGTTACTTCTGGAGCTCGGCCGTGAGGATCGCTCCGTTCATCTGGGGCATGACCGACTCCATCTTGACGGCCTTGCGCTCCTTCTTGGCGACCCAGAAGGTTGTCTTTTCGGGGCCTTCGACAGAGGTGACTTCCACCTTGTATGTGTTGAACGTGCCGGCGGGCACGGTCACCTCTTCCGAGCCAAGAACCTTGACCTTCCGGATGCCGGGCTTCTGTTTCTGCATGTCGAAATTGCGGTAATAGGTTTCGTAGCCTTCGGCGAACGGCAGGCTGGCGATGGACTGGGAGGCGCCGGCGGTGTCGGCGAAGATCGGCCCTTCGATGTCGACGTTGACCGGCTTGGCGCCCGCGGCCATTTTCATTTCGCCGCTGGCCTTGCCGTCCGCGTAGGCGACGTTGATGGAAACGGGGCCCTGGAGGACAGTGACTTTGGAAACGGCCAGAGTGGCGGGGTCCATTTCGGCGGTCATCTTGACCTCGCCCATCGGCGACTTCATGGTGTCCAGAGCGATGAGCTTGCCGGACTCCGGCTTGATCTCGCTAGTGATCTCGAGAGCGATCTCCTGAGCGCCGAGCTTGATTTTGGCCGCGTATTTATCAAGGCCGGGCGCGGGGACGGCGGCGATCTTCGGCAAGCCGACAGGGCCAATGGCCGCCTTCTTCGGCAGGCTGACTGTTTTGACGTCGACGGTGACCTCCTTGAGCCGCGCGAGCGCCTCCGGCGTGCCGCCTTCCTGAACGCGCCCGCCGAGGCGCCTGGCGAGAAACTGTTCGGCGGCAGCCATGGAGGCCATCATGTTGACGGGGCGGGCGAAGCCGTGGCCCTCGTCCGGGAAGAGGATGTACTCGACGGGGAAGCCGCGGTCGCGGAGGGCGACGACGATCTGTTCGGATTCGGCCTTGTTCACGCGCGGGTCGTTGGCCCCCTGCATGATCATCAGCGGCGTCTTGATGTTTTTCGCGTAGTTGAGCGGGCTCATCTCTTCGAGCCGTTTCTTGCCTTCGGGCGTCGTGGGGTCGGCCATGCGGGCGTAAAGGGTCTTGCGGAAGGATTCCCAGTAGGGTGGGATGGAGTCGAGCAGCGTGAGCAGGTTCGAGGGTCCGACGATGGAGACGGCGGCGGCGTAAACATCGGGCGTGTAGGCGACGCCGGCAAGCGTGGCGTAACCGCCGTAGGAACCGCCCATGATGGCGACGCGCTTGGGGTCGGCGATGCCCTTCTGGGTGAGATATTTGACGCCCCAGGTGAGGTCGTCCTGCATTTTGCGTCCCCACTCGGCGTTGCCTTTGTCGAGAAACTTCTTGCCGTAGCCGGTGGAGCCGCGGAAATTGGGCTGAAGGACGGCGTAACCGCGGTTGGCGAGAAACTGCGGCAACCCGCTGTAACCCCAGGCGTCGCGCGCCCAGGGACCGCCGTGCGGCAGGATGACCACCGGCAGGTTCTTCGCGGGGACGCCCTTGGGAAGCGTGAGATAGGCGGGAATTTCGAGACCGTCGGAGCTTTCGTAGCGGATGGGCTGCACGGCGGCGAGGTGCTCGCGGGGGAGCTTTTCGCGCACCTTGTAGAGGAAATAGAGCTTCTTCGCCTTGCGGTCGAACAGGTAGGTGGTCGAGGGCTCGACGTCGGATGAGGCGTTGACGATCCAGAGGTTTTCATCCTTGGTGTGGGAGCCGAAGCCAAGCTGCATATTGGCGCCGAGCTTGGACTTGAGCCAGTTGTAATCGGCTTCGAAGGCCTTGTTGCGCCAGTGAACGCGCTCGCGCTCGTCGATGTAGACCGTGCCGAGGAGTTCGTCGGTGAGGTCGGAAAAGATCGCGTTGGAGAGATCGACGCGCTTGTTCGGATCGGTTTCGACCAGAGTGGTTGCGCCGGTGGCGGGGTCCATCAGGGAGAGTTCGATGAGGTCGCGGGAAGCGCCCTGATTGGTGATGACGTAGACCTGTTTGTTGGCCTTGTCGAAGCGGACGGGTGAGCAGGTTTCGAGCACGGTGCAGGAGTAGATCTTCGTGAACCGATCCGCGTCGACGCGGAGGAATTCAGTGTCGCCGTTGTCGGCGGATCGGGTGGCCATGCGGAGTTGAGCGGCGTTGTCGAAGATCCAGGCTGAGACGCGGTCGGTGTTCTTCCGGACGAGGGTCTTCTGGCCGGTGGAGAGCGACAGCCTGTAGAGGTCGTGCCAGGCTTTGTCGCGGTCGTTGAGGCCGAG
>JACADU010000372.1 GCA_013388415.1 Bryobacteraceae bacterium
CGCTGCGCCTTCACCTGCTCGACGAGCCAGTTCTGAGTGGCCGGCGCGGCCAGTTTGTGCGCCACCAGCGAGACGTTTTCAGGAAGCCGCAATTCCGCGAAGCCGTCCGGCGAAGACGATTTCTGGAAATCGCTGAAATAGTGAACCTCGACGCGGCCGCGCTCCTCGGCGCCGAGCGCCCGAAGCGCCTGCGCGAATTCTCCAAGCGAGCCGCGCGCGTCGGAGATCGTCAGCGAAGCGAGATCGGCCGGCGTTCTCAGCCGGTTGTCGAAAGACGCGCCCTGCAACCGCCCGCCCTTCGGCAGGGATGCCAGCAGCGCCGCGCCTTCCCGCTTCGCTTTCTCGAAATTGCCGCCCGCCGCCATGCTTGGAGAGTTGTCGACGACAACCAGCCTCAGCGACGCCTCGCCGCCGCCGGCATCGACGTTTAGGAAAGGGTTGGCGAACGCCAGCACGAGCAGCAGAAGCAGCAGGAGGCGGCCCGCCAGCAACAGGCGGTAGTCGATCTTGCGGTGTTTGACGCTCGACTGGCGGCTGCGCTCAAAGAACATCAGGGAGCTGAACGTCACGCGCTCCGCCACGTCGCGCTTCAGCAGGTGAAGATAGACCGGCAGCGCGAGCGAACCCAGGCCGAGCAGGAACCAGGGCGCAAGGAATCCCATCACATCCTCCCCTGCCTCACTGCGAGATACCTCCGCAGAGCCTCGTCCAGCGGCTCGCTGGAAACAGCCAGGTGGTAGCTGATGCGGCTCGCCTGAGCGCCTTCCTTCAGCGCTTCAATGTGAGCGCGGATCCTTCGCGGATACTCCTTCTCGGCGAATTCCGGGCTCACCTCCATCTCATCGCCGGTCTCCAGGTCGATCAGGATGCGCGAATCCTCGAGCACCGGGTTCAACTCCTCGGGGTCGAGAACATGCATCATCACCACATCGCTGCCACGGAACGCCAGCGGCTTGATCGCGTCCAGAACCGCGGCCGCGGGAGCCAGGAAGTCCGAGACAACCAGCACGAGACCGCGCTTGTTGAGGTGTTGCTGGAACTGCCTGAACGGCTCGGCGAAATCCGTCCGCGTCCGCTTGCCCGCCTCCGACCGGTTCAAACCGTGAAGGACCTTGATCCACTGCCCCTGCCGCGACGAAGGCACGATGAATTCCCGCACCGTATCGTTGAACGTAATCAGCCCCACCGCGTCGCGCTGCTGGTGAGCGAGGTAGGCCATTGAGGCGGCCAAAAAGCGCGCATAGTCGATCTTTCTTACGCCCTTGCGGGCGAAATCCATTGATGCGCTGGCGTCCAGCAGGATCGTGACCCGCGTGTTCGTCTCGCCCTGATACTTCTTCAGATAGAGCCGCTCTGTGCGCGCGTAGACGTTCCAGTCGACGTACCGCAGGTCGTCGCCAGGAACGTATGGCCGGAACTCGGCGAACTCCTGACTGAAGCCGTAGTGAGGCGACCGGTGCAAGCCCGAGATGAAGCCCTCGACAACGGTCCTCGCCGTCAACTCGAGGTTGGCGATACCGGCCAAAACGCGCGGGTCAAGGAAGCGGTTGATCAATTCTTCACGCTCCGCGGAACGCTCTCCAGCAGCCGGTCCAGAATCATGTCCTGTGTCAGGCGTTCGCTCTCCGCCTGGAAGTTGAGCAGAATCCTGTGGCGCAGGATGGGTTTTGCCAGAGCGGCGATGTCGTCAAACGTCACGTGATGCCGGCCATTCATCAGCGCCCTCGCCTTCCCTGTCAGGACGAGAAACTGCGCGCCCCGCACGGAGGCGCCGAAGTTGACATACTTGCTGATCGCCTCGGGCGCCGAGGGATCGGTCGGCCGCGTCGCCCTCACTACCGCCACCGCGTAAGTCGCCACATCCTCGGAAATCGGCACCATTCGCACGAGTTCCTGGAAGCTGAGGATCTCCTCCGCGCTTGTCACCGGGCGTACGTCCGCCGTCTCCGTCGTCGTGGTGAGACCGATGACCTTCATTTCGTCCGCCATCGGCAGGTAATCGAGGAGCGTGTTGAAGATGAAGCGGTCCAACTGCGCTTCAGGCAAAGGATATGTTCCCTCGAGCTCGATGGGGTTCTGGGTCGCCAGAACGAAGAACGGCGCGGGCAGCTTGTAGTGATTGCCGCGCACTGTGCAGGAGCGCTCCTGCATCGCTTCGAGCAGCGCCGCCTGCGTCTTCGGCGGAGTGCGGTTGATTTCGTCGGCCAGCAGAACATTGCCGAAGACGGGACCGGGGACAAAGGTCCAGATGCGCCGCCCGTTGGACGGATCCTCTTCGAGGATGTCAGTGCCGGTGATGTCGGTGGGCATCAGGTCCGGCGTGAACTGAATGCGGCGGAACACCAGTCCCAGCGCCTCGGCCATGGTCCGCACGAGCAGGGTCTTGGCCGTTCCCGGCATGCCCGTGATGAGGCAATGGCCGCCCACGAACAGCGCGATCATCAACTGCTCGAGCACCTCCTCCTGCCCGACGATGACTTTCCTCACTTCCGTTTCGAGCGCGGCTCGAACCTGCTGGAAGCGCTCCACGCGCGTCTTCAGATCGTTCGCCGTGATCTCGACCGTGCCGCTCATTGTGATGAACCTTCTTTCTTCGGTTTGCTCAATTCCAGTAACAGCTTCTGCGCCGCCCGGTAGCCCGGGGCGGCTTCCAATGCCGACAGTACTTCAATTTTCGCGTCTTCCGCGCGCCCAAGAGCCTGGTAGGCCCGCGCCCGCTCGTAGTGCGCGCCCGCCACGTCCGTTGTTCCGGTGGCCAGCACCGCGCCCCACTCCTCCACCGCGCCTTCATACTTCTTCAGATCCATCCTCAATGAAGCGAGCTTCCGGTGCAGACCTTCATCCTTCATCGGATAGATGCCCAGCACGCGCCTGAGGACGCTTTCCGCGGCTGCCTTTTCGCCGCGCTCGTCTTCGAGAGCGGCCAGCCGCTTCAGCGAATCCGGATTGCGGCCGCCCTGCTTCATGTACTTCGCCAGCCACTCCCGCTCGGCGTCCTTGTCGCCTGCTTTCTTTTCGAGCGCTGCGAGTTGCTCGTACGCATTCCCGCCCTCAACATACTCCGGATACATTTCGAGCAGCCGGACGAGTTCCTTGCGCAACTGCGGTTCGCCCCCGGGCAGAGCTTCCGCGTGAATGGCCTTCATCCGCGTTTTCCACTCCGCGAAGTTCTTGAGCGGAGTCTCATGCTGCTTGCGCAGCCAGGAGTCGAACTCCTTGTCGAACTCCTCGGGCTTGACGCCCAGGACGTTTTGGACGACGGAAGCGGTGGTCGTCACTTCCGCAAACGCCTTCATCATCGCCATCAGCTTTTCCCAGCCGTACTTCTGCTGGATGTAGTCGCAGATGCGGCCTGCCTGAAAGTAACTGACAACGACCTGCCCGGGAGTCTCGGGCCTCAAGAAACCGCGGTCCAACTGGGCAACCGGCAGCAGCTTCTTCTTATCGATTGCGTCGAGGATGTCCGGCGTCAGGCGGTCGCCCCATTCGGGATCGGCAGCCGTTTCTTCATGAACGCTGAGCCCCTCGGTGAACCAGCGAGGCACGCGGAAATTGGTCATCGTGAGAGCGTAAACGTGGCTCAGCTCGTGCCATAGGGTGCTCGCCCAGTGGAAAGAGCCGGGCGTTCTCGCCGACGGACTGTCCATGGCGACGCTCAAACCGAAGCAGACGCCGAGCGCGCCGAGCCCGGGCAGACCGATTGTCCGCACCTCGAAGTCGGCGTGGTTCGGGTAGACCTCGACGGCGACCTTCCCCGGCAGTTTGAAGCCGTACTTCTTCTCATACGTCGAAAGCGCGCGCTCCACTTCACGCTCCAGATACGGCTTCAGCAGTCCCGCTTCCTTGGGATCGAGCTTCAGCACCGCGCGCGGCGTCTCGAAGGTTCTGAACTTGCCCAGGGTTTCGAGCAACTGGAGGCTGTTCGACGTCGTCGCGAAGCGGTAGCCGGCATCGTAGGCCTCCGCCAGTTGTTTCTGCGCCTCTTTGGCCTCGCCCACGCGCATCAGGTTCACGCCGAGTTCGGACCGCGCCGCGTGCAGGCCGGGATTCAGTTCCAGCGCCTTGCGATAGAGGGCGATCGCCTCGGGGTACCGCCGGTTCAGCACGAAATGCCGGGCTACGGTCCGGTAGCACTCGCCGCAGCGCGGATTCAGCCCCTGGATTTTGTCGAACCAGGGCGAGCCGCCGCGGTCGTTCAGCAGGTCGATGGTGGCGAGCACGGACATGGCGCCGAGCGCGTCGGGGCGGTCCGACAGCGCCGCCTCGGCGGCTTTGGCCGCCTCGCCCTGATCGCCCTGTTCGAGCAGGAGGGACGCCAGCAGTTCACGCGCTTCCAGCAACCTGGGATCGGCTTTGATAGCCGCTTCGGCCAGCGCCACCGCCTTGCGCTCGAAAGTCTCGCTTGACACGAGCGCCAGCCCGAGGATCGCCGGAGCGTATTTCTCGTTGATCTTCAGCGCCTCGTTGAACAGGTCGCGGGCATCGCCGGGGTTGTTGCCCTCAAGCATCAGCCGGCCCCACCGCGTCTTCACCGCCGGAGTGGGCGAAGCCGAGTGCGCCATGCGAAACGCGTCGTTGGCCTCCTTCTTCAGACCGAGCCCCCAGAGAGCTTCGGCCTTGTCCACAAGATCTCTCGATGCCGCCAGCTTCTCGAAGCAGGCGCGCGCTTCCTCCGCCCGGCCCATGCGCGCGCTCTCCCAACAGGAGGGCGCGGCCGCCGGAGCCGCCATGGCCACGAGCGCGAAAACGAATGTCACTTCTCGATCTCCTCGGACACCCTCGCCAGTTCCACCAGCAGCGAGGTGAGCTTGGCCCGGTATTCTTCCACCGGCATCGCGGCTTTTTCGAGCTTCAGCCGGTCAATGCCGCGCTCCAGATCCTCTTTCTTCGCGAGCAATACCTTCTTCGAGGGATCAGCGAGCGCCTTCTGCACACTCCCGAACCTCGCCATCGCGATTCTGCCTGCCAGCGCGCCCCCGTTGGGATCGTCCAAAACGGCATGCTCGGTGGCGAGCCGCTTCTCGGTCTCGTAGTAGTTCTTCGTCTTGGCTTCAGCGAACCGGAACGCCTCGGCGGCGGAGACGACCTCATTCTTGTCGGCGTCGGCGGTCGCGTCCCGCAGCGCCTCGACGAAATACCGCGGGAAGACCACCGCGTTCTTCTCCGTCCCCGAGCGCGTCGCGGTCATGACGGCGCGGCGCTCGTTCTTCAGAGCGTCCCTCACCGGACCGCTCGCGCTCGTGGCGACCACGACCGCCTGCGCCGCCGGGATCTTATCGAGCGCCGCTCTCAGCTCCTCGTCCGTGAGATCCGGCCCCGGCAGATTGAACCTGTAGTTGACGCCGTCCCACGTCCCGTGACCGATCAGAACAAGCGTGAAGTTGTCGTCCCGCGTCAGCCTCGCGGCCTTCGCGATCGCTGCGAGCACGCGCGCCTTGGTCGCCTCGGCGCCGGTCAATGCTTCTCCGCCCGCCAGTTTTTGCCCTTCTTTGGCCAGCGACGAGAAACGAGTCTCGTAGTCGGGCTCGCCGCCCAGCCCGCCGACAAAGAGATGCATCTCCTCGCCCGCCAACGGCCAGGCGAGCAGCGCCACCAGCAAAGCAATCCTCATACCGCGCCCCACCTCCGCCGCAGCAGCCAAGAAGCCGTCTTCAGTCCGGCCAGCAGCAACAGCGCCGCGGGCATGTCCCACAA
>JACADU010000322.1 GCA_013388415.1 Bryobacteraceae bacterium
GCCTACACGAACGCCTACAACGCCAAGGCGATGGTGAAACTCGCCAGTCTTCCCGAGAAGATCTATAACCTGCTTCAGATCACCCGGCTGGTCTCCGTTTTCGAGATTCATCCCGACGAAGCCTCCGCCGTCCAGAGCTTTGGAGAATGATCCGCGGCGGCCGGCCCGATCTCATCCTGGCGGGGCGGCTGCCAGACCGCAGCGGGCATTGAGCCGGCGCGCACGAGCGCCTTCTTCGCGGGCCACCCCTATCGCTCCCTCCGCGATAAACTGTCCGGTTACACCCATGCGCCTCGTTTTCACCTCTCTCATCCTCACTGCGCTTCTCTGCGCCCAACCGGCCGCCGAGCGCGCCAAGCCGGACCCTGGCGACCCCTGGCAATCCCCCACCTTCTCCGGCCTCCGCCTGCGCGCCATCGGCCCCGCGCTCATGTCCGGCCGCATCGTTTCCATCGCCGTCCACCCCCGGCACAAAGCGACCTGGTACGCCGGCGTCGCCTCCGGCGGCGTCTGGAAGACCACTAACGCCGGCACGACCTGGACCCCTGTTTTCCAGAACGAAGGATCCTACTCCGTCGGCCAAGTGGTGATCGACCCGAAGAACCCTGACACCGTCTGGGTCGGTTCGGGCGAAAGCAACAATCAGCGCAGCGTCGGCTACGGCGACGGCGTCTACCGCTCCGACGACGGCGGCAAGTCCTGGCGCAACCTTGGCCTGAAGAGCAGCGAACACATCGGCCGCATCGTCATCGACCCCCGCGACTCCAACGTGGTCTATGTCGCCGCCGTGGGCCCCCTGTGGAGCAGCGGCGGCGACCGCGGTCTTTACAAGACGACAGACGGCGGCAAGTCCTGGAAGAAGATCCTGGACATCAGCCCGAACACGGGCGCGACCGACGTCGCGATCGACCCGAACAACCCGGACATCGTTCTCGCCGCGGCCCACCAGCGGCGCCGTCACGTCTGGAGCCAGATCCATGGCGGCCCCGAAAGCGCTCTGTACCGCTCCACCGACGCCGGCGCCACCTTCAACAAAGTCCGCATCGCCTCGGGCGAGCTCGGCCGGATCGGCCTCGCCTTCTCCCCCGCCCAGCGCGGCCTGGTCTACGCCCGGGTCGAAGCCGCTGAAGGCAACGGCGGCGTTTTCGCCTCGACCGACTCCGGCGCAAGCTGGGAGCGGCGCGACTCCTATCAGGGCCTACCCATGTACTACGCCAACATCCATCCGGATCCCAACGTCGCCGACCGCGTCTACCTCATGGACGTCGCCGTCCGCGTCTCCGACGACGGGGGCCGCACGTGGCGGCAGGTGGGCGAGCGCGCCAAGCACGTCGACAATCACTATTACTGGATCGATCCCGCCGACTCCGATCACATCCTCGCCGGCTGCGACGGCGGCCTTTACGAATCCTGGGACCGCGGCAAGCTCTGGCGCTTCATCTCCAACCTCTCCGTCACCCAGTTCTACAACGTCGACGTCGACAACGCCTCCCCCATCTACAACGTCTACGGCGGGACTCAGGACAACAGCACCCTCGGCGGACCCTCCCGCACCCGCGGAGTTCAGGGCGCCACCAACAACGACTGGTTCATTGTCACCGGCGGCGACGGCTTTGTCGCCCGCATCGACCCCTCGAACCCCGACATCGTCTACGCCGAGTCCCAATACGGCGGCATTGTCCGCCTCAACCGCAGGACTTCCGAACGCACCTCCATCAAGCCCGTCGAGGGCAAAGGCGAGCCGCCCCTCCGCTTCAACTGGGAGTCACCCTTCATCATCAGCCCTCATTCGCCCTCGCGTCTCTACTTCGGCGCCAACCGCCTCTTCCGCTCCGACGACCGCGGCAGCTCCTGGACGCCCGTCAGCCCCGATCTCACCCGTCAGATCGATCGCGATAAGTTGCCCATCATGGGCCGCATCTGGCCTCCCGAGGCGCTTCTGAAGCACGCCTCGACGTCGACGTACGGCAACATCACCGCGCTCTCCGAAAGCCGCAAGAAAGAAGGCCTCATCTGGGCGGGCACGGACGACGGCAACATCCAGGTGACCGAAGACGGCGGCAAAACCTGGCGCCTGATCGACAGGTTCCCCACCCTGCCCGAGACCAAGCCTTACGGCGTCTACGTCCAGCGCCTGGCAGCCGGCAAGCACGACGCCAACACAGTCTACGCACTCTTCGACAACCACAAGAACGGCGATTACAAGCCCTATATCCTCAAGAGCACTGATCTTGGCAGGACCTGGGTGTCCATCTCATCGAACCTGCCCGAAAACGGACCCGCCCTCTCCATCGCCGAAGACCACGTGAATCCGAACCTGCTGTTCGCCGGCACCGAGTTCGGCCTGTTCTTCACCGCCGACGGCGGCAAGAAGTGGATTCGCCTGAGATCCAACCTGCCTACGATTCCCGTGCGCGATCTCGCCATCCAGGAGCGCGAGAACGACCTGGTTCTCGCCACCTTCGGCCGCGGCTTCTACGTGCTCGACAACTATTCCCCGCTTCGCGCCGTCTCCACCGCCACATTCGACAAGCCCGCCGAAATCTTCCCGGTCAAAACCGCCACGCTCTTCATTCCCGAGACCGGAAAGAGCCGCGGGTCACAGGGCGAAAACCTGTGGATGGCGGAGAACCCGCCGTTCGGCGCGACGTTCACCTACTGGCTGAAGGAAACCCTGCAAACCGCCAAACAGAGACGCATCGCCGCGACAAAGCCGGAAACAACCGACTACCCTTCGCCGTCCCAACTGACCGCCGAAGCCGACGAGGAGCCGCCGCAGGTGCTGCTCACCATCAGCGGACCGGACGGCAAGGCCGTCAAGCGTCTCACGGGTCCCACCTCCCGTGGGATCCACCGGGTCACGTGGAACCTGCGCGGTCCGGCCGCCTCTGCCGCCACCGGCGGCCGCAACCCCTTCGCCGGCGACTCGCCCGAGGCACAGAACCTGTCTTCCGGCGGGCCTTTCGTCGCGCCGGGGACCTACAAGGTTTCGCTCTCCAAACGGGCCGGCGGAGTGACAACGCCGCTCGGCGCCGAGGCCTCCTTCACGGTCGAAGCCGATCCCGCCTTGACCCCCACGCAGGAAGACCGCAAGGCTCGCGAGGAGTTCATTACCCGCGCGCTTGGCCTTCAGCGCAAAGTGACCGGCGCTCTGGAAGCCGCCAACGCGGCGCGCACCGAGCTGGCCGCAATGCGGCGCGCCCTGCTGGACTCGCCGGCCGACGCGAAGCTCCTCGACGACGCCGCCGCGCTCGACAAGGGCCTCACCGCCATCCTCCGCAAGCTGCGCGGCGATGAAACTCTGCGCGGCCTCGAATCCGGCAGGCCTTCCTCCATCCAAAGCCGCATCAACTCCGCCGCCTCCGGCATCCGCAACTCCACTGGCGCGCCCACCGGCACACAGCGGCTCAATTACCAGATCGCCGCCGAAGAGTTCGCCGCCGAGCAGCCCAGGCTCCGCGCCCTCCTCGATGGCCTCCGCAAGCTCAAGCTCCAGCTCGACGCCGCCGGCGTCCCCTACACCGCCGGCCGCTATCAATGAGTGACGAGGGCGGCGCAGGCTTCAGCCCGTGCCCGGGAGTTGCCGCGATGATTCAGTGCGCGCCCGTGCTTCTGCCTTCGCATGCCCCGTGACGCCGGTTCAACGCCGGCCGGGGGAGAAGGGATGGGCCAGGATGTCAACGATGCCGCCGGACAGCGGGGCGGTGGCGCATCATTCGTTCGGTCCGCAGATCCGGCGCTTTGTCGAGCGCGTGCTGAGCGGAGTAGAATCGCACTGCTACTTGGCGGATGCGGTGAAGACGCGCGCGATCCGCCTGGCGGAAAGCCGATGGCATTGCGATGAGTCCTCGAGAGCGTTGGGAGGCAACGATGCGGGGCGAGCGGCCTGACCGCGCGCCGCGCGACTATTGGGGCACGGCGGAGATCACGTCGAGGCTCAAGCGCGATCTCGGATGCGAGACGGACAGGGAGCTGTGGGAGCGGATGGGGGTGGACAAGCTGATCCACCTGGTTACGCGGCATCCAAGGGCGGCGGAGCAGGGCTGGCATCTCCAATCGTTTTTCAGCATTTGGAAGATCGGCACGCGGAAGGTGCCTTATGCCGATGGCCTCGGGTATTACGAGGAGGCGGTGGAGCACCCGCTGGCGGGCGCGGAGAGCGTGCGCGATGTGGAGAGATTCGATTGGCCGGATCCTGGCGAGTGGGACGTCTCGTCGCTGCGCGCGCAATGCGAGGAGTGGCGGGATTACCCGCTGTTGGCGGGCGGCTGCGAGTTCTTCTACCTGTATTGCCGGCTGCGGGGAATGGAGCGGGCGCTGGAGGATCTCATCGAGGCGCCGGAGATCGCGGACGCGATTCTCGAGCGGATCACGGAGCACGATCTGGCGCTGACGAAGCGGATTCTGGATGAGGTGGGCGATCGATTGCTGTTCAGCTATGTGGCGGAGGACCTGGGGACGCAAGATTCGCTGATCATGAGCCCGCGGCTGTTTCGACGGTTTCTGAAGCCGCGCATGGCGCGGATGATTGAACTGGTGCATTCATACGGCGTGAAGGTGTTTCACCACGACGATGGGGCGATGCGGCCGATGCTGCCGGATCTGATCGAGATTGGGATCGATCTCCTCAACCCGGTTCAATGGCGCTGCAAAGGGATGGAGCGGGAGGCGCTGGCGAGGGATTTCGGCGGGCAGCTTGTGTTTCACGGCGGGGTGGACAACCAGCAGACGCTGCCTTACGGGACGCCGGAGGACGTGCGGCGGCAGGTGCGGGAGAACCTGGAGATCTTCGGGGAGACAAAGGGCTACATCGTGGCGCCTTGCCACAACCTTCAGGCGAACACGCCGACGGAGAATGTGCTGGCGCTGTACGAGTGACGCCCGTGGAGTCACGCGCCCTTGCGCCGCCGGAGAGGATCCGGGCGAGGAGTTTCGGCATGGCTTCGAGGGAGTCCTGGCCGGGACCGAGCAGCGTGAGGGCGGCGATGCCTCAGATCATGGGCAGCATGCCGCGCCCGAGGAAGACGAAGCCGGTCCAGAGGAAGACCCGTCGGCTGGTTTTGGCGCCGCGCACGGAGAAGGTTTGCATGGCGGTGGTCTGCCAGCAGGTGTCGAGGGAGAGCCAGAGGAAGATCTGGAAGAGGATGAAGGACCAGCCGTAGCCGGGGTTGGCGAAGGGGTCGAAGCCGGCGGGTCCCATGGCGCGCTCGACGGCGAGGTGGAGGTTGCGCCAGCCGAGGGGCGAGAAGAGCAAGCGGTTGTTCGTGTATCGCCGGCCGCTGGCGGATCGCGGCTCCACTGCCGTTTTCCCCACCCGCCGCGAATGATACGATGGCCCCGCAAAAGGAGCGTCACACCGATGTGGAGCCGTAGAGATTTCCTCGCATCCGCAGCCGCCGCGCCACTGGCCATCGACGGCGGAACTCCTGTCCGTTCAACCCCGCTTCGCGCCCGGCATTTCGGGCCGTTGTATTACGACAATTTCGAGTGGGGATTCCTCCAGGAGGTGCTCAAGGCGAAGAGCCCGTTCCGCTTCGCCGGTTTCAACGGGCCCAATCCCGACAAGGTCGCCACGCTTGAGCGCGAGTTCGCGGCGTGGATGAAGACGCGCTACGCGCTCGCCGTCACTTCCGGCACGGCGGCTTTGGAAACCGCCATCGCGGCGCTCGGCGTGGGGCCGGGCGACGAGGTGATCATCCCGGCCTGGACCTGGTATTCATGCTTCCATGCTGTCGTGCGCGCCGGGGCGCTTCCCGTGTGCGCGGAGATCGATGAGACTTTCAACCTCAACCCGGCGGACGTGGAGCGCAAGATGTCCGCGCGGACCAAGGTTCTCATGATTGTTCACCTGCAAGGGAACCCCGCCGACATGGACGCGCTCCTGCCACTGGCGAGAAAGCGCAACGTCAAGGTGCTCGAAGACGTCTCCCAAGCCGTCGGGGCGAGCTTCAAGGGCAAGCCGCTGGGCTCGATGGGCGACATCGCAGCGGCGAGCCTGCAAGTGAACAAGACCATCAGCGCGGGCGAAGGCGGCATGGTCTACACGAACGATCCCGCGCTCTACGAGCGCGCCTGCCGCTTCCACGACGTGGGCTTCCTGCGCTCGCCGCATCAGGAGGTTCTGGGCGGCGCGAAACTCGAGCCGATGATCGGCGCCAACTTCCGCATGAACGAGTTCACCGGCGCCGTGCTGCTGGCGCAGATTCGCAAGCTCGATCGCGTGGTCAGCGACATCCGCGCCGCCGCCAGGCGCGTGTATAACGGCATCGACGGTCTTCCGGGACTGAAACTGCGCAAGCGGCCTGATCCGGCGGGCGAACTCGGCGTGGGCGTGTTCATCGAGTTTTCGACCAAGCAGAAGCGAGACCTGTTCATGAAGGCGATGAACGCCGAGAACGTTCCGGCGCGGCCGCCGGGCGGCTCGGCCGTTCTCCCTGTCCAACCCTACATTGAAGGCAAGCGCGGCGTTCACGCCAATTGGCCTTCCTTCTCCACAGGCCGGGGGCCAGAGATCAAATACGGCGCGGCATCCTGCCCGCGAACGCTTGATATCCTGGACCGTTTCGCCGGACCCTCGCTCGACCCCAAGTTCAGCGAGCGCGACACCGACGACATTGTCGCCGCGATCCGGAAGGTCTACCCGAAAGTCGCATGACCCGCCGGATTCTCGTTCTCTTCTGCGCGGCAACGGCTGCCGCGCCCTCGGCGGACTGGAAGGACCAGGCCGTTATTCATCTCGCGGAGACGCCAAACGGAAAGCTGCGCCCCGTCCCTGTGCGCGCCGTCACGCTTACGGACGGGTTCTGGCGGCAGCGCCAAGGGGTAACGGCGGAGACCAGCCTGCCGACGCTCTACGCGCTGCTCGAGGAGAACGGCTATATCGACAACTTCCGCCGTCTGAAGGGCAAAAACGTGCCGCGCAGAGGGCCGCTGTACACGGACTCCGATGTCTACAAGTGGATGGAAGCGGCCGCGTGGGCGCCCCACACCGGCAAGTACCCGGCGCTTGAACAGAAGCTCAACGAGCTGATTGAACTCGTGGTTTCGGTCCAGGAGCCTTCCGGCTATCTCAACACCTGGCACGTGGGCGAACGCGAGAAGGAGCGTTTTCAGAAACAGGAGTCCAACCACGAATTGTATTGCCTGGGGCATTGGTTGCAGGCGGCGGTCACCGTTTATCGTTACAATGGCGACCGCCGCCTGCTCGACGCGGGCATCCGTTTCGCGGATTATTTGATCAAGATCGGCGGACCAGGGAAACAGCCTCTGCTCACGGGCCATCCGGAGCTTGAGCTTGCGCTGGCCGAGCTCTACCGCACGACCGGCGAAAGGAAGTACCTCGACCTCGCCGGGTATCTGCTCAGCGGCGTCGAGAAGGACCGTTTGAAGCTGACGCCGCGCAGCCTCAGCTATATGTTCAGCGGCTCGCCCTTCGTCGAGAGAGAGAAGTTCGAAGGGCATGCCGTTCGCGCGCTCTACGCGGCCACGGGTGCGGCGGACTATTGGCTCGAAACGGGCGACGGGCGCTACAAGCAAACCCTCGACAGGCTGTGGAACGACCTCGCCTCGTCGAAAATGTTCGTCACGGGCGGCGCCGGATCGAGAGCGAGCGGCGAGGCTTTTGGGGAGCCCTATGAGCTGCCCAACCGGCAGGCGTACACGGAGTCGTGCGCCGCGATTGCGGGCTGGCTCTTCCAGCAGCGGATGCTGGCGGGTTCGGGGGACGCGAAGTATGCGGCATTGATGGAGCGGGCGCTATATAACGGCATCAACTCCGGCATGTCGATTTCAGGCGCGCTCTACTGCTATCGAAATCCGCTCGCCGCCGGCGGCGAGAAGATCCGCAATCCGTGGTACTCGACGCTGTGCTGCCCGCCGAACCTTCAGCGGACTTTTATGTCTTTGGGCGGCTATTTCTATTCGACGTCCTCCTCGTACGGCGACGGGCTCTGGCTGCACTTCTACGACAATCACTTGCTTGACTGGCGGCTGCCCTCGGGCCTCGGCATCAAGGCCGAAATGAAGACGGGCATGCCCTGGCAGGGCGGCGTCCGCTACACCATCACGCCGGACAGGGCCGCCGAATTCACTTTGAACCTGCGTATCCCGGAGTGGTCGCAGACCACACAGGTCTCCATCAATGGGCGGCCCTTCGCGGGGAAAATCGCGCCCAACGCCTATCTCGCCCTCAAGCGAACGTGGAAGCCCGGCGACGCCGTCGCCATCTCCTTCGACATGGGCGTCAAACTGGTTTCGGCCAACCCGCGCGTGGCGGAGACCTACGGGAAGGCTGCGGTTCAGCGGGGTCCGTTCCTTTATTGCCTCGAACAGGCGGACCTGGCGGAAGCCTCGGTTTTCGATGTCGCCCTGTCCGGCGCCGCCTTCCGGCCCGTGGCGAAGCAGAACCTGTTCCGCATGCCAGTCACGGTTCTCGAAGGATCCGCCCTGATGCCGGCGAAGCCGCTCTCCGAAGCTCCTCTTTACTCGACCGGGCGGCAGCCTCAGCCCACCCGGCCGGTGCGCATCA
>JACADU010000411.1 GCA_013388415.1 Bryobacteraceae bacterium
CGAGGTGCCAGCCGTGGTCGCTCCAGAGCACGACGACGGTCTCCTTGCCCTTCGGCGAGGTCTCGAGCGCGCGGAAGACATGACCGAGCATCGCATCGCAGAAGGCGATTGACGCCAGGTAACCCTGCACAGCCTTTTTCCACTGGCCGTACTCGATGACTTTGGCGTGATCGCCGTCCGGCTTGGCGAACCGGACGCCAATCGCGGGCACGTCGTTCAGGTCGTCGTTCCTGACGGCCGGCAACTGGATCGATTCCAGGGGAAACATGTCGAAGTACTTTTTGGGCACGTACCAGGGCAGGTGCGGACGGGTCATGCCGCAGGCGATGAACATCGGGTCCGAGTGATTTCTGGCCAACTGGGCGCTGACCCACCTGGCGACCTGGAAGTCGCCCATCTCCTCGTCCGGATTGTCGATGGCGCCCCAATCGAAGTGAGCCGTTCGAGGAATGCCGTTCAGAGGGAGCTTGTCCTGCCGGGGCATCGGGCTTCGCGGCACGTCGTTGCCCTTGTTATCCGGGTAGTAATCGTCCCAACTGGCAGGGTCAGGGAACCCGCCGTGATAAATCTTGCCGCTGCCGATGGCCTTATAACCGACGGTGCGCAGATGCTGCGTGATGGTGATTGCGTTCTTCCCCTTCTCGGACATCCGGAAGGGCTGCGGGTTCTGGTAGACGCCTGTTGTCGACGGGCGCAGACCCGTCATCAGCGCGGCTCGTGAAGGGTTGCACAGCGGGGCAGCGCAATGCGCGGAGGTGAAGTTCACGCCCGACGCAGCGAACTTGTCCAGGTTCGGCGTCTGCGTCTGCGGGTGCCCGCCGAGGGAGCCCACCCAATCGTTGAGGTCGTCGATGGCGATGAACAGAACGTTTCTTTTCGGCAGCGCCGCCGCCGCGCGGCGAGCGAAAATCATTGGGGCTGTGGACAGGAATTCACGTCGCAGCATGGCCGTATCTTACCGCGCCGCTTGCCGCCGGGTGATTGGGGCCAACGGCGGACTCAGGGGCCATGAAGGCGGTCTCGACCGGAAGCGGGAGCTGCTTGATCACGAGCGGGGCGCGGCGGGGCTTGGACTCGCCAGAACTTCCCCAGCGCGGGGATGATCGCGCCCCCGATGTTGGCCAGCTTGAAGTCAGGCAGCGGCGGCCGTTCCGCTCTTGGATTGGCGGCGCGCGCCAGCGTTCCGAGCAGCCTGACCGCGGCGCGCAGCCGCTGCCGGAAGCCGTGACGCAACTGGCCGCCGGTGGCTTTGATCACCATGACCGTCACATCATCCTCGGAGAGGTTCTCGTGATACCGCTCGGCGATCTCGGCGAGCAGAGTCTCGATCAGGCGCTCGGCGGGCACGCCGCCGAGCAGGCTGACGATGCGCAACAGGCCCTCCTCGCCGAGCATCTCGCCATCGGCGTCGCGCGATTCAATCAAGGCGTCGGTGTAGCTCAGCAGGCAGTCGCCCGGCTCGAGTTCGACGTCGAACTGATCATAGTCGGCGGCTTGGATCAACCCGAGCGGGACGTTCCGCAGCGCCTTGCAGGGAGACTCCTCCTGCTGGGAGAGGAATTCCCAGCGGTCCTTGGAGGCGCGGTAGCGCAGCGGGCGCGGATGACCCGCGTTGCAGACGGTCAAGCGGCTGGTTGGGGAGAAGAAGGTGGTCACGATGGCCGTCGCGAAGGCGCCCTTGCGCGGCAACTCCGCGAACTGCCGGTTGAGCCGCCGGACGAACTCGGTCTGATCGATGCAATTGACGTACCGGCGCATGAGAAGGCGCAGGTCCGCGGCGGTGGAAGCAACGGCGCTGCCGTGGCCGGCGACGTCAGCCAGCAGCAGCCTGGTGATGCGGCCCGTGGCGCAACTGGAGGCGTAGTAGACATCGCCGCCGCGGGGCGCCTGCCCGTAGGGTTTGCTGTAGACCCAGGCGTCGAGACCGCCCAACTGCACGCCGCGCGCAGTCAGTTGGCTGCCACCCCAAACCTCCATGCACTCAATGCGTTGTGAATCCCCGGCCGCGGCCATCGCTGGTATTTCTCTGACCCTGCCATCATACAGTACGTTCCAGGCGGCAGATCGAATTGAATGCGGCTTGGTAGACTGCACTTGAAGTGCTCTCCCCGCAAGCTGTCCTCGATCTTTTCCGCGCCACGGGCGCGTATCTTTCCGGCCACTTCCGGCTGACCAGCGGGCTGCACAGCGCGGAGTACCTGCAATGCGCGCTGGTGCTTGCCGACCCGCGCAACGCCGAGCCGCTCGGCGCCTCGCTCGCGGAGGCTCTCAGGCCGATTGCGGGCCGCGTCGATGTCGTTGTCAGCCCGGCGATGGGCGGGCTGATCATCGGACACGAAACAGCGCGTGCTCTCGGTGTCCGGCACATCTTCGCCGAGCGCGATGCAGACCGGAAAATGACGTTGCGGCGGGGTTTCGCCATCCAGCCTGGGGAGCGCGCCGTTGTGGTCGAAGATGTGGTCACCACGGGCGGCAGCTCGGTTGAGGTGATCGAACTTCTGCGGGCGGCGGGAGCCGAAGTCGCCGCTGCCGGCTCGATCATCGACCGCAGCGGCGGCGCCGCCGACCTTGGCGTTCCCCGCGCCGCGCTGGCCACGTTGAAGGTCACCACATGGGAGCCGGCGGCTTGCCCCCTCTGCGCCCAAGGGCAACCCGTGGTCAAGCCGGGCTCGCGCCCCACCTGAACCA
>JACADU010000504.1 GCA_013388415.1 Bryobacteraceae bacterium
ACACGATCCTCGGTGGCCTCGGAGCCGATACGCTTCGTGGGGGCGCCGGCGACGACACCTTCCTCATCCACGGCACCGACACCGCGGCCGACACCGTCGCTGGCGACGCCGGCTTCGACACGATCCTCGGGAGCGCGGGGGATGACACCTTCCGCTTCGCCAGCTTCTCAGGCACGAACACGGTCGAGCGGATCGACGGGGGAGGTGGCACGAACGTCATCGCAGGAACCAGCGTCAGCAACGCGATCGACCTGTCTGCCACCCAACTCCTCGCGGTCGCGCTGATCGACGGCGGAGATGGCAATGACACGATCACCGGCTCGGCCGGCGCGGACACGATCCTCGGCGGTCTGGGCGCGGACACCCTCCGGGGCGGCGCTGGGGACGACACCTTCCTCGTCTACGGTGCCGATACGGCAGCCGACACCGTCGCTGGCGACGCGGGCTTCGACACGATCGTCGGGGGCGCGGGCGACGACACCTTCCGGTTCGCGAGCTTCTCAGGTACCAACACCGTCGAGCGCATCGACGTGGGAGGCGGCACGAACGTCATTGCCGGAACGAACGTCAGCAACGCGCTCGACCTGTCTGCCACCGAACTCTTTGGCATCGCGCTGATCGATGGCGGCGACGGCAATGACACGATCAGCGGCTCGGCGGGGGCTGACACGATCCTCGGTGGCCTGGGCGCCGACACGCTGCGCGGTGGTGCCGGTGATGACCTGTTCCTGATCTACGGCACCGACAGCGCGGCGGACACGATCGGCGGCGACGCGGGGTTCGATGCAATCCTCGGGAGCGCGGGCGACGACACCTTCCGCCTCGCGAGCTTCTCGGGCGCGAACACGGTCGAGCGGATCGACGGCGGGGCGGGTCTCAACACGATCGCCGGCACCACGGTCAGCAACAGCTTGGACTTCTCGGCCACCGAGCTCGTCGCGATCGCCCAGATCGACGCCGGCGACGGCAACGACACGGTGACCGGGTCGAGCGGCGCGGACTTCCTCACCGGCGGCGACGGTGCCGATACCTTGCGCGGGGAGGGCAGCAACGATCTCGTCCAGGGCGGGCTCGGCAACGACGCCCTGAGCGACACCGGGGGGGCGAACCTCCTCGACGGCGGGGCCGGTACCGACTCGATCACCGGTGATGGGGGCGCGGAGTTCATCGCCGGCGGTACCGGCAACGACACGGTGAACCCCGGCGCCGGCGCCGACGTGCTCGCCTTCAACGCGGGCGACGGCCAGGACACGGTCAACCCGGGCACCGGGGCGCAGAAGACCCTCTCCCTCGGCGGCGGGATCCGCTACGAGGACCTGGCTTTGCGCAAGAGCGCGAACGACCTCGTTCTCGAGACCTCGGCGACCGAGCAGCTCACCTTTAAGAACTGGTACGCCGCGACCGAGAACCAGGGCTTCGTGACCCTGCAGGTGATCGCCGAGGCGATGGCGGGGTACGACCAGAGCGGGGCCGACCCGCTGCGCGACGACAAGGTGGAGACCTTCAGCTTCGCCGCGCTCGTGAACGTGTTCGACGCGGCGCGCGCGGCCGATCCGATGATCACGCGCTGGGAGGTGATGAACGCGCTGCTCGATGCGCATCTCGCCGGGTCGGACGACGCTGCGCTCGGCGGCGACCTCGCCTACCAGTACGGCCTGAACGGCACCCTCGCCGGCATCGGCACCGCGGCAGCGCAGGACGTCCTCGGCGCGAGCCAGTTCGGCACGCAGGCGCAGCAGCTGCGGCCGCTCGCGACGCTGCAGGAGGGGCTCGTGAAGCTCGGGTGAGAGTCGCTGGCGGCCGCGCCTCGGTGGCAGTCGTGACCGCGAGTGGGGCCGAGGCGCAGGTTGCCCGGCCCGGAGCACTGCGGCTACGCCGCCTTCCTCACCCGGACCTCGACGCGCATGCCTGCCGTCGCGAGCATGTTCACGAGCGCATCGAGGCTGAACTTCTCGATTCGTCCTTTGAGGAGATCGTTGATGCGCGGCTGGCTCACGCCGAACCGCTTCGCGGCCTGGACCTGAGTCATCCCGCGCGCCGCGGCTCGGACCTTCGACATGAGGTCGGCCCGCAGGAGCAGGTTCTGGGCCTCGGCCTCGGGGAATCCCAGATCCCGGAACACGTTTCCGCTGCCGACCGTCATCTTCAGTTTGCCGCTCATCGCTGTTTCCGCTCCTTCAGCATTGCCCGATATCGCGTCCGAGCCAGTTCGATGTCCCCCGAAGCCGTCTTCCGCGTCTTCTTGCCGAAGGCATGGAGCACGTAGACCGCTTCGGCGAACTTCGCCACGTAGAGCACCCGATACTCGCCGTCGGCGTGCACGCGAATCTCGCTCACGCCGATCCCGACCGACGGCATCGGCTTCCAGTCGGACGGCTCCTTGCCCTGCTGGACCTCCCAGAGCTCGAATCCCGCCCGTGCCCGGGCGGCCTCAGGGAAGTCCCGTACGCGATCCCGGGCGTCGCCGATCCACACGACAGGCTTCGGCGATTTTGTCGCCATTATATCCATCTTGATATAGATGCGCCCCGCAATGCCCACCAAGGGGTGCGAACGGCACCCGCGGCGGGGGATCAGTGTAACGAACCGAGGTAGTGCCGACTGCTATCGGGACTACGGCAGGACCACGGGACTCACCGCCCGCAGCACGGGGATACGCCCGCCAGGCCGTGGGGTCGCCAGGCCGTCCATGGCGCCGAACCGCTTGCGGATGCAGTGCCCGTTTTCCGGTCTCGCTGTGGCGCGTACACCCGCGTTCCTCACTCGTCTGGCCCGCGGTGTTCGGTCGCCTCCTCATCGACCCAGTCCTCCTCCTCCCAGCTCATGCCCTTCCGCCCCGGCACCTTGCGCTGGGATGGGTCCACGCCATTAGGTCACCACTAAGGCGGTTTGCCAACAATGCCGCGGAGGTGGGCTACGCACCAGTCGACTCCGAGGAGGCCTTGGGCATCTTTCGCGGGACAGGCAAGAACAGCGATCGCAGCTACGCCTGTTCACCCAGAAACGCGGCCAGCGCGTCGAGCACATCATCGGGCTTCTCGGCCATCGAGTTGTGGCCGCTCCCCCCGATCTCGACGACGCGTGCGCCCTTGACGAGCTTGGCGAGCTCGCGGCCCGACCGCGCCGGGGTCATGACGTCGCGCCGGCCGAGAACGAAGAGCGCGGGGCACGCCACCTGCGCGGCCCGCTCCGCCCCCGCCGCGTAGTCGTTGCAGGCCTTGAAGTCGACGTGCATCACGCCGGGCTTCTGGCGCTGCATCAGCCGCAGGTTCTCGCCGAGCACCCAGAAGCCCGGCCCGGGGT
>JACADU010000428.1 GCA_013388415.1 Bryobacteraceae bacterium
ACTCCAACGTCTACGGCACCCTCGCGGCCATGTTCGACCAACTCGGCGGCCTTTCGGGGCTCGTGGCCAACAACACCGTTGCGATCAAGGTCAACCTGACCGGGCCGCCCGAACTGAGGCTCTCTGGCGCGGAACCCGGCTCCGCCCAGTGGATCCACTGGGGCGTCCTGGGCTGCACCATCGCCTTGCTCGGTGAAGCCGGGGCCCGCCGCATCGTCGTCTGCGAATCCGCCGGCGACACTTCAGGCCCCCTGGCCGCCTTCATCGCAAGAGCCGGATGGGACCCCTCCTACTTTCTCAACGCCGCACCCAACGTCGAGCTGGTCAACACCAACACTTCCGGCGGCTACCGCCGCTACGCCCGCTTCATGGCGCCCTACGGAGGCTACCTCTTCCCCGGCTACGACCTCTCCCCAGCCTACGAGGAGTGCGGCGTCTTCGTCTCCCTCGCCAAGCTGAAACAGCATGTACGCGCCGGAATCACCCTCTCGATGAAAAACATCTTCGGCATGCTGCCCCTTACCATCTATGGGACAAACGCCGGAATCGACGAGCCCGGCGGCAGCACCTCCGGCTTCCGCGGCGAAGTCATGCACAGAGGCAGCCGCCCGCCGTCCAAATCGGCCCCACAGGAAGTCCACCCGGATTCCCCCCGCGACCCGGGCTACCGCCTCCCCCGCGCCATCTGCGACCTCTGAGCCGCGCGGCCCATTCACTTGGCCATCGTCGACGGAATCGAGACCATGGCCGGCGGGGAAGGACCCTGGACCACGGGCCTCAGACTCCTCCGCCCCCGTTTGCTCCTCGCCGGGCTCAATCCCATCGCCACCGACGCCGTTGGGGTTGCCCTGATGGGCTTCAACCCGATGGACCCCGCCGGCGCCGGAACCTTCAGAAACGTCGACAATATGCTCGAACTCGCCGAAGCCGCCTCGGTTGGAACCCGTGACCTCAGTCAAATCGAGGTGATCGGCGAAGAGATTGCGAATCTCGCCTGTCCTTTCGGGCCCCTGGGCGCTCCGACTGAAATCTGATTTCACTGCGCCAAAAGTTACATTTCAGTGAATGATAAAACGCGGTCATTCAAGTTAGCAGATAGCCACTAAACGATTGACTTTGTGCGACAGAAGACACTAGTATAATCATGTCATCCGATCGGCTCGCACCGCCGGGGTGTTCGAGCGCGTGGCGGCGCCGGGTCAAGCGGGCGACCCCCGGGCTTCCCAGCCCGGCGGTGTGGAAAGGGGTCAATTATTGATGACTAAGTGGATTCGACAAACCGTCCTCATAGCGTCAAGCGTGGCTCTTCTTGCAGGGTTCGGTTCCGCGCAGTCGATCAACGCGACGTTGACCGGCATCGTTTCCGACCCGGCTGATGCAGTCATTCCCAACGCCAAGGTGACATTAAGGAACCAGGCGTCGGGCGATACACGAACCACGATGACCAACACGGAGGGCTATTACACCTTCGCTGCGGTTCCTGTGGGCGCCTACGATCTGACCATCTCTGCCGCGGGGTTCCTCGATCAGAAATTCGAGGGGCTCTCGTTCACGGGCGCGGAGAAGCGCAATCTGAACGTGCAGATGAAACTCGGGCAAACGGCGGAGAGGGTCGAAGTGACCAGTGTGGCGGACTTGGTGACGCCGGTCGACACCGGGGAAAAATCGGCCACGCTGAACGTGAAGCAGTTGCAGGATTTCTCGGTGGTCGGCCGAAGCGCTGCCGAGTTCATCAAGATCATGCCCGGCTTCGCGATCGCTAACACCGGCACCGAAAACCGCACCAATTTTACTGGTGAAACCATTGGCATCAACGGCAATGGAGACGGCGGCAGCCAGAGCGCGTTCAACAGCGCATACAGCGTCAACGGGCTCCCCACGGGTTCGCTCGATATCACTGCCGACGGCGCGCACGTTTCCGATCCCGGGTGCAACTGCGCCACGCCGGTCAACCCGAACACCGACATGATCCAGGAAGTGAAGGTTCTCACATCCAACTTCGGAGCTGATAACCAGAAGGGTCCAGCGGTGTTCAACACGGTAGCCAAGTCCGGCGGCCGCGACTTTCACGGAGGCGCGTACCTGTACGCCCGCCACTACACGCTGAACGCCAACGACTGGCTCAACAACCGGCAGGGTCTGGACAAGAACACCGGCAAGATGGTTGCGCCGCGCCCGGAAAACAAGTACTTTTTCCCCGGCGGCAACATCGGCGGCCCGGTGCTGCTGCCCGGCACCGACTTCAACCGGAACCGGGATAAGCTCTTCTTCTTCGCCGGTTACGAGTACTACTATCAAACGCTGGACACCGGGCTGTTGAGGGCCACGGTTCCAACCGAAGGCATGCGGAACGGCAACTTCAGCCCGGCTGAGGTCTCCAAGCTCGGCGCCATTACCTCGTCCGGCTCCGCCCCCCAGCAGATCAACCAGGATCAGTTCCCCGGCGGAATCATTCCGCCAAATCAGATCGATCCCGGCGGAAAGGCGCTCATGAATCTGCTCCCCGTGCCGAACGCCGACCCGAACGCCAACGGCGGGTACAATTACGTCCGGCAGATCGTCTTCAACCAGAACAGCCATCAATTCATGACGCGCGTGGATTACAACATCAGCGATTCCACCAAGCTCTTCGTCCGCTACAACCGCCAGTGGGAACAGCAGAAATTCCCGGTCGGGCTGTGGTGGCGCAACGCGAATCAGGTGCCCTATCCCACGCCTGTCATTGGAAAAAACAGTTCTGACTCTTACTCCGCTTCGCTGACCCACGTTTTCTCGCCGACGATGACCAACGAGATCGTCGTGGCTTACACGCAGATCAAATTCCCGAACGTGTTCGAAGATCCGAGCAAAGTGGACAGAACGGCCGTTGGCTACCCGTATAAGGGCCTGTGGAAGAACGGGGTCACCCAGATTCCATCCTTCACCGGCTGGGGCGGCGAGATGGCCACGCTTCTGAATCCTGGCGGGTTCGAGGTCGGCGGAAGCCGCGGCCTATATGCCGACAAGTATATGCCCACCGTCGCCAACAACCTGGCCAAGGTGTGGGGCACGCACACGGCGAAGTTCGGCGTCTTCTACGAATGGATTCGAAACGCCCAGCCAGCCAACGGCAATACGAACGGGCAGTTGATCCTCTCCAACTGGGGCGGCAATACCAGCGGCAGCGGTTACGCGGACCTGCTGCTCGGCCGGGCCACCCAATACAACGAGCAGAGCTTCAACCGGCTGAACGACATCACATACAACACCTTCGAGATGTATGCCATGGACAACTGGAAGGTGTCGAAGCGATTGAGTCTCGACTACGGCATCCGGATCTCACACTTTGGCCCATGGTCCGACAATGCCGGGTTCGGGTTCTCTATTTTCGACATCAACAGATACGATCCGAAGGCGCCGGCGACCCAGTACTCGGGCTTCTTCTGGCACGCGCGCGACAAGAACGTGCCGCTGAGCGGATTCCCGAGCAGGGCGCTCTACTACGCTCCTCGCCTCGGCGGCGCGTTCGACTTGCGAGGCAATGGCAACACGGTCATCCGCGGCGGATGGGGACGTTTCTACTTCCACACCGCCCAATTCACCAGCGGGCTCGACGTTTCCGCGGGCGTAAAGGCATACACCTTCAACACCGCCACAACGCTCAAGGACATCGAGAACTACAAGCCGGGAGAAGGCGACCGGCTTGGCGCCGCCGCCGTCAACTCGATCGATGACCGCTCCCCATACTCCGACAGCTACAGCCTGACCATCTCGCAGCGGACCCCTGGCTCTGGTCTGTTCGAGATCGGCTATGTGGGCAACCGCAGCAAAGACCTCCTGCAAGGCGCGGGGCAGGGCGCCAACATCAATATGGTGCCCTACGGCGCTTTGTTGCAGCCGGGGGTTGGAGACCCTAACAGCGCCAACTATGACTCGTTCCGCCCGCTGGCCGGATTCCAGGACCTCAACATCACCCGCCACGGCTTGTATCAGAACTACAACGCCTTGCAGGCCACATGGATCCGCACCAAGGGGCGCTACAACCTCAACTTCAACTACACATACGGCAAGAGCCTCGGCATTGTGAATGCCGCCTGGGATGGTTTCAATCTGAAGAACAACTATGGGATCATGCCCAACGACAGGCGTCACCTCTTCAACGCGGCCTACTCCATCGAGTTGGGTAACTTCGTGAAGGGCAACAAGGTCGCCGGCGGCTTCGTCAACGGCTGGCAGATTTCCGGCATCGCTCAGATTCAGAGCGGCATCAATCTGGTCGGCAACACGAACTACAACTTCAACATGGACACCGGCGGGTATGTGAACCCCGCGACGGGTTACAGCGTCAGCGCCCGCTCGATCAACGGGACGGAGAACCTGGCGCTGCGTCCCATCCTGACCTGCAATCCGAGCAGCGGACTGAGCAAAGACAAGCAGTTCGTCAACGGCTCCTGCTATCAGTTGCCTGTCAACCCGGGCAGCAACGGACCGACGATCACGCCGGCCGTCTACGGCCCCGCCTTCATGAACTTCGACCTTGGCCTGTTCAAGAATTTCCAGATCAGCGAGGCGAAGAGGGTCCAGATCCGGTTCAACGCTTACAACTTCCTGAACCATCCGCTGGATACATTCGTGAACGGCTCAAACAACCTGAAGCTGGTCTTCGACCAGAACACGGGCAAATTGGCGAATCCCAATTTCGGCGTCGCGACCGAGAAGCAGGGCCGCCGCATCATTCAGGTTGCGCTCAAGTACTACTTCTGACATGGAGCAACCCTGTCAAGCCCTGCCGGTTTGACGAGTTGAATTCCGGCCGGCTTCGCTCAGCGAAAGGCGAAGCCGGCCATTTCCATCTCCTGGCGCTGTCATCGGCTCTGCCGTCCCGAAAGACACGGGATGCTTTCTTCAGGCTGCCTCCACTACCCGCCTGAGATGGCGGCTGCCCGTTCCATAATGACTGGAAAGAGGACTTCCAGAGATGCCTCATCCGATCGTGCTGACCCTCATGCTGTCCGGGCTTCTCGCCGCCCAGGAGCCGCCCGCCTCCTGGATCGATCCCGATACCGGCCACCGCGTCGTTCGCCTGACGAAGGAACCGGGCAGCGCCAGCCTGTATTTCAATCAGAACGGCTATACGGCCGATGGAAGAAAACTGGTCTATACGACACCGTCGGGGATCTCGACGCTTGATCTTGCGACCCATGAGGCCCGGCAGGTCGTTCAGGGGCGTGTGCGGCTGATTGACGCGGGACGAAAGACCCAGCGCATCTTCTACGTCCGCGACGGCGCGGCGTGGTGGACCAATGTCGACACCGGCGAAAGCCGCAAGATCGGCGATCTGCCGCGGCGCGGTTCCATCGCCACCGTGAATGCCGACGAAACCCTCCTGGCCGGCACTTATATCGAAGGCGACGGGCGAGACTACAACAACCAGCGCCCGCCTGCCGCGGCGGGCTCCCAAGCGCCGTCACAGTCTCAACAGCAGGGCCACTCGCTCGACCAGCCCCGCAACAAGGGCCAGATGATGGAGGAACGCTGGGCGGCTCGCCTGCCAATGGGCATGTTCACGCTCAACGTCGCGACGGGCGAGGTCAAGACCATCCACAAGGCCACCGACTGGCTGAACCACCTGCTCTTTTCGCCCACCGATCCGGCGCTGCTCATGTTCTGCCATGAAGGGCCGTGGCACAAGGTCGACCGCATCTGGACCATCCGCGCCGACGGCACTCAGCTCAAGAAGATCCACACCCGCACGATGGCGATGGAGATCTTCGGCCATGAGTTCTGGAGCGCCGATGGGAAGACCATCTGGTACGATCTGCAAACGCCGCGCGGCGAGGACTTCTGGCTCGCTGGCTACAACATCGACACCGGCGGGCGCACCTGGTATCACCTCCAGCGCGATGAGTGGTCCATCCACTTCAACGTTTCTCGCGACGGCAAGCTCATGTGCGGCGACGGAGGCGACTCCGGCCAGGTCGCCCGCGCCCCCAACGGACGGTGGATTTACCTGTTCCGCCCCGAGTTGATCCCCAACCGCGGCTTCGACGACAAGTCGCTCGTGCGGCCCGGCGTTCTCCGCGCCGAGAGACTCGTCAACATGTCGAAACACCAGTACCGCCTCGAGCCGAACGTCAGTTTCACACCCGACCAGAAGTGGGTCGTTTTTCGCTCCAACATGTTCGGCGACACTTATGTCTTCGCCGTCGAGGTTGCGCGCTCCGCCGGCCCAGGCAAGACCGAATAGGCGGCTCATCAAGCGCTCATGACCGGTCCGTCCGCAAGGGGGCGAAGCTCAATCTCGAGGACGAACCGATGCGGGGAGTGCGGCAGCGCATAACAGGCAAGCAGGCGCCGCCCTGAACGTGGTCAGAAGAGCCGTTCCTGCCGCTTCAGAGTGCCGAAACTGCCGATGTTCGCGATCACAAGCGCGAAGCGGTACTGATTCTCATTCCGGGTGCCGAACGCGAACCGTCTGTACTGCCCGCTGAAGGCGCAGCATTCCGTGTTGTAGGTGATCTGTGTGTTGGCGAACTGCATCGTGTTGGTGGTGTAGTCGTAAATCGCCAGGAAGCCGGCGTTCCAGCCCCGCTTGCTCTCCTGCCCGAGGCCGATCATCGCCCGCAGTTGGTTCGAGGGCGGCGAAAGCACGGTGCCCGGC
>JACADU010000301.1 GCA_013388415.1 Bryobacteraceae bacterium
CTCCTGAGCGGGACGGATTAGGAAGCTTGGCTGAAGCTCCGAGCAACGGTCAGGATGCCAAGGCGGACGGCGTATTCACGATTCTGGTTGCGGATGACGATGACGCGATAAGGGCGCTGACCGCCGGCGTGCTACGCATTCAGGGATACAACGTTCTCCAAGCCGCGGATGGCGTGGAAGCGCTGAAAGTGGCCGCACAGCACTCTGGGCCCATACACCTGCTGTTAACGGACGTGTCGATGCCGCGACTGGATGGCTGGGGTCTGCACCGCAGGATGAACGGCGATCGTCCCGGCATGACAACGCTTTTCATGTCTGGCAGCCTGGATCAAAAGCAGCACCAGCAGGCCGCCTTTCTGCCCAAACCGTTTACTGTCTCGGCCCTGATACACAAGGTCACCGAGGCGCTCAACTTCAGCGCGGGAAGCTTCGCCTCCGAGTAGGCTTGACAGAAAGAGAGAGTGCAACATGGCTCAGAAGAACGTAGCGGTGTTGGGTGTTTACCCCGACTATTCCAGCGTGGAGAACGCGGTCGATGTCTTGAAATCGTCTGGGTTCCGGAACACGGACATTTCCGTGCTTTTCCCGGAAGCAGCCGGCTCAGCCCACTTCGCCCACAAGAAAGGAACAAGAGCTCCAGAGGGCGCCGCGGCCGGCGCCGGAACGGGCGCTATTTTGGGAGGGACAATGGGATGGCTGGTCGGTGTCGGCATGCTGGCGATTCCGGGGTTGGGCCCGTTCATCGCCGCCGGCCCCATCATGGCTGCACTCGCCGGAATGGGCGTAGGCGGGGCGATAGGCGGCATCGCGGGAGCTCTGATTGGCTTAGGCATTCCCGAACATGAGGCCAAGCGGTATGAGATCCGCGTGAAGGAAGGTGGAATCCTTCTCTCCGTGCATTCTGACAATCTGGAATGGACGAAGCGCGCCAAAGAGATTTTGGAGCGCACGGGAGCGGAGGATATCTCATCAACCGGAGAGGCCGGCGCCGATTACGTGAGCGGCGGAAAGGCATCCACTCGCTCGGCTGCCGGCGGTGGGACGACATAGTCCCCTGGCCGCAAGAGAAGTCCACCGACCCTCGATCGAGCCATCGTCCGCCCAGCCGGGCAGCCGAGGTGGAGTTTCCTCGCGGACTCCAGTTTCTGAGACCGTTTACCTCCGAGTCAATTCCACCTTGCGTACCTGCGCCGAAGGGAAGTCCATCTGACAGCCGAAGTCGAAGTTGTCTGTCACCTGACCCCGGGTGGCGGTGATTGTGCCGGAAACCCAATCGGACCGGCGGCTAGCGACGGCCGTGGAGCCAAAGGTCACGTTCTGATATCCGTCCCGGTTTGTACGGGCTACTACCGAGTCCTGGCAACTGCGATAGACCTTTGTCTGGTCGTACGAACCTTCATAAGAAAGAAGCTGCGTACCCCATCCGCCGGCGCTGGAGGGTGTGCCGGCTTGGACCGCGCTACCGTCAGCCCGGAGGATTTCCAGAGTGCGCACCTGCCGGGAGTTGTAGTCCACCTCGCAATTAAAGCGGTAGCGCGAGGAGCGGCCCGAAGTGCCGGACCCCTCGCGGAAGGCGCCCCTGATCCAGTTGCGACGCCCCTGGCTGGTGTCGGCGTCCGCTGAGGTGATATTCAAATTGACAAATCCGTAGTCGCGTTCGCCGCGCGTGCGCACTTCATCGCGGCAGAGATTAATGGCGCTCTGGGTGGAATTGCCGCGGTTCCATGACCCGCCCGATGAGGATCTGTTGCGGTTTCCTGAGGCCGGGGAGTTGGGCCAGGCACTGGTGGAAGGAAAGCTTCCCGAAGGAACCTGACCGGAGCCCCCGCTCCACTCGATGTCGAACGTGTAGCCTTCCGTCCCGTCCCTGGTGTCATCTATCCGAATCACTGCCATGGAATTGTTGTTGCGCGTGTCCTGAGCAAGCTTTACGCTGCCCCGGCCATCGATTCCGCGAAAGCGGAACTCCGCCATGCTGGCGGGCAGTCCACTGGAGCACTGGAAGCGTGTCCAGGTGGCTGATTGTCCTCCCGTTGTGCGCAAGCGCCCGGAGTCGCCGTAGATATCGACCTCGGCTGAGCCATCGACCCGCACCTCGATTGTGCATTTCCCGGATGTTCCACTCGACCCGCTAAGCGTCGCGCGCCGAACCTGGTCGGGCGCCTGTGCCTGGGCGAACAGGGCAACCGCAGCAAGTGCCAACAGTCTTATGCTTTTGTTCATCTTGTTCATCTTGCTTCCTCGTCGAACACAATTCCGATAGACAGTAGTGAGCGGACAGCACCTGCCGTTCGCCTGCCGGCATCGCGGGAGGCTTCCTAAGTCGCGAATACTTAGCTCATCGTTCTCTCCTGCACATTGGGGTCCAACACTTGGATGGACTGCCGGCCTGCAACCGGAACGTTGTGGGGGCGCCCGAAGCAGAATGGTCAAGGCCTGAACTTCGGCCGAGCGACCTTACTTGATCACTCGACCGAACGCGGTCAGTTTCGCGAGGCGATCTGCGTAGTTTGCGCAGGCGCGGCCGGCGGCGCCCGAATCGTCTTCGCTGTCTCGCGGCTGTCACGGAACCCTCTCCGCGCGAACAATGAACCGGTTAGGCGCGGACCCAACGAAGTAGAACGGATAGCAGGTGACCAGCGTGAGAATCTGATTCCGCGTGGAATCCAGCACCGCGATATCTGATGGGCTGACGATCTTGACGGAAACGACGCGATACCCGTAATCGGCGAGCGGGGTGGCGATCGTGATGAAGTCATCTTGCCTGATGTGTCTTAAGGCTCTGAAGAACGTGTCACGGTGTCCCGCTATGCCGACGTTGCCAGCCTGTCCAGGCAGGGAAGTGCCGGGGATATGGCCTACTGCGCGTTGGAGGCTGGCCTTACTGATCCCTTCGATCACAATCACGGAAAGGCCGATCCGCGGAACCTGAAGGCGGCCCACCGTGCTCTCGGTCACGACTCGCGGTGATGCGGCTGGACCGGACGGAGAACCCACGTTGTCAGCTTCGCCGCGCGCAGTTTGCCTGCCGGCAAGATCCCGTTCAATTTCACGCGTCGCGGCATGCTGAAACATCCAGGAATCGATTAGAACGAAGCCGCAGTAGGCCAGCAACGAAACAGAGATAGCAAACATTCCGAGCTGGGTCCAGCGCAGGATGCCCTTCAGCCCCTCGCGGGTAAGGAAGACTCTCATTTGGCTCTCTCCTTCTTGGCCGGTGGCGGATCACCGCCGGAGATATAGCCGGTTCGAGTTCTCACAACAAGTTTGCCGTGGCCCGCCGCCCTGGCAACTACTCCAATGCGACGGA
>JACADU010000344.1 GCA_013388415.1 Bryobacteraceae bacterium
CCGGTGAAGAGTTTGAGGGCGTCGGCGACGCCGAGGCCGAGCGCGAGCGTCACGATCGGGATCTCTCTCTGTTCGAGGGCGGGGCGCAGGATTTGGGTGAAGTAGAGGCCCGTGCCGCGCGGGCTATGCCAGGCGCGGCCAAGGCGCCCTTGGCCGTGGGTCTGCTCCTCTGCGGCGATGACCGTGCCGGCTGGCGCGCCCGCCGCGGCGCGTTCGGCGGCCACGCGCATTGTTGAATCGACCGAGTCGAGCCATTCGATGATGCGGGACACGCGCTCTACTCCAAATCGAGGGTGAAGTTGATGTCGACGGCGCGGGCCGAATGGGTGATGGCGCCGGAGCTGATGTAATCGGCGCCAGCCTCGGCGTAGGCGCGGGCGTTTTCGAGGGTGATACCGCCGCTTAGCTCGACAGTGGCGCGCCCGGCGATCCGCCTGATCCATTCGCGGGCTTCCTCCGGCGTCAGATTGTCAAGCAGGAGGCGGCCCGCGCCGGCGGCCAGAGCCTCGTCGAGTTCCTCCAGCGTACGGACCTCGATTTCGGCAGGCATCGGATGATTGCGAACCGCATCCATCGCCGCGCGGACGCCGCCGGCGGCCGCGATGTGATTGTTCTTGATGAGCACGGCGTCATACAGGCCCATGCGGTGGTTGGTGACGCAGCCGGCGGCTGCGGCCATCTTCTCGAGCCGCCTCAAACCGGGAGTGGTCTTTCGAGTATCGAGGACGCGGCAGCGTGTGCCGCGGACGGCGTCGCTGAACGCTCTGGCCACCGTCGCCACCCCGCTGAGGCGCTGCATGAAGTTGAGGGCGGTGCGTTCGGCCGTAAGCAGCGTGGAGGCAAGGCCGCGCACGCGGGCGATCTCGCCGCCCGGACGCGCATGAGCGCCGCTGGGCGCGACGATCTCGAGTTGCCTGATGCCGCCGAGCTCGCCGTAGATCAGCGGCAGCAGTTCGACGCCGGCGACGATGAGCGGTTCCTTGGCGCGAAAGACGCCGTGTGCGGCCCTTCCGGGCGGAACCGTCAACTGCGTTGTGATGTCGCCGCTGCCGATGTCTTCGGCAAGGGCCCGGCGCACGGCTTCGAGGACTTCCGGGTGGCTGGTGTCAAAGTGCATTCAGCCGTCCAACCGGCGCAACCGCTGCTCGCTGAGGGCGAGCTGCGCTTCCTGCTCGGCCAGCTTCGCGCGCGTCTCTTCGACCACCGCAGCCGGCGCGCGGCCGAGGAAGCTCTCCGAGCCGAGTTGTTTCTTTTTTGAGTCGATCGCCTTCCGCAGGAGCTCGATGTCCTTTGCCAGACGCAGCCGCTCGGCGCCCGCCTGCGCGGCGGAGAGCTTCAACGCAACGTCGAAATCGGTTCGGGCGCGGACGGCGCCGGTCACTTTGTCCGCCAGCTCGAAGCGCGTGTTTGTCAGCGCCTCGATGACAGACAGCTCGCTCCGAACCAGAGCAGCCACCGCTTCGCTGCCAGGGCGGATGGCGCCCTCCAACCGCTGTTTCGGATCGAGCTTCTGATCGGCGCGAAGCGCACGCGCTTCCGTGATCAACTGCTGCAAGAGGGCGAAGCCTTCAGCGCCTTCCTCGTCCTCCCAATCGGCGCGCGCCTGCGGGAATGCGGCGATGCAGATCGATTCGGGCGTGTTCGCGCCGCGCTTCACCAGCCGCTGCCAGAGCTCCTCGGTCAGGAACGGCATCACCGGATGGAGCAGCCGCAGAGCCTGTTCGAAGACGCGCAACAGGTTCGTGAGGTGCGCCTCGGCGTTCAAGCCTTCCTGGATGCGGAGCTTCTTGACCTCCACATACCAGTCGCAAAACTCGTCCCAGAGGAAGCCCCAGATGAGATCGGCGACTTCGTGATAGCGGAAATTCTCCTGCGCGGCGTTGATCTTCGCCGTGGTTTCATTCAGCCGGTGGAAGATCCAGCGGTCTTCGAGAGTTTCGATGGGCGCGGCGGCTGCAAGATCGAACGCATCGACGCCCACCTTCTCCATCTGCATGAAGATGAAGCGAGCGGCATTCCAGATTTTGTTGGCGAAGGCGCGGGAGCTGACCATGCGCTCTTCGCTGAGCACGATGTCGGTTCCGGGCGCGGCGCCGCGCAGGAGGGCGAAGCGCACGGCGTCGGTGCCGTATTGCTCGGTGACCACCAGCGGATCGATGGTGTTGCCCTTGGTTTTCGACATTTTCTGCCGTTCGGCGTCGCGGACCAAGCCATGAATGTAGACCGTGCGGAAGGGAACGTCGCCCATCATTTCGATGCCGAGCATCACCATGCGCGCCACCCAGAAGAACAGGATGTCGAAGCCGGTGATGAGCAGCGTTGTGGGATAGAAAGTCTTGAGGTCTTCCGTCTGGTCGGGCCAGCCGAGCGTGGAGAAAGGCCAGAGGCCGGAGCTGAACCAGGTATCGAGAACGTCGGGGTCCTGGGTCAGTTTCGCAGAGCCGCAGTGAGCGCAGGTTGCCGGGGTTTCCCGGGCGACGGTCGGCTTGCTGCAATCGCCGCAATGCCAGGCGGGGATGCGATGACCCCACCAAAGCTGGCGCGAAACGCACCAGTCGCGGATGTTGTTCATCCACTCGTTGTAGGTCTTGGTCCAGTTTTCCGGGACGAAGCGGATGCGTCCATCCTGGACGGCGCGAATGGCCGGTTCGGCGAGCGGTTTCATCCGGCAGAACCACTGTGTCGAGACGAGCGGTTCGACAACGGTCTTGCAGCGCTGGCACCTGCCGGCGCTGAGCGTATAGGCGGAGGTCTTTTCGAGCAGTCCCTGCTGTTCGAGGCCGGCCAGCACCTGGGTGCGCGCTTCGTAGCGGTCGAGTCCCTCGTACGGGCCCGCCTCCGCGGTCATCTTTGCGTCCTTGTCGATGACGACGACATGCGGCAGGTTGTGGCGCTTGCCGGCTTCGAAGTCGTTGGGGTCGTGGGCGGGGGTCACTTTGACGACGCCGGTGCCGAAGGCGGGGTCGGCAAGTTCGTCCTGAATGACCGGAATGACGCGGCCGAGCAAGGGCAGGACCACGCTTGCGCCTTTGAGATCGGCGTAGCGTTCGTCGGCAGGGTTGACGCAGACGGCGGTGTCGCCGAGCATCGTTTCGGGGCGCGTGGTCGCCACGATGAGGAAGCGTCCCGGGCGGTCCTTCACGGGGTAGCGGATATGCCAGAGGTTGCCTTCGGCTTCTTCGTGGACCACTTCGAGGTCGGAGAGCGCGGTGTGGCAGCTCGGGCACCAGTTGACCATATAGTCGCCGCGATAGATGAGTCCCTTTTCGTAGAGGGAGACGAAAGTCTCGCGGACGGCGCGGGAGAGGCCATCGTCGAGGGTGAAGCGGTTGCGAGACCAGTCGCAGGAGTCGCCCATGCGGCGCATCTGAGCGAGGATCGTGCCGCCGTACTGCTCCTTCCATTGCCAGACGCGGCGCTCGAACTCCTCGCGGCCGAGGTCGTGGCGGGTGAGACCTTCCTTTTCGCGCAGGCTGCGCTCGACCACCATCTGGGTGGCGATGCCGGCATGGTCGGTGCCCGGAAGCCAGAGCGTGCGCTTGCCGCTCATCCGGTGCCAGCGGACGGTGACGTCGATTTCGGTGTGTTCGAGCATGTGCCCGATGTGTAGGCTGCCGGTGACGTTTGGTGGGGGGATGACGAGGGAGAAGGTGGGACGCGGGTCGTCCGTGCCGGCTTCGGCGTGAAAAAAGCCGCGCTCGATCCACCATTCGGCCCAGCGCGGCTCAAATCTGCCAGGCTCGTAGATTTTCTCAAGTTGCATGGGAAGTGCTTGTTAAAACAATAGTTTAGCATGGTTGTGAGGAACCCTCACGATGGTCCGCGATCCGGCCGATATTGTGGATGGGAATTGGTCTTGCGAATCGGCTTAGCGTTTGTGGTGTTTGCACTGAGCCGGGGCGCCTCGCCGCCCCTGTCGACGCCGGAGGCGCTTGAAGACATCATGCGCGTCCGGGAGGCGTGGAAGGCGGGACGGCTGGACGGGGTTCACCTGATTGCCGGCGTGGTGACAGCGCAGCCCCGGACGTTCACGGTGCCCGATGCGTTCTATATCGAAGATTCGAGCGGAGGGATCTCAGTCCGTACGGGCGCCGTATTGGATCTGAACTTGGGCGACCATGTCACCGTTCGGGGCAGATTGGCCGAGATCGACGAAATCGAACCTGAACTCGTGCGTGCGGAGGTGCTGTCACGGAGGAAAGGCGCTCCGCTACGCGCGGCCAGCATCCGCATTGCCGACTCAAGCTCAGAGCGGTTCCTGGGCAGGCTTGTGAGCGTCAGAGGGCGGGTGAAAAGCACGAGTGTGGGAGAGACGCGAGACACAGCAGTGCTGGAAGAAGACGGCCGGCTGCTGAGGGTATACATCCGGAGGGCGCTTTCCGACCCGGCGCGCATTCCCGCCGCGGCGCCTCCCGGCTCGTTTGTAGAGGCGACCGGCATCCTCATGCCGGCGGAGCTGAACACCAGCACGCTCCGGCTGCGCCACGCGGAAGATCTGCGGGTGGTCAGCGGGCCGGCAGTGATTCCCTGGCGCTGGATTGGGCTCTTCGCTGCAATCCTGGCCGGCGTGATGGGGTGGACATTCTCCCTGCGCCGCATGGTCCGAATCAAGACACGCGAGACGGAGCAGCATCTGGCTCAGGCGGAGGAAGCCTCCCGTTTGAAGAGCGAGTTCCTGGCCAACGTCAGCCACGAGATCCGGACCCCGCTGCATGGGATTCTCGGCATGCAGGAACTCCTCTTGGAGACCCCGCTCACGGCCGAACAGCGGGAGTGGCTGACGG
>JACADU010000359.1 GCA_013388415.1 Bryobacteraceae bacterium
AGTGGTTGGGGCGAGCAACTCCGTCAGTTGTTGGCGCTGCTCGCCAAGATGTTCAGGTTGGCGAAGCGCCAACGCCAGTTCGACCGCACGCGCAAACAGCGCAGCAGCATGGAACCCAATGCCTCAGACCGCTGCATTGGTCCGCACGGACTTGGCCCACTCGAACATCGCCAGGCGCAGTGGAATCCCAGGCTCCGCAGCGGATGCTTGAAGCGAAACCGCGCCTTCTGTCCTCTGGCCTCGGCCTGGCTGATCGAGACCAGTTGGAAACGAGTGTCTCCGCAATATATTGTTGTTTTGCAGGACAGGCAAAAGGTGTATTGTGTTCCTGTCCCTGAGTCGAGGTTCTAGAAATGAAGAAACTGGTCCGTTTGCTGACTCAAACTCTCTGCGTAGCGGGGCTGGCGTTTTCACAAGCTCCGCCGCAGGGCCCCATCGTGGTATCGCCCGAGGTGACCGCGGAGAAGAAGATCATCTTCCGCATACTCGCTCCGAAGGCGGCTGGAGTCGTCCTCCAGGCAGGGGACATTCAGGGCCTCCCGAAGGGCGGTCCGCAACTCGTCAAGGGCGAAAACGGCGTTTGGGAGACAACGGTGGGCCCGGTGACGCCCGGCTCTTACCGCTACCGGTTCATGGTGGATGGCGTGCCGGTGATGGACCCGCGCAATCCCGCCGCGAGCGAGTCGAACAACAACGGCTGGAGCCTCGTCCATGTGCCTGGCTTCGAATGGCAGGACGCCGCCCGGGTCCCGCACGGCGCCGTGGCGTCAGTGCACTATTGGTCAACGGCGCTCGGCCGGCACCGCAGGATGCACATCTACACTCCGCCAGGCTACGAACTCGGCAAGGGCAAGTACCCGGTGTTCTACCTGCTGCACGGCGCCAGCGATTCGGACAACTCCTGGAGCACGGTGGGCCGAGCCGGCTTCATCCTCGACAACCTGATCGCAGCGAAGAAGGCCAAACCGATGATCATGGTGATGCCGGCCGGGCACACCTCAGCGAGTTTTGGCGCGGGAGGGATGAACCGGGCGATCGACGAATTCGGCGAGGACTTCGTCAAGGACATCATGCCCTATGTCGAGACGAACTACCGCGTGCTGACCGGCAGAAAGGACCGCGCGATCGCAGGACTCTCCATGGGCGGCATGCAGACACTCAACATCGGCTTCTCGCACCTGGACAAGTTCGCCTACATTGGTGTTTTCAGCTCCGGGATTTTCGGCGGCGGACCGCGGCCGGGCGGCGCCGCGGCGCCTTCCGCTCCGGCTGTTTCACCGATGGAGGAATGGCAGAGCAAGCGGTCGGCGATGCTCGACGACGCAAAGCTCAAACCCGGACTGAAGCTGCTCTGGGTCGCGACAGGGAAAGACGACTTTCTTCTAAAGACGTCGCAGGCGACCGTCGAGATGCTCAAGAAGCGCGGATTCCAGCCCGTGTACCAGGAAAGTGAGGGCGCCCATACCTGGCTCGTCTGGCGGAAATACCTCAACGAATTCGCGCCACAGCTTTTCCAGTAGCGAGGTGAAACCATGCTGAGACAGGGCGTGGCTGTGGTTGTTCTGGCCGCCGTGATGGCCGGCGCGCCAAGGCAGCCTCAACTGGGCGCCAGAAAGGCGCCGCTCCTTAAGGTGAACGGGCTCTCCTTCAAGGACCTCAACCGCAACGGCAAGCTCGACCGGTATGAGGACTGGCGGCTGCCGGTGGAGCAGCGTGTCGAAGATCTCATCGGGCAGATGACGGTGGAGGAGAAGGCGGGGCTGATGATCCACTCCTCCCTGATGGGCTTCACCGGTCCCGGGGGCGTGGTTCTCGATGCGCCGCCTCCGCCGAGAGGCGGGGCCGCCGCGGGCTTCGTTCCGCCCCGGCGGGAGGGCGTGATCCCACTGGACAGGCCTAATCCAACCGAGCTGATTCTGAAACGCAATGTCCGCTGGATTCTGCTGCGGCCCAACCCCGCGGAGCCGCCGGAAGCGAGCGCGACATTCGCCAACGGACTTCAGGAAATCGCTGAAGGCTCCCGTCTGGGCATCCCGCTGGCTTTGAGTTCGGATCCGCGCCACGCGCCTTCGCGGCGCGGCGCGCCCTTTCCGGCGGCGGCGCCGGCAGGGGCCGCCCCCAACATCTCGCAGTGGCCCGAGCAAATCGGCTTTGCTGCGGCGGGCGATCCGGCGCTGGTCCGCGAGTTCGGCCGGATTGCGGCCAGGGAGCTGCGCGCCCTGGGCATCCATGTGACGCTCTCGCCGATGGCGGACCTCGCGACGGAGCCGCGCTGGAACCGCATCGCGGGCACTTTCGGCGAAGACGCGAAGCTGAGCGCGGCCCTGGTGAAGGCCTATGTCGAGACCTTTCAAGGTCCGCGCCTCGGGCCCGAAAGCGTCCTCTGCGTCACCAAGCATTTTCCCGGCGACGGTCCCGTGAAGGAGGGCTTGGACCCGCACAACGATTACGGCCGCTGGCAGGTTTATCCGGGCAACAATTTCGACCACCACTTGATTCCTTTCCGGGCCGCCTTTGACGCGAAGACGGGCGGCATCATGCCGGGCTACGCGATTCCGGTGGGCTACGACACCGTGGGGATGGGTTTCTCGAAGGTGATCGTAGGCGACCTGCTCAGGAAGAAGCTCGCCTTCAACGGCGTCGTGATTTCCGACTGGCTGAGGAATATGCCGTGGGGCGTCGAAGACCTCAGCGAAAAGCAGCGGCAGCAGCGGATGGTGGAGGCTGGCGTCGATCAAATCGGCGGCGACAACGACCCGAAATTCATCATCGAACTGGTCAGGGATGGCGCCGTAGCCGAATCGCGGCTGGACGAATCGGCGCGGCGGGTGCTCAAGCCGATGTTCGAAATGGGGCTGTTCGAGAACCCGTACGTTGATCCCGAAGCGTCGAAGAAGATCGTCGCGAGCAAGGCATTCCTGGACGCGGGCGCGGCGGCGCAGCGGAGGTCGGTGGTGTTGCTCAAGAACGCGGACGGACTGCTGCCGCTTGGGGCGGGGAAGAAGATCTACGTCGAAAACATCGCCGCGGAAGTCGCTGCGCGGTACGGGACGGCCGCCGGCGATGCGGGGCAGGCTGACGCCGTCATCATTGCCGTCGACGCACCGTTTGAAGTCCACAAGGGAGGCGCGAGCTTCTTCCGCGGAGCGCACGAGGGGAGCCTGGCATACACCGGCGCGGAAAACGCAGGCGAACTCGAGAAGATCCGCCGGCTGGCGGCTTCAGGCAAGCCACTGATCGTGGCGATGTACATGGACCGCCCCGCGGTCTTGTCGGAGTTCATCGGCCAGGCGGGCGCTGTGCTGGCTCACTTCAATGTCTCCGACGCCGCGCTGCTGGACGTGATCTTCGGACGGGCGCCGGCGGTGGGCAAGCTGCCCTTCGATTTGCCGCGGGACATGGAGTCGGTCAGGAAGCAGAAGGAAGACGTTCCGCATGACCTCGAAAACCCGCTGTTCAGGACCGGCTTTGGCTTGACCACGAAGAAGTGATCAGAACACGGGCGGTCCGCCCGTGTCCTTGCGGAATTTGAAACGGCGCAACGCTGGACATGGTGCGAGTCGATGAAGTGCGAGCTGATGCCAATGGAGTCGGGCTTGCGGCGAAGCTCGGTTACGTCGCGCTGCGTCATGATGACGGCGCCCTTCATGCGGCGGGCTTCGCGGACATAGAGCTGATAGGGGAGGTTGCCGTGATCCGGGAACTCCTCGCGATGAAGCCCCCAGGAACGCATTTCCGCCTGTAGCGGCTCAGGGACGCGCGGATGGGTGGCGAGGAAGTGGAAGAGGCCGAGCGTGTAATCCCAATGGTCGGCGATGATCTCCTCCCTGCGCTTGTAGGAAGCGCCGGGATAGTCAAACTGCCCGCCAAAGTGGCCGAGGGAGATAATCGCCGCGGGCTTGTTGTTGACTTCGAACTTGCCGTTGCGGCGGGGGTAAAGGTCCAGGATCTGGCGCAGCGCGACCGGGCGGGGTCGTAGCGTTCGGGCTTGGGGATCGGGACTTTCCAGGCAGGGTCCTTGGCGAAGGTGGGCCGGAAGTTGTAGTTCATGACGCCGCGGTGGGCGTCGCCCTGGAGGCGGCGATGCCGCAGGGAGCGCCGCTGTAGACGGCGACATCGCAATGGCTCGGGGCCGCGGGGGCCGAAAGGAGAGCAGGCGAGCAGAGAAAACCGCGTCGCGTCCAGTTCATTTGTGAGGTCCTGTCCGGGCGGGGACCAGGGC
>JACADU010000373.1 GCA_013388415.1 Bryobacteraceae bacterium
GCTAGGGGTTGCGCTGGCAGTTGGAACGGAGTGCCGCTCGCCATGCTCCTTAGAGCGCGGCAGAGGCGAAGTGGTTTACACGGAAACCCAATCTTTCGATATGAAGTGTTGTTGACACTCCCGGCGATGCCGGGTGAGGGGTCCCGTCTTCACGGTCACCAACGCCGGCAGCTCTGCGACTTGGCCTGCTGGTCAAGACTGGGTAGGTAATGGCGGCGTCCACTTCGTTTCCCAATCGGACGACCCATTGGCGCCGTTCTCAGGTGTATCGGTTCACTTCCGCGGCCACCAGCAAGGCGGTAGTCCGGAAAGGCTGGACGGCTCCTCATCGGGTCCCTACCTCGTTTTCAGGTTTCAACTGGAGTTCTCCGAACCCGCACCGCTTTACAGCTTTTTGATCGAGGGCGCCGCGTTCAACGGCGCGGTCTTCCGGCTGCTCGACGAGAACGAAATCGAGCTCGAACGGGATTACTGGCCTGTCAGCGGCAATATTTTCCAGACGATCGTCTATGAGGGAATGCCGTTCTACGGCCAGCAGTTCTACCTGGAAGAGTACGATTGGAGCAGCCACTGGCGCTACGTCTCAAACATCGAGGTCAACACCATCCCCGAGCCGGGCGCCGCCGCGCTTCTCGGCTGCGGATTGATCGCGCTGTATATGGCAGGCCTGCGGCGTCGCGGTTAGCCTCGGTCACTCTTCTTTCAGCGACCGCTCCATCAACTCCCGGACCGCCTCGCGGGGAGGGCGGTTCTCATGGAGGATGGCGAACATCTGGCGGGTGATGGGCATCTCAACGCCATGGCGGGCTGCGAGGGCGACGGCGGCTTCCGTGGTCTTGACCCCTTCGGCGACCATCTGCATGCCGGCGAGTATCTCGCTGAGCCGGCGCCCGCGGCCCAACTCAAAACCGACGCGGCGGTTGCGGCTCAGTTCGCCATTGCAGGTGAGGACCAGGTCGCCAAGACCGGCCAGCCCGGCAAGCGTCTTGGCCTGACCCCCGGCGGCGACGGCGAGGCGGGTAATCTCGGCTAGGCCGCGCGTAATCAGGGCGGCAGTGGTGTTGTTGCCCAGCCCGAGCCCGGCGCACACTCCCGCGGCGATGGCGATCACGTTCTTGAGCGCGGCCCCGAGCTCGACGCCGATGGGGTCGCTGTTGGTGTAAAGCCGGAAAGTCGGTCCGGCGAAGGCGTGCTGCACCGAACGGGCGAAAGCGGCGTCGTGGCTCGCGATGACGATGGCGGCCGGCTCGCCGCGGGCAACCTCCTCCGCAAAGGTGGGGCCGCTGAGCACGCCGGCCGGGACATCGCCAAGCACCTCGCGCAGGACCTCGCTGACGCGAAGCAGGGAAGTCTGTTCGAGCCCTTTGGTCGCGCTGACGAAGCCGGCTTCCGGGTCGGCATGGACTCTGAGTTCGGTGTAGACACGGCGCGCGTGATGCGAAGGCATGACGCCCAGCACGAACCGGGCGCCTTCAACGGCTTCGCGGATCGAATCCGTGACTCTGACATTCCCGGGCAGCGTGGCTGAGGGCAGGTAGACGTCGTTCACCCGGGACGCGGCCATGCGGGCGGCAAGATCGGTTTCGTACACCCACAGCGAGACCTGCTCGAAACGCGGCGCCAGCACGATGGCAAGCGCCGTGCCCCAACTGCCGCCCCCGATCACAGCCAGCCGGTTCACGTGCGCTTTCCTCCGAAGCGGAAAACGTTCTCTGTGCCCGCGCGAATGCGCTCGATGTTCGAGCGGTGGCGCCAGACGATGAACGCCGCGCTGAATATGGCGCTGATGAGGATGGCCGGGTGCGGATGCATGAGCAGCCAGACCGCGAAGGGGAACAGCCCGGCGGCTGTAATCGACCCCATCGAGATGTAGCGCGTCATCGCCACCACGACGGCCAGCAAAGCCACGCAGGCGAGCAGAGCCAGCGGCGCCAGGTAAAGGTTCGCCCCAACAAAGCTGGCCACCGCTTTCCCGCCCTGAAACCTGAGATAGACGGGAAAACCATGGCCAACGAGCACGGCAACGGCAGCCGCGGCCGTCCAAACCGGATCGTCGTTCGTGAACCGCGCCATCAGCCAGACCGCGAAATAGCCTTTGGCGATGTCCAGGACAAGCGTCAGCACGCCGAACGCGCGGCCCGTCGTGCGCAGCACGTTGGTTGCCCCGATGTTGCCGCTCCCTTTCGAGCGGACGTCCTCGCCGGTCTTCCAGCGGACCAAAAGGTAGCCGAAGGGGATGCCCCCAATGAGGTAGGCGGCAAGAAGAAGCAGAACGCGCGTCATGATGCAGTCAGCGAATAGGTCGCCAGTTTCGTGTAGACAGAGCCGCCGGGGTTGAGCCGGCTTTCATAAAGGTGGAATTCGCGGCTCGTGAAGGCCCCGAAGTCGGCCGAAGGCAGGCCGGCGATGGTTTGTCGAAGCCGAACAAGATCGGCGGGACCCTTGATGCGCGCCAGCGTGAGGTGCGGGCGGAACTCGCGCTCCTCCCGGGGGATTCCGAGCAGCTCGCAGGCGCTCTCCGTGTCGCGCGCGAGTTCGGCGAGTGTGTCCGGCGCGGCAATGCCCGCGTAGAGAACGCGCGGGTGGTGCGGGTTGGGAAACCAGCCGATGCCCCGAATGCCAATCGTGAGCGGCGCCGGGCGGGGTATGGCTTCCAGCGCAAGTTTCAGCTCGTCAAGCCGTTCCTCCGGCCATTCGCCGATGAACTTCGTCGTGATGTGCATGTTGCCAGGCGTGCTCCAGGAGATCTTCGCGGCGGGCTTCAGAAGCTGGAGCAGCAGCTCGAGATTCCGCCGCATCTCGTAGGGCACGTCGAGACCAATGAACAAGCGCATTCCACGTGATACCTTCACTAGCGTAGCAACGTGATCCTGCCCCGCGCCTTCTATGCCCGGCCCACCGTCGAGGTCGCCCGCGGCCTGTTGGGGAAGCGCCTGACCATGAACGGGCGCGGAGGGCGGATTCTCGAGGTGGAGGCCTATCTGCCCTGCGGCGACGAGGCGGCGCATGCTTGGCGCGGCCGCACGCCAAGGACCGAGGTCCTGTTCGGTCCGCCGGGGCATGCCTACGTCTTCCTCAACTACGGCATGCACTATTGCCTGAATGTCGTTGCGGAACCCGAAGGCATCCCGGGCTGTGTGCTCATCCGCGCCGTCGAGGGAGCCGGCGATGGGCCCGGCAAACTGACCCGCGCGCTCGGAATCACCCTCGAGCACTACGGCGCTGATCTCACGAAGGGACCCCTGAAGATTCACGCTGCGCCGGAAGTCAGCGCGATGGAAGTGACGCCGCGGATCGGAATCCGCCGCAGCGCGCTCCTGCCGCTGCGATTCAGGGTCGCGCTGTAAGGGCCTTGGCGGCGGCGGCTTCCGAGGCAAGAGTCTCTGCGGCTAGAGGGTGCGTCACCCGCCCAGCGGCAATCTCGCGCTCCAGGAAAGCGGCGAACTCAAGGCCTGCCGGCAGTGTCTGAAGGCTCCCCATGTCGTGTTGCCCCCAGAACCGGTCGAGCAGGTCCCGAAGCTGGTCCTGGAGAAGCTCGCATGTGCGCGGTAACAGCCCGCTGATCGCCGCCAGGCGGTTGGCCCGCGACAGCGTGCAGTTCACTTTCATGCCCGGCTGCCGGGCGATGGCGGCGAGACGGCGGACCTCAAGCGGGGTCAGTTCATAGCCCGAGAGCGCGGCCTCGCCTTCGGCCCGGATGCGGCGGCAGAGCGCGGGGTCGAGGGTCATCCTGGCGAAGACCGTCTGGTAGGCGTGAAGCGACATGGTTCAAACTCTGGCGTGCGCCTCCCAGCACGCGCGGGCTCGTTCCAGCTGCGCGGTGACGCCGCCCGCTCCCAGCCGCGGAAAGTAAGACTCGTGGAATTCGAAGGTCACGGCGCGAATGGATGGCGCCGCGGCCAGCACATCCCTCAGTAATGGCCACACGGGTTCAGCCACCGCCCCGGCGTGGGAGTCCGTGTAAAAACCCGCGAGTTCGTCGCCGCCGGCAATATGGATTTCGACGACGCTGGAGAGGTCGAGGTCGCGCAGGAAACGCTCGGCGGCAAAGCCATGGTTGAC
>JACADU010000450.1 GCA_013388415.1 Bryobacteraceae bacterium
GCTGTTGCCGGCGACTCCGCCGAAGGTGGACGGATACTCGATCGCGGGGTCGTGCATTCCGGCGCGGGAAGTCGGCGGAGACCTCTTCGATTATGCGGCCGCTCCATCCGGCAAGCTGGCGCTGTGCGTGGCCGACGTGTCAGGGAAGGGCGTGCCGGCGGCGCTTTACATGACGTTGACCAAGGGGATGCTGGCGAGCGCGCAGCCGAAGCTGACGCACTTGCCCGCGCTGGTTTCGCGTCTGAACAAATACCTGCTGGCTACGGGCAAGCGAAAGACATTCGTGACGATGTCGCTGGCGGTGCTGGATCCTCCGGCGCGCAGGCTGACTCACGTGAGGGCGGGCCACAATCCGCCGCTGCTGTACCGGGCGGCGACGAAAACATGGGAGCTTCTCAAGCCTCGAGGGCTCGGGCTGGGGCTCGCCTCGCCGGCGGCTTTCGACCCGCTGCTGGAGGAGCAGACCGTCGAACTCCAAACGGGCGACGTGGCGGTCTTCTATTCCGACGGGCTGACGGAGATGATGAACCCGGAACGCGAGCAGTTCGGGGAGGAGCGTCTGGGTGAGGTTGTCCGGGAGAACGCCGGGAGCGACGCGCGGCAGATCCACGACGCCGTTCTCGAAGCGGCGAGGGAGTTTCAAAGCGGCGCCGAGCAGCATGACGATCTGACGCTGCTGGTGCTGAAAGCAGAGTATTCATTAAGCTGACAAGGGAGACGCAGCAGCCTTGGCCACCAATTTCAACATCGAACGGAGCGAACAGAGCGGCATTCAGGTGCTGGCCCTGGACGGGTACCTGGACGCCCATACGGCGCCGCAATTCGAAGCCGCGATCCAGGAGCTGCTGGAAGCGGGGAAGATCCGCATCGTGATCGACTGCGGGAAGCTGACTTACATCTCCAGCGCCGGGCTGGGCGTGTTCATGAGTTTCATCGAAGAGATCCGGGAGCAGGGCGGCGACATCAAGCTGGCCTCGATCGCGCCGAAGGTTTACCAGGTTTTTGAAGTGCTCGGTTTCCCCGAGCTGTTCAACATCGAGGCCGATCCGGAAGCGGCGATCGGGCGGTTCGGCAAGCAGTGAGGGAGACATCGAAATGCCGTCATTTGAACGCAAGTTCGCCCTTCACGTACCGTCCTCGACGGAGAACCTGGCTTTGATCCGCGACTTTGTGTCGGCGGTCGGGGCGCAGGTTGGATTTGACGAAAACGAGATCGCGAGGCTGGCGCTGGCGGTGGACGAAGCCTGCGCGAATGTGATCGAGCACGCCTACGGTTCGGACGCGACGCGGGAGGTGACGGTGCGCGCGGCGGTCGAGGAGGGCGAGATCCACTTCGACATCATCGACACCGGGCGGGGCTTCGATCCGTCGCTGATCAAACCGGAGGCGGTGGAGGAACTGGTGAAGCAGCGGCGGAGCGGGGGGCTCGGGTTGCGGCTGATCCGGACGATCATGGACGACGTGCAGTACCGGATTGTGCCCGGCGAGATGAACGAATTGCGGATGACGAAGCGGCTGAAAAAGTAAGCGGCGGCAAATCCGGCGCGACAAACGGGGCGGCGCCATATAGAATGAAAGGGCCGTCGCTGAGGCCGCGTGGTCCTTGAGGGGAGCCATTCGCAGTGATTGCGGAGACCACGAGGACAAAACTTGCGCATCCATCTTGTGAACCCGAGCGACGTGTCGTTCGGCACGGCCGTGATCACGCCGCGCTGGCTCTATGTACTGGCGGCGGCGACCCCATCGAAGCATGGCGAAATCGCGGTGATCGACGAGACGCTGGAACTGATGGACCTGGACACGATCGAGCCGGGCGATGTGGTCGGGATCGGGATCCACTCTTCGAACGCGATCCGCGGACTGGAAGTGGGGCGGGAAGCGAGGGCGCGGGGCGCGTGGGTGGTTTTCGGGGGGATTCACTCGACGCTGTTTCCCGATGAGCCGGAGGAACTCGGCGGCGCGCATGCGGTGGTGCAGGGCGACGGCGACGTGGTCTGGGAGCAGGTGCTCGAGGACTGCGCCGCGGGCGCGCCTCAGAGGCGCTACGCGGGCGGGCGGGTCAGCGGCGCCCGGTTGATTCCGGCGCGGTGGGATCTGCTTCCGGCGAACCGCTATATGTGGGCTTCGGTGCAGACGGTGCGGGGCTGCCCGAAGCACTGCTCGTTCTGCTCGGTGTGGCGATCCGACGGGCAGCAGCCGAGGCAGCGCGGCGTTGACGTTGTGGCAGGAGAGGTCCTCGAGCTTCGCCGTCTCGGTTTCCGCTTTGTCGCGCTCGCAGATGACAACTTCTACACCGTTTCTCTCACCGACATCGCGCTGGCGGAAAAGCGCGGCGACACGCGGAAGGCGCAGGAACTGCGCGCGATGCGCGCCGAGCGGTTCGAGCTGATGGAGCGGCTGGCGGAGCTGCCGGACGACATGGTGCTGTTCACGCAGATCACGATGGAGGCGGCGGAAGACGAGGAGTTCCTGAAGGCGATGCGCAAGGCGCATATCCGGGGCGCGCTGGTGGGAGTGGAGGCGGTGACGCCGGAGGGGCTGAAGTCGGTTTTCAAGGACTTCAATCTTTCCGGCGAGAAGCTGGCGGAAAGGCTGCGGCTGTTCAAGCAGCACGATGTGCATGTGCTGGGCTCGTTCATTTTCGGGCTGCCGTCGGACCGGGCGGAGACATTCGACGCAACGGTGGCGCTGGCCAAGGTTTCGGGTCTGACGTTCGCGCAATTCGTGATGCTGACGCCGTTTCCGGGGACGGTGGACTTTGAGAAGTGGGAGAAGCAGTACGGGGACAACGTGCCGGTGGTGGAGGGCAGGCCGATCACGCGCTACTGGCTGATTCCGGGGCACAAGCGGCCGAAGCTGTACATGGCGCATCCGACGATGACGGCGGAAGAGATCCGCGTGCGGACGCAGCGCGTCTGGGACGAGTACTACAGCCTGAAGGAGATCTGGAAGCGGGCCGGATGCGTGAAGTCAGTGAAGTCGCGTCTGGCCTTCGTGTTCGTCTCGAAGCTGTACAGGCAGATGTACGCGGACACGGGCATCGCCACCGACAGCGCCCGGCACCGGTCGGCGAAGCGCTGGGCGCGCTGGACGGCGGCGCTCTGCCAGCGCCTTTTCCGGGGCAGGCCGATGCCCGGGTTGAAGGCCGCGCGGCCGGCGGCGCCGCCGCTGGTGGCGCTGAACGGGTAAGCCCCGGGCCGATGCCATTGCGCCGCGGGACAAATGCCATACAATAGCGATGTTGGCCGGCCCGGAGTCCGGGGCTGGTCCCGTCAGAGGGACATCAAAGTAAAGGCGGTTCGGATCCTGCAACACAAAGCTGATGGAAAACTCACCCCGGCCGCGCGGGCAGCGTCCCCGCCCCCCCC
>JACADU010000282.1 GCA_013388415.1 Bryobacteraceae bacterium
CGGCGCGCCAGGAGGGCAATCCGGAAATGCGCCCAACCCAGCCTTGCCCACAACAAAAGCGTCCCTGCCGCCCACACGGCCAGAACCCAGCCCGCCATCCCGGATTCCTGCGAAGCCGCCCCCGCTCCCACCGCCAACACCCTGATTGCCGGCGTCATCTCCACCGCCGGACCCCAGAATCCCTCTGGCGCCGCGGCCATCAACGCCACAAATGCCATCCCGGACAGCCCCGCCACCCAAACCGCGTGACGTGCCGCCGCCGGACTTCGCCTCATCAGCGACGCCGCCAGCCATGCCGCCGCCAGCAACGCCGTCCCCGCTTTCAGCGAACTCCACCCAATCGCCAGCATCGTCTCGCTCACGGTTTCCTCGCCTTCTTCACCATCGCTTCCAGACGGTCCAACTCCTCATCGGACAGCTTCCCGGCCGAAATCCCCAACAGAGCCGCCACTGCCTGCGGCGCCGATCCGTCAAAGAATGTTTCTACCAGTCTCAGTAACTCCGATTTCCTCGCCTTCTGCCGCGACTCCACCGGCATGTAGACGTACCGCACCCCGTCCTCCTCGTGCCGAACATGCCCCTTTTGCTCCAGAATCCGGAGAAACGTCCGCACCGCCGAGTCGCTCGGAGCATCCTCCATCCCGGCGCGGATTTCCGCCGCTGTCGCGCGCCCTGCCCGGTGCAGCACGTCCATGATCTGCCGCTCACGCCGGCTCAATCCTCGCCCTTTGTCGCCCATGCTGTTAATTTTTTAGCACAGCTCCTCCGCAATTGCAATGCTAATTTTTTAGCAACCACGGGCCGCCCTGACCAGGCGGGCTCCAAAGCTGATACAACTTGTCAGAACGTAGCATGAATACCCGCCGAACCTTCCTCGTCTCCTCGGCCGCCGCGGCCGTCCAGCCGCCCGCCCGCAAGCCGAATGTGCTGGTGATCCTCGCCGACGACCTTGGCTCCGCCGACCTCGGCTACTCCGGCTGCCGCGACATCCCCACCCCCAATCTCGACCGGCTCCGCGGCCAAGGCGTGCGCTTCGCAAACTCCTATGTCTCGCACCCCTTCTGCAGCCCCACCCGCGCCGGCCTGCTCACAGGCCGATACCAGCAGCGCTTCGGCCATGAAAACAACCCCCAGTACGGCGTCGGCGAGGGACTCCCGCTTTCAGAAACCCTCCTCCCAGCTCTCCTCAAGCCCGCCGGCTACACCTCTGCTTTGATCGGAAAGTGGCACCTCGGCGACGCCTCCCACTTCCACCCCAATGCCCGCGGATTCGACGAATTCTACGGCTTCCTCGGCGGCGGCCATCAGTACTTCCCTCTCGAACCGCCCCGCATCGACGCCGCCAAGGAGTACTTTGTCCCGCTCACTCGAAACCGCGAGCCTGTCCCTCAGCTCGAATACATGACGCAGGATCTCTCCCGCGAAGCCGCCAAGTTCATCGCTCGCCGCAGGCGCGATCCCTTCTTCCTCTACCTCGCCTACAACGCCCCGCACACGCCCATGCAGGCGCCGCCCGAGTACCTCGCCCGATTCGCCTCCATCTCCAACGAAAGGCGCCGGCATTACGCCGCAATGGTCTCCGCCCTCGACGACGGCGTCGGCGCTGTCCTGAAGTCTCTCCAGGAGAACGGCCTCGACAACGACACGCTCGTTTTCTTCCTCAGCGACAATGGCGGCCCGGCTCAGGCGAACTCTTCCTCCAACCTCCCGCTCAGAAATGGCAAGGGCAGTCTTTACGAAGGCGGCATCCGCACGCCGATGACCGCCCGCTGGACCGGCCGCATCAAGCCCGGCGCCACCTTCGACGCGCCCGTCAGCAGCCTGGATATCGCCGCCACGACACTCGCTCTCGCCGGAGCCCCGCCTGCAAAGGACCGGCCTTTGGACGGCGTCGACCTGCTTCCCTTTCTCACCGGCGCAAGATCCGGCAGTCCACACGAACGCCTCTTCTGGCGCACAGGCGGCGGCACTCACCACGCCCTGCGAGAGGCCAATTGGAAACTTGTCCTCCACCAGGATTCCGAACCCGAACTCTACGACCTCGCCCAGGATCCAGCGGAAAAGAACGACATCGCCTTGTCCAATCTCCCCAGAGTCCGGGAGCTGCGCGCCCGGCTACAGGAATGGAACAGCCAGCTCGCCAAACCCGCGTGGCAAGGCCTGTCCGCGATTCGCAAGCCCTGACGTCAGGGCCTCATGCCTTGATCGTGTCTGCCGCGGCGTCCCACTCGACCACTCGCCCCGTCTTCACCGATCGGTTCACCATGTGCGCGCACGCCGCCGCGCGATGTCCGCGGTAGCCGTCTTCCCAATGCGGCTTCCGCGTCCTGATCGACTCCAGCCACGAGCCGAAGTGCGTCCACGTTGCGTCCAGCCCCTCTGCTCCGTAAGTCTCGAACCCGCGGATCAGCTTCGGCTTCGACATTCCCGGCCTTCCCTCCGCGCGCACTTTCGGGTCTGCCCAGTACGCCGCCTCGAGCTTGGACGGCCAGCTCGCCACGATCCACGCGTTGTCCTCGTGAACGTTTTCCGGCTCGTAGCGCATCTGGCCCCAGCCCAGCGAAATCGTCCCTTCCGTCCCCAGAAACATGAAACTCGATTCCGCCGAACTCTGGTTGTTGAATGTCGAACTCAGGTTCACGGTGAAGCCTTCCGGGTACTCCAGGATCGCGTTCAGCGTATCCGGCACGTCCCTGGATTCCTTCCACCGGTACAGCGACCCCATCGCCGTCACCCTGCGCGGAGCCTCCGCTCCCATTAGATAGTGAATCGTCGTGCACAGGTGCACGAACAGGTCCGTCGCAATCCCGCCCGAGTATTCCGAGTAGCACCGCCACCGGAAAAACCTCTCCAAGGAAAACGGATGCTTCTTCGACGCCGGCCCTTCGAACGCCGCCCAGTCCACCGTATTGGGGTTCGCATCGGGCGGAATCGGATAGATCCACGCTCCGGATGCAGTGTTCCTGTTGTACGCCGCCCGGATCATTGTCACCTTGCCCAGCCGCCCCGCTTGGATCATCTCGCGCGCTTTCTTCTGTGTCTCCGTCGAAACGCCTTGGCTGCCTACCTGCACAATCTTCCCGGTCCGCTTCATCGCCGCCAGAATCTCCAGCCCGTCCTCGACCGTGTACGTCAGCGGTTTCTCGCAGTAAACGTCCTTGCCCGCGTTCAGCGCCTCCACCACGTGCGTCTTATGCCAGTGGTCCGGACTCGCGATCACAACCGCGTCCAGCGACTTGTCCGCGATCATCTCGCGCCAGTCCTTCGCCGCGGCAGCCGTGTGGCCCATTCCTTTCAGCCGCTCCTTTGCCCGCTCCACCCGGCCTGTGTAGGCGTCGCAGACTTTGGTGATCGCCACCCCTTCATGAACCCCCAGCGCGGCCATCAATTCATGCGCCCGGGCGCCACAGCCGATGAATCCGGCTTGCACCTTGTCATTGGCGGCAACCGCTTTCGCTGCCGGCGCTGCCATTGCCGCGCCCTGCAAAACCTGCCTGCGAGTCAATTCCATGGAGACTTCCTCCTGCGTCTGTTGCAGTATAGCGAGGCGCGCATGCCGCTTTCAGACCCTGTGGCCCGGCATCTGCTGCGTCAACCGCGGGCTGAACAACTCCCCTGTGAACCGTTCGTCGAAGCAGGCGCGCACATCCCGCTCGAACTCCGGTGTCAAAACCGCCGCTGCAACTCCCTGTAGACGTCCGTGGTCTCGCTCACGCTGCCAGCTCGGCGCCAATCTCCCCTGCGAATCTCCTCAGCCTCTCCAGCAACCTCGCTGCAATCTCCGGATACCGGCCAGCCAAATTGTACTGCTCCGCCGGATCCTGGTCCAAATGGAAAAGCTCCGCCTCCGCCGCCGCCTTGCCCGCGCGCGCCCGCCGGTACTTCCATGGGCCCTCACGCACACCCTCCAGCACTCTGCCCACGCAGTAGTAGATTTCGTTTCTGGGCGGCTTCCCTGCTCCTCGCAGCATCGGCAGCAGATCGTAGCCATCGTAAGTCCTGTCGCCCGGCATCTCCGCGCCCGCCGCCCTCACGATCGTCGGGAACAAGTCCAACGTCGAAGCCGGATCCATCGAGACCTCGCCGGCGCGAATCACTCCCGGCCAGCGCCAGATTCCGGGCACTCTCTGCCCGCCCTCATAGGACGTCCCCTTCGCCCCGCGCAGCGGACCCTTCGTCCCCGTATGCCACGGCTCCACGCCGTTGGCCAGCATCCGCTCCGGAAGGTTGTGCCACGGTCCGTTGTCGCTACAGAACACCACCATTGTGTTGCTGTCCAGCCCGAGAACCTTCAGCGTCCGCAGGATCTCGCCCGCCGACCAGTCGATTGTCTCGATCACGTCCCCGTACACCCCCGCCCGCGACTTCCCCGCCCTGCTGCTCGCGCTCACCGGCAGATGCGGCATCGTATACGGCAGGTAGAGGAAAAACGGCCTCCCGCCAGAAGCCTTGATGAACTTCACCGCCTCCTCTGTGTACCGTTCCGTCAGATTGGACTGCTCTGGACTCTCCTCCACCGGTTCCGCGTCCCGGTACAACCGCAACGGCACGTTCGTCTTCACCCACGGCGGAATCATGTCGTTGCTGTAGGGCAAGCCAAACCAGTGATCGAAACCGCGGCTGACCGGCAGATACTCCTTCGGCTGATACCCGAGGTGCCACTTGCCGATCGCCATCGTCCGGTAGCCCTGCTGCTTCAGCGCCTGCGGCAACAGAATCTCGGAAAGCGGCAGTCCCCCTTTCGTCTCCGGACCAGTGTTGTTCGCCTGCCCGGCGCGGATTGGATGCCGCCCCGTCAGCAGCCCCACGCGCGACGGAGTGCAAACCGGCGCCGCCGAATAGAAGGATGTGAACCGAGTCCCCTCTGCCGCCATCCGGTCCAGGTTCGGCGTCCGGATCACCGGATTGCCGTAGCACGCCAGATCGCCGTATCCCATGTCATCGGCGAACAGCACGATGAAATTCGGCCGCCGCTCCGCCGCTGCCGCCACGGCCACAGCCGGCGCCGCGCCCGCCGCCAGTTTCAGGAACTCTCTCCTGTTGGCGCCTGTCATGCCACGCAGCGTATCAGGTTCCTCAACGCCAGGCGAGCCCCGAGCCCGGCATGCTTACTCCGGCGCTGCGCACTTGCTCCCAGGCCCCCGCCCGACCACCACAATCGAGGGCGCGTGCTTCTCTCTGTCGATCGCCTCCAAGCCGCGCGAAACGGCCTCTTTGCTCTCTTCCGGGCTGTAGTCTGCCCCCCGGAGCAGGATCACCTTCTGCCCTTTTCCACTCCACAGTTCCAGAAGACGGTCGAAGTCCAGCCCGGCTGTCACCAGGACTCGGCTCTCCGCGGCCGCTAGCCGCATCAAATCCTCGTCGGCCATGCCCTGCGCGGCAATCTCGCTCGCGTGAACCGCGTCATGGCCCAGTCCGCGCAGCCACGCCGCAACGTCCGGCGATAATGGCGTATCCAGGAGTAACTTCATTGGGCAGGTCTTACCGATGGACCCTCGGACAGATAGGCTCCCTTTCCAGCGCGGCAGCGAACTTCCCTAACTGCATACCCGCCGGCGGAACGCTCGCGGCGCGCCGTGAGTGCCATGAGTTTATCTTAACAGGGGCTCCCCACTCCCAATTCGGGTGAAGGACTTGCCCCTGCTATCCTGTCTCTTTGTGTGCGGCATCGCTGGTTTCACCACGTTGGATCACCCGGTCGAACCCGGGCGCATCCATAAGGTGATCGAAACCCTCCACCACCGCGGCCCCGACCACAGGGGCGTCTTCGAATCCCCCCTCGTCGCCCTCGCCAACGCGCGCCTCAAGATCATCGACCTCGCTCAGGGCAACCAGCCCATGCACGCCACGCACCCGCGCACCGGCGAAACCGTCACCATCGTCTACAACGGCGAAGTCTACAACCACCTCGAGCTCCGCCGCGAGCTCGAAACCCTCGGCCACACCTTCGAGACCCACTCCGATACCGAAGTCATCCTTCATGGCTTCCTCGAATGGGACGCCGGAGTCTTTCCCAGGCTTCGTGGTATGTTCGCCGTCGCCCTCTGGAATCATCAGCGCAAGCGGCTCGTCCTCGCCCGCGACCGCATGGGCATCAAGCCACTCTACCTCTTCCATCGAGGCCGTGACCTCTACTTCGGCTCCGAGCTCAAGGCGATCCTCTATCACCCCGAAGTCTCCCGCCGCCTCGACCTCAACGGGCTCTCCTACTTTCTCTCCCTCAACTACGTTCCCGCCCCCTACACGCTCATCGAGGGCATTGAAAAGCTGCTGCCCGGCGAGCTCCTCGAATGGCGCAACGGCGACATCAGCCGCCTCCAGTGGTGGCAGCTCCGCTTCGACCCCAGACCCCGCACCCTCGAGGACGCCAAGGAGGAGCTCGACTCGCTCCTCCGCGCCTCCATCCGCGAACACCTCATCAGCGACGTCCCGCTCGGCGTTTGGGCCTCCGGCGGCATCGACTCCTCCACCGTCCTCCACTACGCCGCCCAGGAAGTCCCCAGGCTCAAGACGTTCTCCATCTCTTTCCGTGGCCACGGCCACGACGAGAGCCAGTACTTCCGCCAGGTCGCTGCGCACTACGGCGCCGATCACAACGAATTCGATCTCAATCCCGAAGAAAACCTCCTCGACACCATCGCCGAAATAAGCCACTACTCCGACGAGCCCAGCGCCGACGCCGGCGCCCTCCCCGTCTGGTATCTCTCCCAGATGACGCGCCGCCACGTCACTGTCGCCCTGAGCGGCGAAGGCGCCGATGAGCTGTTCGGCGGCTACCTCACTTACCGCGCCGACCAGCTTTATCCGCTCGCCCGGCGCTTCCCCGTCCCGCTACGCAAACTTGGCCTCCAATTGCTCAAGCTTTGGCCCGTTTCCGACGACAAAATCAGCCTCGAATACAAAGCGAAACGCTTCCTCTCCGGCTCCCTCCTCCCTGCGCCAGCCGCCCATCTCTACTGGAACGGAGCCTTCGATGAACAAACCAAGCGCACGCTCTACGCCGCGTCCTGCTACCCCGCGCCCGCTGACCTCATGCGCACCCTCCCAACCGAAGCCTACTCCTGCGGAGACGTCAACCGCTTCCTTTGGCTCGACCAGCGCTACTATCTCGCCGACGACATCCTCTACAAGTGCGACCGCATGTCGATGGCGCACTCGCTCGAAGTCCGCCCGCCCTTCCTCGACAACCGCCTCGTCGAGTTTGCCGCATCCCTCCCCGAGAGCCTGAAGATCACACCCGGTGGCACGCTCAAGCACATCCTCCGCGAGCTCATGCGCGGCAAACTTCCCGAGGTCGTCCTCACTCGCAGGAAGGAAGGATTCGACATCCCCGCCCACCGCTGGTTCCGTGGCCCCTTGCGGCCGCTGATGGAGGAAACCCTCTCCCCCGCCGCCGTCCGCGCCACCGGGCTCTTCAATCCGGAAGCCGTCGAGCGCGTCAAACGCGCCCACCTCGCCCGCCGCGCCAACTTCGGCTACCAGCTCTGGGGCCTCACCACTCTCTTCCTCTGGATGAAACGATGGAAAGTCGAGACCGCCGCTTCCGCCTGAGCCTCGTCCTTCTCGCCGCTGCGTCCATCTATGCCGCGACGCTTTTCGCTCCCCCGCATCTCATGGACGACGTCGACGCAGTCCAGGCCCAGATCGCCCGCAATATGCTCGAATCCGGCGATTGGATCACTGCCCGCCTCAACGGAGTCGTTTACCTCGAGAAATCCCCGCTCAAGTACTGGATGATCGCCTGCTCCTACGCGCTGTTCGGCGTCCATGATTGGGCTGCCCGTCTCCCTGTCGTCCTCTCCATCCTCGCCCTCTGCTGGCTCACCGCCGCCATCGGCCGGTGGGCATTCTCCAGCGCGGCCGGCTTCTACGCCGGGCTCTCGCTCGCCACCTCCATCGGCCTCTTCCTCTTCACGCGCATCCTCATCCCCGACGTCATCCTCACCGCCACCATCGCCCTCGCCCTCTGGTCCCTGCTGCGCGCGCTCGATGCAGCCGAATCCCGCCCCCGGCTCTGGGCCGCACTCATGGCCGCCGCCATGGGAACCGGCCTCTTGCTCAAGGGACTCATTGCCTTCGTCTTCCCTGTCGCCGCCGGCCTGCTCTTCCTCCTCTTCACCGGCCGTCTGCTCGATATCGAAACCTGGAAGCGCCTTCGCCCGTTCTCCGGAGCCGCCATCGTCCTCCTCATCGCCGCGCCCTGGCACATCGCCGCTACGCTCGCCAACCCGCCCTACTTCGACTTCTCAATGGACTCCGGACCCGGCAAGTACCGCGGTTTCTTCTGGTTCTACTTCTTCAATGAACATCTCCTCCGCTTCCTCAACCGCCGTTGGCCGCGAGACTATAACACCGTCCCTCGATACCTTTTCTGGCTCTTCCACGTCCTCTGGTTCTTCCCCTGGAGCCTCTATTTCCCCCGCCTCCTGAAGCTTCAATACCGCGGCGCGGACCGCGCCGCGCAAACCCGCTTGCTCTTCCTCTGCCTCGCCGGTTTCATCCTCGTCTTCTTCTCTTTTTCCACTACGCAGGAGTATTACTCGCTCCCCGCCTACCCCGCATTCGCCCTCCTGCTCGGTTGCGCCATCGCCGAAAATTCCCGTTGGATCCTCATCGCCCAACGCGCCGCCGGCGCCGTCGCTGCCATCGCCTGCGCCGCAGTCGTCTTCATCCTCGTGCAGGTCTCGTCCCTCCCCGCCCCTGGCGACATCTCGCAGGCCCTCACACAGAATCCCGAGATGTACACCCTCTCTCTCGGCCACATGGGCGACCTGACGCTCAAGTCGTTCGCCTACCTCAAAACACCGCTCGCCATCGCCGGCCTCGCATTCCTCACCGGAGCCGCCGCCGCGTGGAAACTCCGCGGCTACGCCGCCCAATGGGGTCTCGCCGCCATGATGGTCCTGTTCTTCCACGCCGCCCGCATCGCCATGGTCGCCTTCGACCCCTACCTCAGCTCGAAGCCGCTCGCCGACGCCCTCCGCTCGGCGCCCCCCGGCCAGGTCGTCTTCGACAATCAGTACTAC
>JACADU010000302.1 GCA_013388415.1 Bryobacteraceae bacterium
ACCTTGTACTGCCCGGCGTATTTCGGCGCGGATCCGTGAGTGGGCTCGAAGACCGCGTAGCTCGAGCCGATGTTGCCCGAATAGGCGAAACCCATGCCGCCGACCAATTGGGCGCAAAGGTCCGAGAGGATGTCGCCGAACAGGTTGGTCGTGACGATCACGTCGTAGTTCTGCGGGTTCTTGATGAGCCACATGCAGATGGCGTCGACGTTCGCCGTCTCGAACTGAATCTGCGGGAACCGGGCGGCGGCCTCTTTGGCGGCTTCCAGGAAAACGCCGCATGTCGCGCGGAGGACGTTCGCCTTGTGGACGGCGGTGACTTTGCGGCGGCCGTTCTTCACCGCGAACTCGAAAGCGGCTTCGACGATGCGGCGCGAAGCCTGCCGCGTCACGCTGCGGATGGAAATCGCGGCATCGCGCGGGATGCGCTGCATGGCGGGCTCGTTGAAGAACGAGGCCGGCGCTTGATTGAACTCGACGCCGATGTACATGCCCTCCGTGTTCTCTCGGAACACCACGATGTCGATGTCGTCGCGGTAGTTCAACGGGTTGCCCTTCAGTGCGCGGCAGGGCCGCTGGCAGATGTAGAGGTCGAGCAACTGCCGCATGCGGACGATGGGGCTCCGGTAGCTCAGCCCCAGGCCCTGCAATGACGGAGCCAGTTCCTTCAGGGCTTCGCCGGCGGGTTTGGAGGTGATCGCGCCGAAGAACGCGCAGTCCGTGCTCTTGAGCAGATCGAGGGTGCGCGGCGGGAGCGCGTCGCCTTCCTTCCGCCAGAACTCCCACCCGATGTCGCCATGCGTGTATTCGGCTTTGAAGCCCGCGGCGTCGAGGACGAGCCGCGCGGCTTCGCAACATTCGACGCCGATCCCGTCGCCGGGGAGCCATGCGATCCGCGGCACGGTCATGGGCGCGCTCCTTGTGCGGTGGCGTACTTGCGTTTGAGGTAGGGGATGAGGCCCCCCGCCTGGAGGAGTTCGATGGCGCGCGGGTCGAGCGGGGCGGAGGCGAATTCCCTGCCCTGGGTCACGTTCCGGACTCTGCCGCCCGTGAGGTCCACTTCAAGCTCGTCGCCCGGGGCGCACAGCTTGAACGCCACGGGGCTGACGACCGCCGGCAAGCCGAGGTTGATGGCGTTGCGGTAGAAGATGCGTGCGAAGCTGGCGGCGAGGACCGCGCCCACGCCCGCGTACTTCAGCGCCGAGGCAGCCTGTTCTCGGCTTGAGCCGCAGCCAAAGTTGGCCGCGGCCACGATGAACTCTCCCGGTTGGAGCTCAGCGCGGATGCCGGGATAGGCGAGCTCGAAGAGATGTTCGGCCGTCTTCTCCCTGTCCGTGATGTTGAGGTAGCGGCCGGGGTAGATGATGTCGGTGTCGATGTTCTCGGGTAGAACGGCGCGGACGCAGCCGCGAAGAACGAGTTTCGCTTCAGGCATGGACGGGCTCCAGTGCTTCGGGATGGGCAAGCCGGCCGGCAATGGCCGACGCGGCAACCACAGCGGGGGAGGCAAGATAAACCGACGAGTCCTTGCTTCCCATCCGGCCGATGAAGTTGCGGTTCGTCGATGAGACGCAAACCTCCCCGGCGGCGAGGATGCCCTGGTGGACCCCGACGCAGGGGCCGCATCCGGGCGGATTGATGATGGCTCCAGCGGCCATCAGGGTCTCGAGATAGCCAAGACGCATGGCTTCCCTGTAGACCTGCTGCGAGGCCGGAATGACGATGAGGCGCGTGCGCGGGTGGACTTCGCGGCCGGCGACGATTCGGGCGGCGATTTCGAAGTCTTCAACGCGGCCATTGGTGCAACTGCCGAGAACCGCCTGGTGAACGGGCAGCTCGCCGACAGCGGAGAGGGGCTTGACGTTGTCAACGCTGTGCGGACAGGCGATCTGTGGCTCCGCGATGTCACGCCCGGCATCGATATGCAGCACGCGCTCGTAGACGGCCGCAGGGTCGGGACCGATTTCCGGCACTGGCGTGAAGGCGGCTTTCGCGCCCATCTCCATCGAGAGGTTGGCCAGGACCATGCGCGAGGCGGCCGTCATCGAGCGGATGGCGGACCCGTCGAACTCGACGGCGCGGTAGTCGGCTCCGGCCGCGCCCAGACGCCCGATGATGTGCAGGATGAGGTCCTTGGCGCTGATCCAAGGCCGGAACTCGCCGGTCACCTCGATGCGAATGGTGGACGGCACCTTGAACCAGAGGGCGCCTTCGGCCCACACTCCAGCCATTTCGGTTGCGCCGATGCCCGTGGCGAACGCGCCGAAAGCGCCGTGCGTCGTGGTGTGCGAGTCCGTGCCCACCACGACCATGCCGGGCTTCACGTGGCCGCGCTCGGCCAACACCTGGTGGCAGATGCCGCCGCGGCCGACATCGTAGAAGTTGGTGATTCCCTGCGCGGCGACAAACTCCCTGACCGCCTTGTGCGTCGTTGCCGTCTTCTCGCTTTCGGCAGGGATGCGGTGGTCGAAAATAATGACAATCTTCGATGGGTCCCAGACGCGGGGGACGCCGATTTCGAGGAAACTCTTGCGGACGAGGTCGGCGTTTTCGTGGCTCATGGCGAGGTCGACGTTGGCGACGACGATCTCGTCCGGGCGCACTGAGGCGCGCGATGAGGCGCGCGCGAGAATCTTCTCGGCAATGGTCATGCCCATGACGCGGCTCCTTTGCGGTCAGCTCCGGGCGCCGGCGAGCGCAGGCAGATACTCGCGCTCCATCGCCCGGTACTCGGGCAGCCCGACGAAGGCTGTGTAGTCCTTGAATCCGGTCAGCCGGTGGGTTTCACCCGGCAGAATGCCGCTGGGCGAGCCGCGCAGCGCGGTGAAGAAGTCCGTGAGCGCCTTGTGCATCACCATGATGGATGCGACCGGGATGCTGACGCGGGCGACGCCCAAAGCCGCGAGTTCGGGAATCGGAATCAGTTCGGTCTTCACGCCGGTGACGGCGTCCATGAGATTCACGGAAAGCAGTCCTCGAACCTCGGCCGCGGCGCGGGCGATGTCGCCTCGCGTCCCGATGCCATCAATAAAGGCCATGTCAGCGCCGCTCTCCAAGTAGAGGTTCGCGCGGCGGATGGCTTCGTCGATGCCGAGCGGAGCATACGCGTCCGTCCGGGCGTTGATGACGATGTCGCGGCCAAGACGCTTGCGCGCGCCGGCCATCGCGCGGATCTTGCCGGCCATCTCCTCAGCCGGGATGACCTGTTTGCCCTCCATATGCCCGCAGCGCTTCGGAAAGACCTGGTCCTCGATATTGACTCCGGCGACCCCCATCTCGATCAACCGTTCGGTGACCGCCGCCGCATTGATGGCGTTGCCGCCGCCGGTGTCGATGTCCGCCATGACCGGGATCTTGACGGCGCGCACAATGTGGCCGGTGATGTCGAGAATCTCTTTCATGTCCACGAGGCCGACATCCGGCTTGGCCAGCAGGCTGCCCGCGAGGCCGAAGCCGCTGATTTGGGTGGCTTCGAAGCCGGCGGCTTCGATGATTCTGGCGCTCAAAGCGTCGTGGCAGCCTGGTACGACGAGAGCCTGCCTGCGCTCCAACGCGGAACGCAGAACGGATGCTCGATCAGTCACGGATCATTGCTCCTTTCGCAGGAGTCCCCGCGGGAGACTCCCGCCGGTTCCACGTATATCAGAAACGGATATGGGTGTCTCGAATCGGCGATTTGGAGTACAATCCGTGCCGTGTAACTCAACGATGTGATCCGGATTCGCCGGTCGGTGCGGGCTTTCGCGCAGCGGGCGGTGGAGGAAGAGAAACTACTGGCGGTGCTCGAGGCGGCCAATGCCGCCCCCTCGGCCGGGAATCTGCAAGGGTACGAGATCTTCAAGGTGACGGACGCCGGGAAACGCGCGGCGCTGGCTCGGGCGGCTTTCGAACAGTATTTCGTCGTGCAAGCCCCCGTTGCCCTGGTCTTCTGCGCCAATCCGGCGCGGTCGGGAGCGAAATACAGAGAGCGGGGCAAACGCCTCTATGCGGTTCAGGACGCAACCATCGCCTGCACCTTCGCCATGCTGCGGGCCGTGGACCTGGGCCTGGCGACCGTCTGGGTCGGCTCGTTCGACGACGCGGCGGTTCAACGGGTCATCGGCAATGAGGACTTGCAGCCGGTTGCCATCCTGCCCATCGGCTACGCAGCGGAGGAGCCGGCGCCCACGACGCGGCGTAGGTTGGAGGATCTGGTCCATGAGTGAGGAGAGCGGCGGCGCGGATGAAGGTCGAGGTGGAGTGCTACTCGGGCTACAAGCTGGATGAACGGCCGCTTCGCTTCAGCCTGAAAGGCCGGGTGTTCGAAGTGCTGGAGGTCCTCGATCGGTGGTACGGCCCCCGAGACATCTACTTCAAAGTGCGCGCAACCGGCGGCGGCGCCTACATCCTGCGCAGGAATGAGGCGCGAGGGGAGGTGGAATGGACGCTCGAGGCCTATCGGGCCGAGCCGGCATGAGGCTGGCGCACGGATGGAAGCTGGCCGCGAGCGGCGAGGTCGCCGAGTCTCTGGTCAGGGAATTCGTTCGTCCGGCCGTCCGGGCGGCGCCCGCTGCGCTGGCGCGGCGCCTCGGGCGCTGCCTCATCCGGCTCCTGGCGGAGCCGGAGTCCACCATCGCTTCAAGATGGACCGAGAAGCCGGACGGCTTCGAGATTGAGGTGATGGCGGCGGGGCAGGAAGACCACGATGTGGCGATGGAATTGCTCCTGTGCCTGGGCCAGTGTCTCTGGGAGAGGCTCTCGGACCACGAACTCCGCTCGTATTGGACGCTTCTGAGCCGCGAGCTCGAGGCTGGAATCGAGGGCGAGATCGACGAACAGGCATACGAGGCGAAGCGCCGGCTCCAGCGGAGCAAGGCTTGCGCCAGAAACCTCGGCCGGCTGCTGGAATACGGCCGGGCGTCTTTCTCGGCGACGGCGGCGGAGTACGTGCACTCCTTGTGGCACGATGTGACGGTGCGTGAGGGCAGGAACCACCTGCCGGCCGAGGCACTGCGGCGGCGCTTGGAGCTCTTGCGGCGGTGGTTCCCGCCAAACCGCGGTTACAGGCTCTTTCCCGCGCCGGCCCGCCGGCCCGCCTCAGCGGTGGCCGAGGTACATCAGCCAGCTCAGCCCGAACACCGTCAGCAGGAACCAGCCGAAGGAGCGAAGGCCGTAAATGAACCGCTCGCGGTCAGTCTTCTTGGTCACCACACCCAGCACGGCCGAAATCAGCAGGGCCAGTAGAATCGTCGTTTCGAAGTGAGTCAGGACGCCTTTGGGCATGGGTCAGTCCTTCCTCCCAACGGCGATTTCGAAGGCGTCCACCATGGCCAGGATGTTGAACAGCCCGGCGGCGACGAAGAACTTGGTGCCGTAGTCGATGCTGTGCCCCGCAATGTCGGCTTGGCTGTAACCGAACCAGACGGACATGAAGTAAAGGATGCCCGTGGCGAGATTGGCGACGTATCCGCCGGTGTAAATCAGCGTTGTGAGCAGGTCGCCTTTCATCGGCTCGAACATATAGCCGCGCAGGAACAGCCCCGTCAGGAACGACAGGACGATGCAGCCGGAGAGAATGGCCCCGCGGTAAGTCCTCTTCTGAAGGAAATGGCCGCCGCCGGGGACAATCCACGCGGCGAGGACGATGGGAAGCCACTTCGAGATGGGTGGCAGAGGCGGATGCACCGCCGCCGCCTGCTCTTGCTCACTCATAGATCCGAATTTCAGCCTAGCATGAGCTCGATTCAGCGCACCGGCTCGGAGGCGAGCCAGATCATGGCTTCGAGCGCGCGCCGGCGCTGCACTTCATCCACTTTCAAATACCGGCTCCGCCCCCCCGGCCTTGCGGCGAAGGCCGTGACGCCCTTTCCGTCGATCTGCACATCCCCTGCTTCGCTGAGGCTAAAGTAGCCGTCATCGGGCCGGACAGCGTACAAAACGCTGGTCAGGTCCCAGGTTTCGCGGTCGTACGGCATCTTCATGTAGACCTTGTAGGCGTCCACGACGGGATGTTTCGGCGCCCAGGCGAAATCGCGCAGGATTGACCGCGCGGGGAACTTGATGGTCCTGCCGACTTCGAATCCGCTCCAAACCATCGGCGTGGGCCACTCCTTCACCAGCGCCAGCGCCGCGGGAATGTCCATCTTGACGTTGTACTCGGCGTTCGGCTTCTCGAAATCGCCTGCCATGAGGGAGAGCAGCTTCACCTTGCGGCGCACGAGTTCACGCCCGCCAGGCGAACCGAGCAGCCGCGCAAGATTGGTCGAGAAGCCCACTTGGATCACCGTGACAGCGCCGTCGGGCTGCGCCTCGAGCGTCCGCCGGAGCAGGCTCACCGCATCTTCGGTCTTGTCCGAGTAGGCGTGCCTGCCCAACTCGAGCGCCTTCCTGTTGTAGCCGTCGTCCGGCGTGACGCCGGACTTCGTGACGCCGATGGGAATCCCGGGACGCTTGTAGAACGTGTTGACGGCGCTGACGTACCGCGGCGCCCAGGGATTGTCCTTGGTGACCGTAACGGCCAGCAGCTCGATTTCGCCGCGCGACTCGAGCGCGTGGAGCATGGCGAGGGCGAGCGCGTCGTCGACGTCGTTGCCCATGTCGGTGTCGAAAATGACCGGCAGGGGCGGAGCCAGGAGAGCGAGCAAAAGAAAGGAAGGCAACATTTCAGTACTCCACGGAGATGAGAAACAGCCCGGAGGCGGGAAGGGCGGGCCCCGCTTTGCCGGGAAAACCGGGTTGCAGCCGGGCGTCGATGTCGTCTCGGGTGAGATTGCCCTTGCCGGCTTCCAACAGCGTTCCGGCAATCATGCGCACCATGTGCTTGAGGAAGCCGCTGCCCCGCACGCGGTAAGTGAGCAGATCGCCGTCTCGGTTCAGCCAGGACGAGTAGACGGTTCGGACCTTCGAGCGGCCAAGGGCGTCGCTGGGGTCCGACGCCGAAAAGGCGGTGAAATCGTGTTCGCCCTCGATTTGCGCGGCGGCGGCGCCCATCCGGCTCTCTTCGAGCGCGTAGGGGTGATGATAGACGTACAGGCGCAGGGTCGGCGGGCAGATGGCGCCGCGCCAGATCCGGTATTCGTACGTCTTGGCGATGGCGTTGTAGCGCGGATGGAATCCGGGCGCGGCTTCCGCGGCGTCCATGATGCGAATCGCGCGCGGCAGCAGCCGGTTCATGGCCTTGACGAGGTTCTCGCAAGGGATGCGGTTTTCGAGATTGAAGGCGGCGGCCTGCGCCAGGGCGTGAACGCCGGCGTCAGTCCTCCCCGAACCGTCAACATGAACGGGCTTGCCCTCGATTTCCGCAAGCACGCGCTCGATCTCGCCCTGAATCGTGGTGAGCCCCGGCTGAACCTGCCAGCCTGAGAATTCCGTGCCGTCGTAAGCGACGGTGACGAGGATGCGGCGCATGGTTCAGGTGGGGCGC
>JACADU010000451.1 GCA_013388415.1 Bryobacteraceae bacterium
CGGAGCAGCGTCCAGCGGTCGGCCCAGACGGCCAGCGTCGCAAGACCCGCCGGGATGAGCAGCGCCAGTGAGGACACCGCCGCGTAGGCGCGGTGATCGCGCAATCGGACGCCGGCCGCTTTCATGCCGCGAGCGTGCGCCACCCAGACCACGGCATAGGCCAGGATGAAGCCGAGAATGCCCGGTAGAACGGCGTAACTGAGCAGAGCAACCCACGTCTCCACCTGGGCCATTTCTCGCCACCATTGGTATTCGACGACATATCCTGCCGCGGATCTCAGGACCAACAGGATGATGACAACGATGGGAACCCACAGCCAAACACGGCTGCGGGGCGCCGAATCGGGAAACGGATTCATGACGCCTCCAGTGACACCAGTGTATTCGCACCGGCATGCGCGCCGGGTCCCGCGGTGGGTCTGCCCAAGGCAGGCAGGTGTGCTGTCAGGCGTGGCTGGCCAATTTTGATTCCAACGAAACCGGCGCTGTTGCGGCGCGACCCGCCTGAGGCTGCGCGTTTTTTCGGGTGCGCGCCTGGAGACGTTCCTTGGCAACGCCGTAACCCATGAATTCGGCTTGCCAGGTGGTAAGCGACCCCATCCCACTCTCCATGGCGTTCCAAGCCTCTCGAAGCAGAAGGAGCACGCCCACCAGGCAGAGGACTGCGCACCCTGCGCCCAGGAACCCGGACCAGGCGGCAAGCCATTCCAGCCCTTCGGGAACCGTCCAATCAAGGTTCGAAGCCAGCATCGGATTCATCGGCGCCTCCTCACCCAACTTCCCGGCTTCGTAGAGAATACGCCGGATTGTTACAAAGATCAACAGATTTCTTGCGGCTTGCGATCAGCTAAGCTGAGCGTTGATGAATCACCGGAGCGCGGCCATCGTTGTGGCTCTGTCGTCAATGCTTGCGATGGCGCCCGCTGGGGCGCAGCAGAGCATTCCCAGCGCCGAAATGCAGGCAATTTACGCCGAGGTGAAGACGCCTCACAAGTTCGGAGTCGTCATTCCGGCGCCGCCCGGCAAGATGGTCGACTGCCCTGCGGTCTTCCGCTTCAAGGACAAGTGGTACATGGTCTACGTGCAATACGAGGACCCGCCGGGAGGCTACTCGACGCAGCTCGCCGAAAGCGGCGATCTGCTCAAGTGGCGTCCTCTGGGCACGATTCTGCCGCGCGGTGAAGCAGGCGCCTGGGACAGCCACCAAGCCGCCGGCGGAGTGGCCCTGTTCGACACGAAATGGGGAGGCAGCAACACTCTCGGCACGCATGAAGGAAAATACTGGCTGTCCTATCTGGGCGGGCCAAACCCCGGTTACGAACCCCCGCCAATCTCGATCAGCCTGGCGTGGAGCGTCCACCCCGCCGCTGCCGCCTGGCGGAAACTCGGCCAGCCCGTCCTCGGACCCGGCGATGCCGATGCGCGTCCCACCGAACGGAGCCGCTTGTTCAAAAGCTATGTGTTCAGGGACGAGACTCGAACGCTTGGCTCGCCCTTCGTCATGTTTTACAACGCGCATTCAGAGCGTGATGATGAGCGGATCTTCATCGCCGTGTCCGATGACATGCGCGTCTGGAAACGCCGCGGCGCATCTCACGTGCTATCCAATCCGCGCCCGTCGCCCAACCGCAGCGTCATCTCCGGCGACCCCCAGATTGTCCGAATCAACGGGCTCTGGGTGATGTTCTACTTCGGCGCGTTTTGGAAGCCGGGAGCGTTCGACACGTTCGCGGTTTCGCGCGACCTGATGAATTGGACCAAATGGGAGGGTCCCCACCTCATCGAGCCCTCCGAGCCTTGGGACGCGCAGTATGCCCACAAGCCTTGGGTTCTGAAACATAACGGCGTCGTCTATCACTTCTACTGCGCGGTGGACAAATCGAAGCCCGAGAACCGCTCGATCGCGCTGGCGACATCGAGAAAGCTGCGCTGATGAAGCTCGCCACTCAGTAGCCGGGCATGCGCCAGACGATTTCGCCGCGGACCACCGTGACGACCGGACCGCCGTGGAATGTGCGGCCGTTGAAGGGCGTGTTCGAGGACTTCGAGGCGGACTTGGAGACGTCGTACGTCCAGGGGAAGTCGGGATGGAACACCGTCACATTGCCAACGGTGCCGGGCTTGAGCGAACCGCGCTCAAGTTCGCCCTTCCAGCCGATGACGCGCGCCGGCTCGGACGTGTAGAGCGCGATGAGCCGGTTCAGGCTGAGCTTGCCGCTGTGCACCAGGACTTCCAGCGAGATGCCGAGCGCCGTCTCGAAGCCGATGATGCCGAACGGGCAGCGCTCGAACTCCTGCATCTTGTCGTCGCCGGGGTGGGGGGCGTGGTCGGTGGCGAGGCAATCCACCGCCCCGCTGGTGATCCCGCCCACCACTGCCTCCACGTCGTGGCAGCCGCGGATGGGCGGCTTCATCTTGAAATTCGAATCGTAGGGCCGCATATTGCCCGTGTGCAGCGCGATGTGGTGCGGCGCCGCCTCCGCTGTCACCGGCAGTCCCTGCCGCTTGGCAAACGCGACCATGGCCACGGAGTTTTTCGTCGAGATGTGAGCGACGTGATATCGCGCTCCGGTCAGCTCGGCGAGCACGATGTCGCGCGCCACCATCACATCTTCCGCGGCGGCTGGGATGCCGCCGATTCCGAGCCGCACGCTGTCGACGCACTCGTGCATGTCTCCGCCGGCGGAAAGGTTGAGATCCTCGCAGTGTTGAATCAGCGGGACGTCCAGCGCTTTGGCCGTCTCCATCGCCCGGCGCACGATGCGCGAGTTCATCACCGGCCGGCCGTCGTCGCTGATCGCGACCGCCCCCGCCGACACCATCGAATGAATCGCCGCCAGTTCCTCGCCTTGCGACCCCTTCGTAATGGCTCCGATCGGGAACACGTCCACCGCGGCGACGCGCCGCGCCTTCTCGGCGATGTAGCTGGTGACCGTGGCGCTGTCGTTGACCGGCGACGTGTTCGGCATGCAGCACACGGTGGTGAAGCCGCCCGCCGCAGCGGCACGGGAGCCGGTCTCGATCGTTTCGGCATGCTCAAACCCGGGCTCGCGCAGGTGAACGTGAATGTCGATGAAGCCCGGAGCCACAATCAGGCCGGCCGCGCTCAGAACCTCAGCGCCCGCGGCGGCCAGACCCTGGCCGACGCCGGCGATCCGCCCGCCTTCAATCAGGACGTCGGCGACCGCGTCGTGCCCCGACGCCGGACAGATGACGCGCCCGCCTCGAATCAGGAGCTTCCGGCTCATCCCAACAACACCCTTTCCAGAACGGCCATCCGCACGCTGACGCCGTTCTCCACCTGGTTCAGGATCATCGACCGCTGAGAATCGGCGACCTCAGTCGAAATCTCCCTGCCCCGGTTGATGGGTCCGGGGTGCATGACAATTGCATCCGGATCGGCGAGCGACAGATGATCGGCGTGCAGGCCGTAGAACTGGAAATACTCGCCCGCCGGCATCACCGGCTCCTTGATCCGCTCCAGTTGCACGCGCAGCATCATGATGACGTGCGCGCCAGCCACCGCCCGGTTGATGTCGAATTCGAGTTTGACGCCCGGCGCGACCGCCGCCATGGCTGGGGGCAGCAGTGGGGGCGGGCCGCACAGCACAATCTCGTTGCCGAACTTCGCCAGCAGGTGAATGTTGGAACGCGCGACCCGGCTGTGGGCGATGTCGCCGATGATCGCCACCCTGAGCTCTTCCAGCCGTCCAATGCGGTCGAGGATTGTGCGGGCGTCCAGCAGCGCCTGCGTCGGATGCTCATGCGTTCCGTCCCCGGCGTTGATGATGGGCGGGGGCAGGTGGCGCGCCAGAAAGTGAGGGGCGCCGGAGGCGGCATGGCGCATCACAATCGCCGACGGGTGCATGGCCACCAG
>JACADU010000283.1 GCA_013388415.1 Bryobacteraceae bacterium
CCAGCAACAGTGTTCTCAGACTATTCACAGGCGTCCTCCTTGCTCATGTTGCCCAACGGCAACCCTTAGTTAGCCATGCGGATCTGAGCTCAGTTCCGGAAAAGAATTCTGCCTGGAAAAGTACTGGTAATTCCGGCCTATCAACGCAGCCGCAGGGCAGCGGTCGGACAGGCCTGTGCGCAGCGGCGGGCGGAGGTCAGGAGCGCTTCGGAGAGAGGACGGGAGAAGGGGACGCCGACGGCTGTTTCGAACCCCCGCCCGATCGGAGCAAGGCCAAGCGGCTCGCCTGCGTCGGCGGCGATGCGAACGCATGCTTCGCAGAGGATGCACTTTCCAGGCTCGTAGATGATTTCAGGGTGTGATTCATCCGTGGCCCAGCGGCGCCGGGCGCCGGCAAAGCGATTGGGGTCGGCTTCGTACTCGGTGGCCAGCGCGCGGACGCCGCAGGAGTGCGACTTGCCGCAGCCGCAGGATAAGCAGCGCGCCGCCTCGCGGGGAACTTGCTCCGGCTGGAGGCCCGTTTCCACCTCGTCGAACGTGGACAGGCGGCGCTCCATGGGGATCTCCGGGAGAGGGACGCGCGGCGCGCGCTCGATGTTGCGGAAGATGGCGGCGCGTTCGTCGTCGTCGATTGGGTGGAGCAGGACCGTCGCCAGGGAGGGCTCGGGGATGAGCGGCTCGCCGCGCAGGTACTGACCGATGGAGTGCGCCGCGACGCGGCCGGCGGCGACCGCGCGGACAGCAAGGTCGGCGCCCAACATGCAGTCGCCGCCCGCAAAGACGCCGGGAAGGTTGGTCGCCAGAGTGCCGGGGTCGGCCGCGATGCCCCAGGTGGTCACGCGGAGGCCGGAATGCTCGGCGACCGTCCGGTCGACCGTCTGGCCGATGGCGGCGATGACGGTGGAAGCGGGAATGGAGAATTCGGAACCGTCGAGTGGAACGGGCCTCGGGCGCCCGGAGGAGTCCGGCGGGCCCAGCGTCATCCGGCGGCAGGAGAGGATGAGATGATGGCGGCCGAGGCTTTCCAGGCGCACGGGAGCGGTGAGGAACTCGAACTGCACACCCTCGGCTCGCGCCTGTTCAGCTTCGGAAAGCAGGCAAGGCATCTCCCGCTCGGTGCGGCGGTAGAGCACGCGGACCGACCGCGCCCCGAGACGCACGGCGGTGCGCGCGCAATCGATGGCGGTATTGCCGCCGCCGAGCACGAGCACCTCTCGGCCAAGATCCGGGGCGGACCCGCCGGCGACCGCTTCCAGAAACTCAACGCCGGACAGAGCGAACTCTTCGCCTTCGCACCGAAGCGCCTGAGCGTGTTGCGCGCCCGTGGCGATGAACACCGCATCGTAGTTGCTGCGGAGTTCGGCAAGGGTAAAATCGCTTCCCCACTCGGCATTCATGCGGAATGAGGCGCCGAGCGCGCGAATGACCTCGATCTCAGCGTCCAGAGCGTCCTTGGGCAGGCGGAATGCGGGGATGCCGTAACGGAGCATTCCGCCGGGAAGCGGCTTTGCGTCAAAGAGCGTGACTCTGTGGCCGGCTTGGAGGAGATAGAAAGCCGCTGAAAGACCGGCTGGTCCCGCGCCCACAATCGCGACCCACCGGCCGGATTGGGGCGCCTGCGGCGGCAGGACGGGCTCCGGCTCCGAAAGCGCCCTGTCTGTGGCGAAGCGGTGAAGCGGGCCGATGGCGAGGCCGTCGTCGTGTTCGCGGCGGCGGCACTCCTGCTCGCATAGCCGGGGGCAGATGCGGCCGAGCGCTCCGGGCAGCGCAAGGTGGCGCCAGATCGAATCGAGCGCCGACCGCGCGTCTCCACCAGCCAGATGCGCCAGGAATTCGGGGATCTGTAGCCCGGCTGGACAGGCTGTGGCGCAGGGCGCGGCGCAATCGCCGGCGTGATCGGACAGCAAAAGCTCGAGGGCAAGGCGCCGAATCGCGCGCACCTCCTCGGTGTCCGTATGCACGACCATGCCCGGCTCAACCTGGAGAGCGCAGGACGGTTGCAGGGTGCGGCGTCCCTCCACCCTGACGGCGCAGACAAAGCAGGAGGCGGCGGGCTCGAGACCCTGGACATGGCAGAGCGTCGGGATTCGGAGACCGAGCCAGCGCGCCGCATCCAGCACAGTCGCGCCTTCGGGAACTGTCACCGTGCGGCCGTCGATGGTGAGTGTGACCATGACCTAGACCACCTCCACGGCGCTGTCCTGGCAGACCCGGCGGCATTCGTCGCAGCGAGTGCAAAGGGACTGGTCGATGACGTGGCGTTCATACGGCGCCGCCTGAATGGCTCCGACGGGACAGGCTTTCGCGCAGAGGGTGCAGCCGATGCAGTTGGCGTTGATCTGGTAGCGGATGAGGCGCTTGCAGCGGCCGGCGGGACAGCGCTTCTCATAGAGGTGGGCTTCATACTCGTCGCGGAAGTAGCGGAGAGTCGTCAACACCGGGTTCGGCGCGGTCTGGCCGAGACCGCAGAGACTGGCCTGGGCAACCGCGCTCGCAAGGCTCTCAAGGGTTTCGATGTCGCCCGGACGGCCCTCGCCGGAACACAGGCGATCGAGGATTTCGAGCATGCGCTTGGTGCCGATGCGGCAAAACGTGCACTTGCCGCAGGACTCGGCCTGCGTGAATTGCAGGAAGAACCGGGCGATATCCACCATGCAGTCGCGGTCGTCGAGGACCACGAGGCCGCCGGAGCCCATGATGGCGCCGGTGGCAGGCAGGGCGTCGTAATCGATGGGGGTATCCGCCAGAGCAGCCGGGATGCAGCCGCCGGAAGGCCCGCCGATCTGGACCGCCTTGAAAGTGCGGCCCTCGGGGACGCCGCCCCCGATTTCGTTGACGATTTCGCCGATAGTGAGGCCCATCGGGACCTCGATGAGGCCGCCCCGTTTGACCTTCCCGGCCAGAGCGAAGACTTTGGTGCCCTTGCTTGACGTTGTGCCGAGAGCCGAGAAGGCGGATGCGCCGTGCCGGAGAATCCACGGGACGCAGGCGAGCGTCTCGACGTTGTTGATGACGGTGGGGCGGTTTCGGAATCCGCGCTCCACAGGGAACGGAGGACGCAGGCGCGGAGTGCCGCGCCGGCCTTCAAGCGAGCGGATGAGCGCGGTCTCTTCACCGCACACGAACGCCCCCGCGCCCTCGCGGACCTCGATCCGCAGATTGAATCCGGAACCGAGGATATCGTTGCCCAGCAAGCCTTCGCGCTCGGCTTGCGCGAGCGCGTGGCGGATGTTGCGAACGGCGAGCGGATACTCGGCGCGGATGTAAAAGAAGCCTTCCGGCGCCCCGACGGCATAAGCGGCAAGCGCGAGACCTTCGATGACGCGATGGGGATCGGCTTCAAGGACAAGACGGTCCATGAAGGCGCCCGGGTCGCCCTCGTCGCCATTGCAGACGACGTACTTCGGCTGGGCGGCCTGTGAACGGGCAAGCCCCCACTTGCGGCCCGTGGGGAAGCCCGCGCCTCCCCGCCCGCGCAGACCGGAGGCTGCGATCCTCTCGATGACCTCGGCTGGATCGACTTTGTTCGTCAGGATCTCCCGGAAGGCTTGCCAGCCGCCCCGGGCGATGGCGTCATGGATGGAGTTCGGATCAATCAGCCCGCAGTTCTCCAGCACGACGCGGCGCTGCTTGGCGAACCACGAGGAAGCCGCCGCCGCCGGATCGAACAGATGGGCTTCGAGCTGCTTCGTGTCACGAAACAGGCGGCGCCAGCGGCTTGAGAAGGAATGCGGGGCGATGTGGCGCAGGGCGATGGCGCCGGCTGCCTCCGGCGTGACGTTGACGTAGTGATAACGGCTGCCGCCGCGGGTCTCGACTTCGACGATGGGTTCGCGGTGGCACATCCCGTTGCATCCAACGGCGACGACGAGACCGGGGTCGCCCGCGGCGCGCGCAGCCTCGTCGAGGATGGCGCGGACAGGTTCGCCCCCGCTGGCGACGCCACATGAGCTGAGACCGATCGAAATCCGGGAGGCGGCGAAGCGCTTCATGCGGGCTCCCGGGGGTGCGCGGCATCGAGTGCGTCGATCGCCGCCGCAGGGGTGAGCTTGCCGGAGGCGTGGTTGTCCACCATCAGCACCGGCGCAAGGGAGCAGCAGCCGAGGCAGGCGACCTCCTCCAGCGTGAAGATTCTCTCCGGATCCGTATCCGAACCGTCGGGGATGGCGAGATCGCGGCGGAGCTGCTCGCTGATCTCACGCGCGCCGGCGACGTGGCATGCGGTCCCGTGGCAGACCCGGACGATGTGCCTGCCCACAGGCCGGCGGCGGAAGCGCCCGTAAAACGTGGCCGCGCCCGTGATTTGCGCCGGCGTGATGGCGGTCATCTCGCAGACCCGCTCGAGAGCTTCTTCGGGGAGATAACGGTAGTGGTCCTGAATGGCCTGAAGGATCGTGATGGCGGCTTCAGGACCTGTGCCTTCGCGGGCGACCACTTCATTGACAAAAGCAAGGTCCACCGCGGGCGGCCCGTTGGAACCGGCCACAGGACGAGGGATGGGACGCCGGGTGGTTTTGGAGGACTGAGTTGGAAGCTTCGATGGCGCTGGTTTGGCGCCCGGGCTTTCAATGATGCGTTTCGCGCCGGTCACGAACAACGCAGAAAGCGCAATCAGGACCCACTTCAGGCGCTGGGTTCTGGCGTTGCGGGCGTCGCGGGCGCGCGTGATCCGCTGCTGTTCGGCGTAGAGAACGGCAGCCCGGGCGGCGTCCTGGCGAACTTCCTTTTGCAGGGCGGCGATGCGCGCCTCTTCGGCGGGCGCCCGGAGCCGCGTCTGGAAATAATCGAAGGTGAGAACGGCGCAGCAGGCGAGGATGAGCGCGCCGCAAAGGACCGTTGCCCGGCGGAGGATTCGAGGCGTCATGCGGGGCGTATCTCCTCGATGGCGATCAGGCCGGATTCCTTGCGGTCGACGGGGCACGAACGGTAGCAGCGCGCGCAATAGAGGCAGCCCGCCTGGTCGGCGCGCATCTTCTCGATGGCGCCGTAGGGGCAGGCGTCGTTGCAGAGACCGCAATCGAGTTCGCGTCCAGGCGTGATGGAAACGCCGCGCGGCGCCAGCCGGGCGCACCACGAGAGCAGCCCCCCATATGGGCACAAGTACCGGCAGTACGGCCGCCCGACGAACATCCCGCCAATCAGAAACGCCGCCCCAATGGCATACATGTGCGCGAAACCGGTGCGGCGGAAGATGCTGACGAAAGGATCAAAACGGCAGACGAGAAAGTCCCGGCTGGCGGCGGGCTGGATGGCGAACCAGATGGCGGCGCCAAGGTAGGCGTACTTCAGGAGCCCGAGCGCCTGGTCAAGCCGTCTTGGGACCCGGACAGGCTTGATGAGGACAAACTCCTGGATCGCTCCCAGAGCGCAGACGCCGCCGCAGAATGCGCGTCCGAAGAGCGCTGCGACGATGAGCGGCAGGAAGAAGGTGGCGGTGACGAGGATTGGTATGCGGTAGTTGGGATCCGTGAGCGCGACGGCGACATTCTGGAGCGAGCCCACCGGGCAGACACAGCCTTCGCGGTAGAAACCGAAGTAGACAAGACTGAAGAGGCTCAGCCAGACAACCGCGCGGCGGCTTCGTTTGTAAATGGTAAGCCAGACTGAGGCGGCGAGAGCGGCGCCGAGAAGCGCGAAGTCGAGGATCAGGAGCCAGGCGCCGCGCGGCAGCGGCTTTTGCACTTCCGGCGTCGTGTAGCCTCCCCCGATGTCCTTTTCCCGGGGTGCGGTGTCGACCGGGCGCTCATACTGCATCGCCTGCGAAAGCGCCGGCGCGGAGAGCGCCAACAGGCAGAGCAGGACGAGAAGCGCGCGCGTCATGACTGCGAGTGGGCGGGGCGGCTTGAAGCGGAGATCGACTCGGGTACCGTCAATTGGGTCAGGGCGTCTTTGGGGCAGGCCGTCGAAATGGCGCAGCTATTGCAGTTGACGCAGAGGTTATGGCGGACGACCAGGCGGATTGAGCCGAGCCCGGCGGGCTCCTTGCAGGCCATGACGCACTTGCCGCAGCCATCGCACTTGGCTTCGTCGATGACGTATTCGTAAAAGTTGTTGGCGGGGTCGGAAGGATCGACTTCGCCGATGGGCTTCCGGCTGATTGCGTCGCGTGGACAGAGCTTCTCGCTGGGAACGCCCTTCTCGGAGACGGCGCTGGTGACGTTGAAGTAGGCGGGACAGATGTTGCAGCGGCCGCACTGTGAGTATTCATTGACGGCGCGAACCGCGGATTGTGTGACGACGCACTCCTTGAGGCAGAGGTCGCAGACTTTGACGCCGACTTCTCCGGCGCGGGAGTTGATGCACCGCGCGGTGTCGATTTGCCAGACGACGCGGCCTTCCGCTTTGCGGACGAGGAACGCCGCGGCTCCGCTCATGCCAAGCAGCGCTGCGGCGCGGGAGATGCCTTTGAGGGTCGCTCGCCTGGTGGCTCTCAGACTCATAAGGCCTTCTCCGTGGAGGTGGGTTCGTAGACGTGGATCACGAGCCGGACGGGGTCGGCGACAAAGACGCGTCCGCGGGCGTCGACCACGATGGGGCAGTTCTTGGCGAGCGGGTCCAGATCTGTGGTGGCGATTACCGAGATCAGGCGGCCGTCCGGATTGAGCGCCTTGACCCGCGGAGGCGCCTTCTCCGTCACGTAGAGGTTGCCCCTGGCGTCCAGAGCGAGGTAGGTCGGGTTGCAGCAACCGGGAAACCCCGCGGGGTCGAGCTGATCGAACTTCCCGGCCTTGGACAGCAGCTTGCCATCCGGAGAGTAGCGCTCGATGCGGTGTTTCCCGGGATTCGCCGCATGGAGGACGCCCGGCGCGTCGACGGCGCATGTGAGGATGCCGTTTGGAATGACAAAACCGCGGGTCGGGTTGTCCCCGCCGATGTCGTTCATCCACTGGCCGGAAGGGGAGTAGCGGCGGATGAGGCGGTTTCGTGAGTCGGCGGCGTAGATGGAGTCCTTGGCGAAGGCAATCGAGGTGACCTGACCAAGGCGGTCCGCGGATTTCCACGTGTCGAGAAGAACTCCCGCCGCGTTGTGGATCTCAATGCAGCCCTCATGGCCGGTGAAGATCCGCTGGCTGGAGTCCACGGCGACGGAGAGAGCGGGGGAGCCGGCCGGCCAGCGGGCCAGCGGGACGCCGGTCTCGGAGTCGAACACCTGGACGTGGGGACCGCCGGAGACGAGCAGACGCCCGCGCGCGCCGAGCGCCAAACCTGTAATGGCCGACGGGAACTGCCCGCGTCCGGATCCTTTGCCGCCGAAGGTCTTCGCAAGGCGGTAGGGCATGGCGGATCTTCTCCTAGCTGCCGCGAACGTCGATGCAGACCATCTTGGTGAGGTCGCGCAGGACGAGTTTGCCGTCTGAAAGCGCCATCGGGCCCCAGACATCCTGACCGCTGAGGACCTGGGCCTTGGCGAGTTCCTTGTAACCAGTCGTGTTGGCTTCGATGAGTCGAAGCATGCCGGTCTTGCCTTCGAGCACGAAGAACATCCCGTCGGCCAGAAGGAAACTGCCGAGTTCGAAGGCCGCTTTGCCGTCGCTGTCCCAGACAGTCTTGCCGTCGAAGCTGAGGCAGGTAAACAAGCCGCGCTTCTTCTTGCCCACGGCGAACATGTGGCCCTTGAACACGATGGGGGTGTGGACCTCGGAGTTCCACTCGTTCGCCTGCATGTCGAAAACGGGCTCGGCCTTGAAGCTGCCGCCGGTGTTCCGGACTCGGATCATCACGCTGCCGGCGTCGTACGGGCCGGTCAGAAAGACGCGGTCGCCCTCGATGGGCAGCGGAGAGACAGGAGCGGCGACGTTGAATTTGCGGCTGTATGTCCAGAGGAGCTTGCCGCTTGCGGCGGCCACCCCCAGGAGCCCGTCAAGCGTGGAGTACAGATACTGCTTGACGCCGCCGATCGTGGCCGGCATGACAGAGGCGTGCGAGTAGTGGAGCTTGATCGTGTTGGGCGTGCGCCACAACTCCTTGCCGGTGGCCTTGTCCAGCGCGGCCATGATGGCGTCGCCCCCCGTGGCGACGATCAGGCGGTCGGGTTCGATCAACGGGCACTGGCCGTTGTACCACGGCGGGATCGGGGTCTTATAGGCCGTGACCAGGTCCTTGTTCCAGAGCCGCTTCCCTGTGCGCGCATCGAAGCAGTGGAGGCCGCACTTCGGATCGATGGAAAAGACGAAACGGGCGTCGGCGGCCGGGACCGTGCGCGTGATGGCGTGATTGGGACGGATCCGGCGGCTTTCAGAGAAGCTCCAGATCACCTTGCCCGTCGCCAGGGAACGGCAGTAGACCCCCCATTCCGACTTCGTTTCGTCATAGTCGTGGTGGAAGACCTTGCCGCCGACAATGGCGGCGCCGGCATAGCCCTGCCCGACAGGCGCCGTCCAGAGCACCTTGGGCCCGCTCGCGGGCCACTGCCGGAGCAGGCCGGTTTCACGGGAAACGCCGTCGCGGGCCGGACCGCGGAACTGCGGCCAATCGGCTCCGCGGGCTGCCGGCTTCAGTTCCGGCACTGCTGCCCCAGCGAGACAGGTGAACAAGATACGGCGAGAAACCATCGGCGCACTCCAAAACGCCATCACCCTCTTATAGAGGCAAACAGCGCTGAAACTCTGATTCCTGCTCTTCCAGTATATGTTGAAATGGAAAGGGAGTGATCGCCTGTCATCGGCCCTTCACATTGGTTGCTTTTGCCGCCACCGTGCTGCCCGTGCTCGGCGAAGATCAGGATCTGTTTTCTTTACAACAGCTTAACGGCGCTGCCCAACCGGCAGCCCAATACCGGGCGGCAGCCCTTGGCGAATGCGGAGGCGCTTGCGCTAAAGGAATGTTCCAGCCGCGCAAGCAGGTCCGTCCTGTGCTTGAATGAACGACCGATGGCCGAAAAAACCGCGATCCGGTTGCTGATGTGCCTCGCTTTGCCCGCATTCTCCGCGCGAGGCGAGGATCGGAACGTCGCCTCCCTGCATCAATTCAACCTCTTGACGCAGACTATGGGCAAAACCCGGCTCATGTGGCACAACCGCGTGCGGTTCTTTGACGGCATCAGTGACTTCTACCAGTTCCGGACCGGACCGATCGTCTACTACGACTGGAATGAGCGGCTCCAGCTATTGGCGGGCTACTACCTGCTGGAACAAAGATCGAATGGCGCATTCCAGACAATCCAACGCCCATGGGCGGGGGCGCAGTACAGAATCTGGAAGCGGGACAAGGCAAGTGTCGATTGGCGCAACCTGCTGGAGCGGCACGCCTATAGCGGACCAGGCGACTTCACGCGATTCCGAAGCCGGGCAGTGGTGAACTTGCAGCCGAAAGCGGGCTGGCAGCCATACGCGAGCGCGGAGGGCTTGGCGCTCCAGGGTCATGTCGTGGGCAGGTACGCGGCGGGTGTCAACTATGCTACGAGGCAAGGGCACGTAATCGGCTTCGGATATGAATTCCGGCAGACCGTGGGGGGACCCGGGTCCCATTTCCTTGCGACTCTGCTGCAATTCCAGATCAAGGGACCGAGGAGAAGGGAGAAACCGGGAGAGGCGGAAGCGCCACAGTAATGACAAGGAGGTCATTGTCCTCGTCCACAGGAAGCCGGTCGGGGTAGTAGGGGCCTTCGGTTTGCGCCTCGGCGAAAAGACCGCCCTGTGTAAAGAATGGGCCTCCGGCCAGCGCCGAAGCAAAAGACCGGCGGCGATTGAGTAAAGTACGTTCGATCATGATTTTGTGTCCCAGTCAGGTAAGCGTTCTGCTCCCAGGTCCGTCTGTGTAGTTGACCCGTCAGAGCGGCGCAAAGTCGCACTCGGGTTGTCAAGGTTGTTTCAAATCCCGGTAGGATCGAACGGTTGAATTGGAGGTAAGCCCCTTGAGATACACGACTGTCGTCGTCTTTTTGCTCGCGCTGACGATCCCTGCATGCGCCCAGAGGCGCGGTTTTGGCAGAGGGATGGGACCCGGAAGCGAGTCGTTCCCGCCCAAAGCGAAGAACGACGCTGAGAAACTCGTGCTCGACACGATCAACGCCGCGGTGCAGAACGGCGACCTGTATGCGAACGTGCCGGCGGCGGACGGACGCTTGCTGCGCATGCTGGTGGAGGCGTCGAACGCCAAGAACGTGATCGAGATCGGCGCTTCGACGGGCCTCTCGGGAATGTGGATCGCGCTCGGGCTCCAGAAGACCGGCGGCAAGCTGACCACGTTTGAGCTTGACAAGGAGCGCGCCGCGAGCGCGAGGGCGAACTACAGGAAAGCCGGCGTGGGCGGCATTGTGACTCTGGTGGAGGGCGACGCCCACGAGAATGTCCGCAAGCTGAAGGAGCCGGTCGACGTGGTCTTCATCGACGCCGACAAGGAAGGGTACGTTGACTACCTCAAGACGCTACTCCCGCTGGTCAAACCCGGTGGTCTGATTCTGGCGCACAACGCGGACATGATTTCAGAGTATCTGCGCGAAGTGAATGCAAACCCCTACCTGGATACCGTGATTTACACGGCAGGCGGCGGCATGGCTGTCACTTTGAAGAAGCGTTGAGCGACACGAGGGTCACCGAAGTGGCGGCGTCCTTGAAAAGCACCTTGCCGGGAGGCGCTGTCCCCTGTCTGGTGACCGCATAGCCGGGCGATGAGCCCGGATCATCCGCGCGGACGACTTGCGCGCGCGAACCGAGGATCTCGCGCGCGTGAAACGCGACGGCATAGTTGTACGGGAACTCGGCGGCGATGACAACCTTTGCCGCCGGCGCGGCGTCGGCTGCGATTCGCTGGATGATGGCGCGGCTGCTTGCGTCGCCGGACCACTCCGGATGATGGTGCAGGGGCAGCGCAGCCCAACAGAATGGCAGCAGCAGCAAAAGCGGCCATGCCGCCTGCTCCCAATACAGCAGCCAGCGGAGGGCGGCGAGCAGGATCAGGAACGCGAGATAGACTCCCGTGCGGCCGCGCGGCCAAGGCGCTCCGGCGAGGGCGAGCAGAGCGGCGATCGCCAGAGCGGTCACCGCCGTGAGGGCTGTCTGGCGCGTGGCGGTTCGGGTCAGCGCGGCGAGGCAGCAGAGCGGCAGAACCAGCGCCGCTGCGGCGCTCAACCCGTCGTAGCCCGGCCACTCGAAGATGGAGCGTAGACTTTCTGCGAAGCTTTTGGCGCCGTAATAGAAGTTGTCTGTGCCCGCGCGGCTCAACGGGAGCGCGTTGATGATCAGCGCGAGAACGGCGCCGGGGACGATCAGGCTGCGGAAGTGGCGGAGGCTTCGCTCGCGAAACATCAGGACGGCGGACAACGCGGCGGACGGAATGGCAAAAACGAGGTTGGAGGCCACGCTCAGGCCCATTGCGACCGAGACGCGCGGCCACCGGGCTGTGCCGGAGTCCTCGGATTCAAGCAGCGCCCAGGCCAGGAAGGCAAGGGCCATTGAGTAGCCGCGCGCGAGCGAAAAGTATTCGGCGGCGGGCGGCGCCCAGGCCGTGAACGCGCACAAGGCAAGAAAAGCCAGCGAATCTCCGAACCAGCGGCGGCCCAGCCGCCAGATCATCGTCGAGTACAGAAGGCCGGCTGCGAGGGCCGGCAAACGAAGCGACACAACATTCCAGCCGAACGCGTCCAGGGACAGCTTGACAAGAATTGTGTGGAGGACGTGGTTGTTGGCGTCGTAATAGGCCAGCATCTCGAGCCAGGGCTTGCCGGCAAAGTCGAGCGCGGTGAAGGCCTCATCGGTGGTCGCCGCGCACGTCCCGGCTCGCGCGGCATTCCAGAGCCAAGCAGACGCGAGAGCAAGGAAAGCGAGCGGGCGGGCCAAGCGGTTATCGAAGCGCATAGAGCCTCGCTGTGTTCCGCTCGCCGAGCGGGTCGACTCCCCAGTACTCAGCGTGGAAGGAAAACTCCTCGACCAGTTGAGGGTCGCGGACCAGGACGTGGGTGATCCCGCGGCGCCTCCACTCAAGCACGACGTTGCGCCGCAGGCCGGAGGGCGGCGTCCACGGTTCGCCTTCGGTTCCGATGATGCGGAGTTCCCCGGCCGCGAGTTCCTCGCCTGTATCGATGCGAATGGGGCCTTCGGAGCCCGTGAACGGCAGGCCATCGAAAGCTCCGGGCGGCCAGACCCTCCAGTTGGGGCGGCGCGGAATCTCCTGACCGCCGGAGCTGAGGATGGCCTCTCCAATGAAGCCAGACGGCTTGACTTCGACAATGCGCGATGAAGGGAACTGAATTCTCCGCTGACCCCATTGCGCGGCGGCGACGCGCCGGGCTTCGTCGAGCCACTCGGGATGCGGCGCGAGGCGGCGCGGCGTCCATGCGCCGGGCATCGGAATGTCCGTGAGGACCACCGCGGCGGGTGGCAGGACATCGAGGAAGCGGGCTTCGACCAGACCCTCGAGCTCCGCGGCTTTCGGCTGAACGGACGCAAGATGCTCGGTGACCGGTGGCGCGCCTGTCAGAACGGCGAACGCAGCCAGAGCGAAGGCGGCGGGCTTGACTGGAGTGACAAGCCAGCCGGCGAACGCGGCGAGGAAAGGGACGAGCCAGTACGGCGACTTGAGAAAAACGAAGCCCGGAAAGACATCGAGAGGCCCAGGCCAGGCGAGAACGGCTGCAACAGCGGAGAGGATGGCGACGGCCGTGAGCCGCCATTCCTTGTGGAGCAGGGCAAGAGCGGCGGCGCCTGCCGCGACCAGCAACGAAAGGACGAACGCGGCGGCTGACCCCGCGCGCGAGCCCAGCGCCATCAGTCCGGGATGAGAGATGAACAAAAGCATCGCGAGCCAGCCGAAACGGCCCAGCGGCGCAGCCGCGGGCAGCAGAAGCGAAGAGTGAAAGAGTGCGGCAGCGCTATGCCGGCCAATGGCGTACGGAACCGCCCAGACGGCTCCGATGCTCCACGGAGCGGCTTCGAACCGCGAGACGAAACGGTGGGCCGAGGCCAGGGCGGCGTCCTCGCCGGGCGGCGTCAGGTCCGGACCGGCGGCGACGAAGGCAATCCAGGCCCACATGAAGACAACGGGCAGAAAGGAAAGGCCCTCCCCCGGCGCGCGCCGTCCAAAAGCGCTGCGGCGGTAAAGCCAAACGGCGGCAATCGTCGAAACCGCGACTAGCAATTGCAGGACACCGCGGCGGAAGAGCCCGGCGGCTGACAACAGGTGGGCAAGCCCGGTGACGGCGGGGAGACCGCACGCGGCGGCGGCAGCCCACCGCTCCATGGCGCTGAGGCGGACTCGAAGCGGGTAGAGGATGAGCAGCCCCAACGAGACAGTGAGCAGATGCGCGGCGGTGGCGCCCCAGATGATCCCGATCAAGGCTGCTTCCGGCTGGCGGCGCGCTTGAATCCCATGGCGTGGAGCAGAACGCCAAGTTTGGCGCCGTCGAGCCGCGATGTCCAGGGTTTGTCAATTGCAAATGAGAGTTCGGCTTCCCTCGTGCTGAGTCTCACTGGAGCGGAAAACGTCTTCACCGCATCGTCAGCCACTCGCATCGTGCCGATGGGGCGTCCATTGACAGCGAAAGCGAGCGTGATGGGACCGGTCTCGGCAAGCGTCTGCCTCGTTGCGTTGAACCGTACCTCCGCCACCCATTCGCCTGCTTCGGAAAGAGAGAAGCGCATGGCGGGGTTTTGTCCGGTCCAGCGCTGAACGCCCGGACCGGCGATGTCGCGAACGATCATGGCGGAGGCGCGCGCCTCGGTCATGAAGACGAAATCGCGTTCGTAAGGCAGGTCGGGCGCGGCGGCCATTTCCCGCTGCGGCGGCAGCGGGACCAGCCGCGCTTCGGGCGCGCCGGAGCACCCTGCGGCGAGGAGACTAGCGAAGAACCAGCCGTGTGAGGCCCGCATTGCCGGCGGCGTCGATAACCCGGATAACCACGCTGATTTCGCCCTGCGTGGAAGGCGCTTTGAATTCGAACGTCTCCTTCCTGCCATCGATGACGCCGTCGGTTGCGGCAAGCGGCTGCCACGGTCCGCCATCGATGGAGGCTTCCGCGCGGCGCAGAGGCGAGGCGGAATCGGAGGCGTCGATGAAGGCGCCGCGTCCTTCCACGCGAGCCGTCACCTGCGGCGGCGTCAGGTCGATCAGGACAGGAGCGGAAAGCAGCTCGGCGCGTTTGACCTGGTCCGGCTGATTCGACGCGCTGTCGTTTGCCGTGACCCGGAAAATGTAGCGCCCATCGGCGAACCGTTCGGCGTCTTCCAGCACGCTGTTCTCGGCGATGTTCTTGCGCAGCTCGATCCACCGGCTCTCGCTGGCCGCGCGGTATTCGAGTTTGTAGAGCAGGCGGTCGTTGTCGGGGTCGTCCGCTTGCCAGCTGATGAGGATCTGCGGAGTGCCGCTGCGCGGGACGACTTGTGAAGGCGTGCCTGCGCTGGTGGTTGGCGCGGCTTCGCCCGTGTCGGTGACAGTGATGCTGTAGGAGGATGTGGACGGGGCGGGCGCGGAGAGCTTGGGTGGCAGGGCGGTCCACTGCGGCAAGACTTGAATGCTGCGAACCTGCGGCTTGCCATTGGGCGCCTGATAGCTGATGGAAACGGCGTCGACCGCGGCGTTCTGCGGCAGGTCGGCGAGCCACTGAACGTAGCGCGCCGGCGGGCTCGGAATCTGATTCCTGGCGGGGTCGGTGATCGGCTCGGACCAGTCGCTCCACGTTGCGTCAGGGCGCGCGGAGTTGCCCGAGCGCGTCCGGAAGATGAGCGAGCCTGCGCCGCGCCATTCGATGCGGCCCCACCGGGCGGCGTTGCCCGCGTCGTGCACGGCGCTGATATACCGCCCCTGCTTGGCGGGTTCACCGATGCGGAGCAGCTTGCCGCTGTTGCTGGTCGCGGCCAGAAGCTCTCCGCCCGCTTGGATGAGGCGGGTGGTTTCGCCTTCGCGCGTTTCCAGCAGCAGCGCCGAACTGAGCTGGCTGGAAAGCTGATAAATGCGGCCCTGACGGTCCGTGCTGAAGGCGATGTCGCCGCCCTTGATCGCGAGGTCGAGGATGTTCTCTTCCTTGGAGGACCACACGGTCTCAATCATGCCGTCCGGGTTGATGCGGTAAATGGCGGCCTTCTCCATGCCGGGGATCTCGGCGGGCGCTGCCGTGGCTTGAGCCTCGGGCATGGCGGTGGCGGTCGGCTTCGGCGCATCGGCTTTCGGCTTTACCTCGATGCCGCTTTGCGCCCGGGCGTCGGCCTCGGCGGTGACGGTGATGGATGTAGTGACGACTCCCGCGGGAGCCGTGGATGTGGCGGCGGAGACGGCAGCCTGCGCCTGTTTCTGCGCCTGGCTGCCCCCCAGCGCCGCGACATAAGTCTCGCCCCGCGCGCCGGGGACAATGGCCCGAATCTCTTGCAGATTGGCGTCGTAGAGAGCAAACGCCTTGCCCCTGGCTTCGATGCGGTAGAGGATGCCGTTCGGCTCGGTGCCGGCCAGAAGGCGGCCTTGCGGGTCCAAGCCGAGCGCCGTGACGTTCGTCTGGCCGGTCTCGTAATAGACTTCGCCCTCGCCGGCTTTTGGAATCCTGTAGACTTTGCCCTCGCTGCCGGTGCCGGCATAGAGGATGCCATCGGGCGCAATCTTGAGGGACCAAATATAAGTGGCTTTGGGGTCGAAGTACTCGCTGGCTTTTCCGTTCTCGAAGAGGAAGATCTTGCCGTTGGGCGATGTCGCCGCGAACAGGCGGCCTCGCGAATCGGTGGCGAGGGCGAAGATCTCGGGCTGCGGCGCCTGCCAGACCATCTCGGGCTTCGAGCCCTTGCGGTAACGCCAGAGCCTGCCGCGGTGGCCGCCGGCGAAATAGACCGTTCCGTCCGGCGCGGTGGCCACGCTCCAGATGCCGGCGTCGCCGGTGTCCGCGAGTGTCTCGAGAGCCGGGGCAAGGATCAGGCGCCCGTCGCGCGTCAAAGCGACTCCTTCGAACCGGCCCTTCAGGAAGTCCTCATAGGTGTGGCTCTCCCACACCGCGGAGCCGCCGGCCAGCGCCGCGGCGTTCAGAAAAAAGAGGCAGGCGGCGAGCCTCGCGCGAACGGTCATTCTTTCACTTCCACTTGAACTGTCTTTGAACCTGAGTAGACCGAGTTGCCTTGGGGCAAGGGGATTTCGGCGATCTTCGAGGCCCCCAATTGAGAGCTTGTGCGGGCCAGCGTGAGCGCGGCGGACGGTGGAATCGCGGGCAGCGTTTCGCCGGCGACCATGAGGCTCGGCTGCTGGCGCCAGACCCGGACATAGCCGCGGTTCGGAACTCGCAGTCCGGAGAGAAACTCCCGCATCTGCTCGGCCGAGCGGGGCGGCGCGCTCAGAAACTGCCGGAACTCGACGATGTTGGAGGATGGGGCGTCGGTGACGGTGAAGAAGAGCGGTCCCGCTACCATGCCCGTGGGGATGGTGTAGTTGGCCGAGTGCGTGACAAGCTGCCCGCTTTCACCGGCCCATTGCGTGTGGATCGTGACCGTGTCGCCCGGGCGCGCCTCCTTGCGGGAAGTCCAGGCGTTGTCGAGAGCAAGCGCGCGCGTGCGGTCCGCGACTTCGATGTCGAAATCGAGCGCGCGGATCTCGAGTGAAGCAAAGCCGGATTGGACCATCGTGGAAACGGGCGCGGCGGCGAGGGCGGCCATCAGTTGCGGGGCTCCGAGTTCGGCTGAGAACGTGTTGGACCAGGTGAGCGGCGGGCCTTCTGCAACCGCGGCGCGGGCATGGACGGTGACGGCGCCGGCGCCGGCCGTTCGCTCAGTGGCGTCCACCGCGGAGAACAGGGCCATCTGGAGCAGCAGAGGCGTAAAGAGGCGGTCGCGGACCATCTGCATCCGGTAGTCGCGCGGGGCGCCGCCGGTTTCGCGCCGCAGCGTCAGACGCAGCGGGATCATCTCCACCTTCTCGCCGATGCGCCCGGCGATGGCGGCGCTGCGGTCCTGGCGGATGGCGCCCATCCATTCTCTCGGCGTGGAGATCTTGAAGGAGAGATTCTGGCTGGCCAGAAGCGTCATCACCTCGGCGCGCGCAAAGGGCATGGCCGTTTCGCCGCCGGCAAGGAAACGGTGGCCGAACGCCCAGATGCGGTCGCCGTCAACGTGCGTGACCGTGCCGTCGGCCCCGACACTGAGGTCTCCTGTCATCAGTTGGACGCTGATCATCTCGCCGGGCTGCGGCCTGCGGTTGGCCGTGTTGGGAGTTGGCTGGCCGCCGCCGCTGGCGCCCTGAACGGGCTCAAGGCCTGCGTTGCGAAGGACCGGCCCGAAGTGGTCGAGTGTGGAACGGCTGAATCCGGCCATCCAGAACGGGGTGGCGATTTCGACCAGTTTTGCGGAGCCGGCCTGGAATTCGGCGCGCTGCGGCAGGGCTGCGCCTGTCGCAGCCGGCGGCGGCGCGAGCGAGGTCCCGGAAGCGGCGTCAATCATCTCCGCGATGGGCCGGATGCCGGCGATGGGCTCTTTGGAGAAAGCGAAGGAAAGGGCCACGGCTCCGATCAGCTTGCCGTCGATATAAACAGGACTGCCGCTCATGCCCTGCAAAACGCCCGTCTTCTCGAGCGGACCGCCACTGAGGCGGGCCAGGATGATCGATTGCTTGGGACCGACATTCTCCAGAATGCCGAGGATTTCCGCCTGAAACTCCTCCACTTGGCCGCCGGCGAAGACTGTCCGGCCGGCGCCGGTCATGCCCGGCTTGACGTCGGCCAGCGGCATCAGGGCGGGAGGAGACGTCTGCGCGGCGGCGCCGCCGCCGGCAAGGACGGCCAGAAGGAACAGCAAGTTGCGCATCAAGCCTCGACTCTTTTCATTGTAGAGACGCCGGCGGAATGTTTTTGGGCGCTGCGTTATAGTAAGAAGGTAAGCCCGCCACGGACGGCGCGGTAGCCAAGTGGTAAGGCAGAGGTCTGCAAAACCTTTATTCACCGGTTCGAATCCGGTCCGCGCCTCCACCTCACAACGGAATCCCCGCCAGGCAAGCACTGATCCTGAATCCCGAAGTTGAGACTCCCCAAGCGCCTGCCGGCACTGCGGCAAGGGAAGGTTGGCAAGGGTGAAGGCAAATGAGCGGGAAGAATCCGTGTTTCTCATCTCCATGGTGTTGGGCGCCAAACGCTTCGCGCACGCCAGGAGTTGCCGGTGCAGGAGATTGAGGGCGAATGAAAGCCAGAACACCCGCATGACCAGCCATCGCTGAGATGCACGCGCAATCCCCGGACCGCCGCTTGACTATTCTTCGTTCATCTCCGCCACCGGCCCGGCGAACAATTCAGAGGCCGTGACGAGCTCGTATCCCGCATCCCGCCAGGCGGGGAGCATGAACTCCAACGCATTGAGCGTGTTGGAGATGTCCGGGTTTTGGGTGAGCTCCCGCCCGTCGTGGAAGCAGAATACCGCTCCAGGCCGGGCGCGGGACCGCATGCGCAGGTCGATGTCGACCGCCGAAAGCGTCCAGTCTCGGGCGATATCGGTCCACATCAATCCGGTGAGCCCGAAGCGGCGTTGGGCCTCATCGAGACCGAACCAGCGCGACCCGAAGGGCGCGCGGAAGAAACGCGGCGCGGCGCCGGTGGCGTCCTCGATTGACTTCTGGGCCCGCTCCAACTGATTGACGATAAAGGCCTGAGAGCGAAGAAAGAGGTGCGGGTGGGTGTCGGTGTGGTTGGCGATTTCGTGCCCTTCGGCCGCGGCGCGGGCGGCGACCCGGGGCAGGCGGCGAACATGGAACCCGATGACGCAGAACGTCGCCTTGGCCCCGTGCCGCGCGAGCAGATCGAGCAGCCTCCCGGTGGATTCCGAAGGGCCGTCGTCGAAGGTCAGTGCGATGGCTCGCCGGCTCGCGGGACCTTTCCAGAGCGAACGGCCGAAAACCTGCGCGGACCGGCCGCGAACGCCCCATGCGACATAGCCTGCAAGTCCGGCTCCTGCAACGGTTATCGTCTCACCGAGCACGCGGGCAGGATATCACGATGACGGGGCGCAGGATTCAGGCTCATGGGCGGGAAAATGGGCCGGGGGTCCATCGACCCCCGGCCATTGGGAGTGAGCGCCGGCTGGCGGAGGAGGTGCCAACAGGCGCTTCAAAGTCAAATCAACTCAGCAGCCCCCCATGCCCCAGGCAGGCGATTTCCCAACCCGAAATGCGATACCGGGCCAGCATCGGAGGCAGCACGAGGTCCACGACATTGGCCTTAGCCGACCGGTAGCACCCCGGAGCGCTCAGGATCGGGACATCGTCCTTGTAGCCGAGCAGGAGAAGATTGCCTGGTTCGACCGGGGCGAGGAAACGCTCCAAATGGCAGCCAATGCGGGCCATCGAACGTCCGATGACGTCCTCCGGGCCAGCCGGGGCGGTCGTGGAAGCCACCAGGACCACCGACGGCTTGGTCCGCGCGAGATGGGAGAGGGCTTTCGAGACTGTGTTTTCATCCTCGACACAGGCGAGAGCGAAGCGCGGGGCGACGCCAAACTTGTCGAGCCGCTGCCGCATGATGAACTCGAATAGCTGGCGCGCCCGGTCGCCTGAGTGGGGGTCGCTGTAGAGAAC
>JACADU010000397.1 GCA_013388415.1 Bryobacteraceae bacterium
CCACTGCTGCATGCCCAGCGGCATGTCCATCTTCATCAGTTCGGAGATCTCGAACGTGTACCGCCCGAACTGCTGATGGTATTGGAAGTACATCGCCAGAATGCCCAGCAGCATCAGCACGCCGCCCGCCAGCGTGTACAGGAAGAATTTGATCGCCGCGTAAAGCTTCCTTGGTCCGCCCCAGACGCCGATGATAAAGTACATCGGCACCAGCACGAGTTCCCAGAAGATGTAGAACAGCAGAAAGTCGAGCGAGATGAACACGCCGATCATGCCCGTCTGCTGCAACAGGAACATCGCGTAGTATTCCTTCACGCGCTCATCGATCGCCGTCCACGAGCTGAAGATCGAAAAGAACCCCATGATCGTCGTCAGCATCACCATCAGCACGCTGATGCCGTCGACGCCCACCAGGTACTGCACGCCGAGCGAGGGGATCCAGTCGAAGCGTTCCACAAACTGATAGCCGTCCTTCGTCTTGTCGAAGTTCAGCAGCAGCGGAACGCTGACCAGAAAACCGGCGAAAGCCGTTATGTTCGACCACCAGCGAATCAGGTTTTTCTTCGATCCGGGGATGAAGAGCAGCACCAGGAGCCCGGCAAGCGGCGTGAACAGGATCAGGGAGAGAAGTCGTTCTTGCATCGCTTAGCGGCTCCAGTAATACCCGAAGATGGCGAGGATGCCCATCACGAAGACCAGCGCGTACGTCTGGAGATACCCCGTCTGGAAGAACCGGACCGGGAACGACAGCGCCCGCACCGTGAACGCGCTCAAGTTCACCAGCCCGTCGACGATCCAGGTGTCGTACCACATCGAGATCCGCGACACCATGCGCGTCATCCACGCCGTGCCGTTCACGCCGCCGTCCACGACGTTCGCGTCGAAGCGCGCCATCGCGCCCCCGCCGTTGATCGTCAGCCCTTTCACGAAAAGGAAGTTGTAGATCTCGTCGACATACCACTTGTTGAGCAGCACGGGATAGAGCGGACCGCCCGTCCGCAATTCGATGTTCCCGCCCCCGAAGAACAGCGCCTTCGCGATGAAGATGCCGCCCAGCGCCACACCGATGGACAGCCCCATCAGGACCCACTCCATCGTCGTGTCGTGATGGGCGTGGGAAGCCGCCTCGTGCGCGGCGGCGTGCCCCTGCGCGAACACCGGCGCCCGCCAGTGCTCCAGCGCCTGCATGAACCCGTTTTCTCCGAACACCTTCGGCATCCCGATCCAGCCGGCAACCACCGAACCTGCCGCCAGGATGACCAGCGGCACGGTCATCGACTTCGGCGACTCATGGACGTGGTGCAGCGTGTGCTCGTCCATGCGCGGCGTCCCGTAAAACGTCATGAACATCAGCCGCCACATGTAGAACGCCGTCATCGCCGCCGTCGCGAATCCAACCATCCACAACGCCTTCGAGCCGAGCGGCGAGCTCCACGCCTGCCACAGAATCTCGTCCTTCGAGAAGAAGCCTGCCAGCCCCGGAATGCCCGCGATCGCCAGCGAAGCGACGAACATCGTCCGGAACGTCACCGGGACCTTGTCCTTGATCCCGCCCATCTTCCGCATGTCCTGCTCGCCGCCCAAGGCGTGAATCACCGAACCCGCGCCAAGGAACAGCAGAGCCTTGAAGAAAGCGTGCGTGTAAAGGTGGAAGATCGCCACCCAGTACGCGCCCACGCCTGCCGCCAGGAACATGTAGCCAAGCTGCGAAACCGTCGAGTAAGCCAGCACGCGCTTGATGTCGTTCTGCACGAGACCGATCGAAGCCGCCAGAATCGCCGTCGCAGCGCCCACCGCCGCCACAACGTGGCTTGTCTCGGGAGTCAGAGCATAGAGAGCGTTCGAACGCGCCACCATGTAGACGCCCGCGGTCACCATCGTCGCCGCGTGGATCAGCGCCGAAACCGGCGTCGGACCTTCCATCGCGTCCGGCAGCCACACAAACAGCGGAATCTGCGCGCTCTTGCCGGTCGCTCCAATGAACAGGCACAACGCGCAAAGCGAAAGCGCCCCAAACGTCCCCAACTCGACGGCGAACCGCCCCGACCGCAATACCTCGTTCACATCCACGAACCGCAGGCTGCCCGTCAGTTGGAACAGCATGAACATCCCGAGGATGAACCCTGCGTCGCCGATCCGGTTCACGATGAACGCCTTGTTCCCCGCGTCCCCCGCGCTCTTCTTGTGGAAATAGAAGCCGATCAGCAGGTAGCTGCACAACCCCACGCCCTCCCACCCCACGAACAGCAGCGCGTAGTTGTTCGCCAGCACCAGCATCAGCATGAAGAACACGAAAAGGTTCATATACCCGAAGAACCGGTAGAACCCGCCGTGATTCGGACCATGCTCGTGCGCCATGTAGCCCGTGGCGTACACGTGGATGATGAAGCCGACTCCCGAAACAACGAGGATCATCACGCTCGACAACGGATCGAGCAGAAAGCCCATGTCCGCCTTGATCAAAGGCAGCCACTCGAAGAGACGCACCTCATGAGACCGGCGCTCCAGCCCCGCCAGTTGCACGACCGCGCCGATCGACATCAGGAGGCTGATCCCCACCGCGCCCGGGCTGATGAAGCTGATCGCGCTCTTCGGCAGCCGCCGTCCGATCGCAAGCTGCACCGCCGCTCCGGCGAGCGGGAACAGCGGAATCAGCCAGATGAGGTCGAGAAAGTTCACTTCTCCGGCTCCTACCACTTCAATAAATCGATCTCGTCAATCAGCACGGTTTCCTTGTTGCGGAACAGCGCGATCAGAATGCCGAGCCCCACCGCGGCTTCAGCCACCGCCACGCAGATCACGAAGATGGCGAAAATCTGGCCGTTTACCTGATCCAGGTGCCGCGAAAACGCGATCAGATTCACGTTCACCGCGTTCAGAATCAGCTCGATCGACATCATCACGACAACCGCGTTGCGCCGCAGCAGAATCCCGACCGTGCCGATCAGCAGCAGCGCCGCGCTCAGCACCAGGTAATGGGCGGTAGTGATTGGGGCCAGCATGGGTCAGATCCTCTTCTTCGCCATGACGACGCTGCCGACGATTGCGATCAGCAGCAACAGCGAGGCGACTTCAAATGGAACCAGGTATTCGCGGAACAGCGAGTCGGCCAGCATTTGCACCGCCTCGCTGTTTCTCGGTCCTGCCGGAACCGGCTCATTCAGCTTCAGGCTCTCCGCGCCCCGGGTCAGGAAGTAGGCGAAGATCAAGCCGGTTCCAACCACGGAGAGCGCGCCCGCGATCCACTGCCGGTGATACTGCCGCTCCCTCGCCGCGGCGTCCAGGTTCACCAGCATGATCACGAAAAGGAACAGCACCATGATCCCGCCGATGTACAGCACAATCTGCACCGCGAACAGGAACTCCGCCCGCTGGAGCAGAAACAAGCCGGCCACTCCGGCCAGCGACGCAATCAGCGAGATCGCGCAGTGGACCGCGTTGCGCAGTGTCACCGTGAGGATCGCCCCCAGCAGAGCCAGCGCCGCAAAGGCATAAAAGAACAGGGTCTCTAGCATACACACGCGTCCTGTCCGCAGGCCGGCGCCCAGTGGCGGCGCCTCGCCTCAGAACTTGTACCTGGTGGGCTGAATGCCCTCCTCCAGCACCTGACGGTCAAAGATCGCACCTTCCCGCGAATAGCTCGCCAGCTCGAAATCCTGCGTCAACTCCAAAGCGTCCACCGGGCAGGCGTCCTCGCACAGCCCGCAGAACATGCACCGCGACGTGTCGTAGGTGAAGTTGATCAGATCCTTCCGCTTCGTCTCCGGATTGCGCTCCCACCCCACCACAATCAACGCCTCCGGGCAGGCAAGCGCGCAAAGGTCGCACGCGATGCACAGCGTCTGCCCGTTCTCGGGGTTGATGTTCAGCCGCGGCGCGCCCCGGTACCGCTCGGCCACCTTCGGCCTCTCCGCCGGGTACTGCATCGTCACAATCTTCTTCGGATGCTGGTGCCGGAAGGTCACCCGCAGACCTTCCAGAAAATCGACAAGGAGGATACGGCGCAGCAGTTTTCGCATAAATTCCCCCGAACCCCTAACGGTCCACCTCCCCGAGCACGATATCGATCGTCCCGATCACGGCGACCAGATCCGCGACCAGAGAGCCCCGCGCCATCTTGTCCAAAGACTGCAAATTGACGAATGACGGCGGACGGACCCTGACCCGATACGGCTGAGTAGAACCGTCGCTGACAATGTAGTAGCCGAGTTCGCCTTTCGGCGCCTCGATGGAGACGTAAACTTCGCCCACCGGCGGTTTGATCACCTTCGGCACCTTCGCCATGATGGGTCCCGCCGGAATGTCCGCGACAGCCTGCCGGATGATGCGCACGCTCTGCCGCATCTCCCGCATCCGGATGATGTACCGGTCGAAGCTGTCGCCGTTCTCGCACGTCGGAATCTCGAAATCGTACTTGTCATAGCCCGAGTACGGCTGCGCCTTCCGAAGATCCCACTTGACGCCCGCCGCCCGCAGCAACGGTCCCGTGACGCCGTACGCCTTGCAGTCCTCCGCATTCAGCACGCCGACGTTCCGCAGCCGCTGGACCCAGATTCTGTTGCCCGTCAGCAGCTCTTCGTACTCGTCGCACTTCGGCAGGAACATGTCGCAGAAAGCCAGACACTCCTGCTCGAAGCCCTCGTAGGTCTCATATTGAAGCCCGCCGATCCGGAAAGCATGCGTCGTCAGGCGCGCCCCGCAATACTTCTCAAAAATGTTGAGCGTCGCCTCCCGCTCCCGCATGCAGTAGAACAGAGGAGTAATCGCGCCGATATCCAACGCGTGCGTGCCCAGCCACAGCAGATGGCTCGCGATCCGGTTCAGCTCCGTCAGGATCACCCGCACAACCTGCGCCCGCGGCGGAGCTTCGACGTTCAGCAGCTTCTCCACCGCCAGGCAGTAGCCCAGACCGTTGGAAACCGCGGCGACGTAGTCCATCCGGTCCACGTAGGGCGCGAACATCGCGTAGGTCCGGTTCTCCCCGATCTTTTCGACGCCCCGGTGCAGGTAGCCGATCACGCATTCGGTGCCTGTCACCTTTTCGCCGTCGAGCTTGACGATCACGCGCAGCACGCCGTGCGTCGACGGGTGCTGCGGTCCCATGTTCAGGACGAGTTCAGTCGAGTCGAGAAACGTTCCGGACATGGTCTATTGGCCGCTTTCGATGCCCAGGTTCTGCTGGACCCAATTGTTGTCCATTCCGAGGATGCTGACTTCCTTCCGCAGCGGGTGGCCTTGCCACTCGTCCGGCATCAGGATGCGCTTCATGTTGGGATGGCCCTCGAACTCGATCCCGAACATGTCGAAGACCTCGCGCTCGAGCCAGTCCGCCGTCAAATGGACGTCCACCGCCGTCTCCGGCCGGTCCCCTTCCTTGAGCTTCACCTTGATCCGGATCCGCTCGTTCCGCGCGAACGAATAGACGACGTAAATCAGATCGAACTGCTCGTCCCGCTTCGGCCAGTGCACGGCGGTGATATCGACAAGGTAGTCGAAGCCGTGGTTGTCTTTGAGGGATTGCAGAATCGGAATCGCCGCGCCCGGCCGCGCGACCAGGAAGTTCTGCCCGAGATAGGAACTGAACTCGGTGATCGCGTCGCCGAACTCCTCCTTCAACGATGCCGTCAACTCGCTCTCCCACGGCGCCGTCTGCATCACGGCCGGCGGGGGAGGCGGCTTGGGCGCGGCGGCAGCGGGCTTCGGTGCGGGTTTCGGCGGTGCGGGAGGTGGAGGAGCCGCCGCTTCCCCTGGTGGAGTGGCGGCGGCTTCGGATCCCGGTTTCGAGGCTTCAGGAGCGTCCGGCTTCGGATCGTCGGCCATTGGCGAATCCTAACAGAAACCTCAGGGTTATCACACCGGCAAAATCGGTGTCAATTGTCCGAAGTTTCCACACACCTGCGCGCGCCGCCGAAATGCGCCGGAAACTAAGCCTTTAGCCCCGCTTCCGGCGCATGCTCGCCAGCAGAAGGAGTCCCCCTCCGAATAGCAGGACTCCTGACGGCTCCGGCACTTCCGTGCCCGGGCCAATGTCTTGACCCACACTGCTCCAGTCGAAGTCGCTCAACTGGGTTCCGATCGTGCCCCCGGAGATACTGAAACTGGTCACCAGCGCCGTGCTCTCGAACGCCGCGTAGCCCTCCCGTTTGCTTGCGCCAGTCGATAGCAGGCTGTAGACGAGGATCCTCTCGCCGGGGAGCCAATCGAACGTGAACGTCAGCTTCCGGTCAATGCTCGAGCGGCCCTCGGTCTCCGGAATGGGCGGCGGCCCGGACTCCTCCTCTTCCGGCTTTACGACGCCGAACAGCCTGACAGCCGGCATCCCAGGCGTGTAGCTGCCGGTCGCCATCGCGACGGCCGGATAGTCCTCACCGTCGGGGTTGTATAGACCGCGGTCCAGGTACAGGGCGCCGAGCTCGTAAAGGAAGCCGCCGGTTCCGCTCCAGCTTCCATCGAGGTTCACTTCAAAGGTCGTCGTTCCATTGCCGAAACCGGGTAGGGCGTCGAAGATGAAGCCTTCCGTCCAGAGGGAGGAACTGTTTGAGAACTGCGCGTCCGCCCATGCGCCTGAGAAAGTGTATCCCTTTTCCCAGTCGGAGATGACGTGCGCCTTCGCCTTATTGGATCGGATGCCGGTTTGGGCGGACCCATAGTAGGCGCAATTGAAAGGGGAGAGACAGGCCGGTATGACGCCCGGATTCGGCAGATTGGTTGCAGTCACTTTTTGGCCCGTGGCCGAGAAGCCCGCATCTTCCTGTTCGAAAGAATCGTTCTCGGGGTCCGGACCATTCCCGTCGACATAGCCTCTGGCGCCCGAGAAAGCGCCGCTATAGAAGTCGTTTGTGTAGGCGCCGGGAGATTGTGGCGCCGGATCCGTGAACTTGTGAACGAAGGGCGTGAACGCATTCCAGGGGTCATCCGCCCTCCCCTCAATCTTCAGGGGAGTGATCAGATCGGCCCAGCAGAATGACGCGCCTGCCAGCAGCAACAGTGTGGTTTTCCCTCTCATGGCTACCAGAACTAGCAGCCGCCGGAGAGCTACTCAATTGAATGCGTGTTAACTAACGGACGTTAGCTGTTTTATTGCAACAACTTAGCCCAGGCAGGATAAGTACTGGTAAGCCGCTTGAAGCCCTCGGATTCCACGAAGTCCGGCTTCCACGGCTCGCCGTCCTGAACCGCCTCGCGGAAATAGACCAGCGCCGGATCCCGGAACTTGAGACCCTCGCTAAGCCATTGCAGCGACTTGGCTTCGTCTCCGAGCATCATCCAGATCACAGCCATCGAGTACTCGACGTTGGTCCCCCGCGCCGGCAGCGGCTCCAACTGCTGCAGGATCTGTTCCGCCTTGTCCCGGTCGCCTGATCCGGCATAGATCATCCCCAGCATGTGAAGGCAACTGCGGTGTCCAGGCTCGAGCGCAAGTGCGGATTCCAAGTGGGCACGGGCCGAAACGCGGTCCTGCCGCTTGAGCGCGCATCGGGCCTTGACCAGATGCATCCACGCCCCAGGCTTGCCGCTGGACAGACCCGTCTCGGCAAGCCGCTCCGCATCCTCGATTCTGCCGAGATCGATCAGTAGCCGTGCCTGCTGGACTCTCAAAAGATAGGACTGCGCCGCCTGCCCCAGCAGGGCTCCCACTGCCGCCTGCGCCTCCTTGTGCTTGCCTCTAAACCGAAGCAGATCGAAGTACTCGGGCACGGACTCAGGGTCAAGAAGGTTCAGGGGAATCCCCTTCCGGTAAGCCTTCTCGGCGCCGTCGAGATCCCAATCGATGAAAAAGCGGATCCGGCCAAGCAGCGTCCATGCATTAGCCTGCTCGGGATCGAGGGCGACAGCTCGCTCGGCTGCCGCCCGGCTTCTGGCGATCCACTCGTCGAAACGCGCCCTGTCGGCACGCGCGATGCGGTAGCTTGCCTTGGCCAGTACAGCCCATCCCGGCGCATAGGTGGAACTCTGCCGCGTCACGGCCTCAGCAAGCTCGACAGCCTCTCTCAACTGCGGCGATTCGCTCCCGGCAGGCAGGCTCCTGTCATAGACCGACTCCAACATGTCGGCCGCTTTCAGATACAGTTGGACCGTCTCGGGACTCGGCCCCGATGGAGCCGGCGCCGTTGCGATCGCCCATGCGCCGGCGATCAGGAGGGAGACGGACCCAGCCGCCGCAAGCAGCCAAAGCAGTCTGCTCCGCTGACTCCCACCGGGGACGATCGTGGGACCATGCCTATGAGTGATTTTCGGGACATACGTCCCCCGCGGGATTTCGATGCGGAGCGCCTCCCCGGCGCCCTCCCCCGCGTAGTACTCATCTAACACCCTTCGCAGCCGGGACGCTTCCGCGCGCACCAGCGAATCCTTCTGCGGATCATAGCCGGCGCCGCGACCATAGACTTCAGCGGCAATCACCGATTCCTTGATCTCGCCGGCAGCGCCCGCCGTAGCGCGTTCCACCACAAATTTGAGAAAGCCCGACAGCCGCGGCGAAGCCGCAAACCGCCGGCTGGTGAGGATCCGGTCGAGGGCTCGCCGGACATCCGGGTCCATCACCTGCCAGTGTAGGGAAAATGCGATGAACCGCGCAGCCCATCCGCGTCAGGCGCAACGGTAGAATAAAGACTGATTCGCCGGGGCAAGCAGTCCTTCAGCCCCATTGAGGAGAGATCGCTGACCATGATCAAGCGCGTTACCACCGGCATGGCTCTCGCAGGATTCCTGCTGAGCGCCACGGCTTCCGCCCAGAAAAAGGGCGACGCCGCCAAAGGCAAGGAGGTCTTTGAGCAGTGCGGCGTGTGTCACTCCCACGACACCGACGAGAAGAAGATGGGCCCCAGCCTGAAGGGTCTCTATAAGAAAGCCAAGATGACCAACGGCCAGAAGCCGACCGATGCGAGCATCCTCGCCATTGTCAACAAAGGCAAAGGCACAATGCCCGCGTTCGCCGACGTCCTGAGCGCCGAGGAGAAAGACAACCTTCTCGCCTTTCTTAAGACGCTCTGACAGCTTCCGTTCGCGGCCGGAACAGCCTCCGCTGCTGCATCGCGCCCCGGCCGCGCCGCTGCCTCAACGCCTTGCCGCTCGCTGCGCTCAGTTCGACATTGCAAGCGGAACGGCAATCGCCGCCGCCATCCCCCCGAACGCCAGGGCCGCAAGCCCAATCTTTGTTCCCGCGCTCATGCCCGTCTTTGCCGCTCCGGACTTCGCCGCGGCTGACGTGGCTGTCCCCGAGGATGCACCTCTGGCGTCATCCTGCGGCTCAGGATTCTCCAGCCGGTTCAGCCGGCTGACAAGAACCACCTGCTCCGGGCTGCCGCCCGCCTTCTGCGCCCTGCCGGAGGCCTCCACACGGGCGCCTTCCAATCCACTCAGACCGCGCCCCCGCAGTTCGATATCCACGCCGGTGAGCTCGTCCGTCAACACGTACTTCGCGCCCAGCCGGCGCAGCTTGCCGCTCACCAGAGACTCGTCCGTCCCTGGCCCCGGTTCAAAACTCAGCGGCTTGCCGCCATGCACCATCGCAAGCGTGATGCCTTGACTGTTTCTGACCCGCCCCATTCCGCGAACCGCCGCGACTTCGATCCTGTCCCCCGCCAACGCCACCAGTACTTGCGACTGCGGCGCCGCTCCGTCGACTCGCAGCCCCAACGCTTCAATCCCGCCTGAGCCGCTGGAAACCATGCCCCGCCCCCGCCGGAGTTCAACGGACGCGCCTTTCACCACCGCCTCGCTCCGCGCATCCAGCGACACGATGGTTCCACCAGCCAGCTCTACCCGAGCCGCCGTTGCCGCCGTCTTCAAGACCGCGCCCTGCATCAGCGTGGCGTTGCCTTGCACCTCCATGTTGTTGACCAGCATCCGGCCCGGTGTGACAACCGTGCCCGCCGTCTCTGCCGCGCTCATCGACGGAACGATGCATACCATCAGGAACAAAAGCGACTTCACAGCAACATTCTTCGTCATTTCCGCTCGCTCACCCGATCTCTCTTGTTTGTCGGGAATGCCGTGCGGCGCTAACCAAGCTACCGGCTTCCCCAGTCTCTCTCATCGGTAATGTCGTGCCCCGGCCTGAGACAAAATCTCAGCGAGAATTCTGCCCGTGGACCCACTACTCCTGTGGGACTCTTTGTGGCAAATGGCGGCCGCCCCGGCCCCCTCCTGCTCCTCCTCTTTGCTGCCGGCGCTGCGCTGGCCCACCAGTCCTATTGGCTTTACCTCCTGGTCAACGATCCGGACCCGGCGCTCGCCGCCGCCCAGCGCGCCTTCGACGCCGAACTCCGGGGCGAGGACTCCGCGGACTCGTGGTCTCGCGCCCGCCAGCTCGCCCCTCGCTCCGCTTTCATCGGCGTCCACACCGCGCTGGCCGAGGAAAGAAGGGGACAAACCGCCGCAGCCGAACGCATCCTGCTCGAAACGGAGCGCCTGAACAGCCTTTGGCTGCCCCGCTGGTCGCTGGCCTCGTTCTACCTTCGAAACCACCGCCCCGCCGAAGACGCCCGCTGGGGCCGCCTCGCGCTCGACCGATCCAACGCTCAGGTCCGGCCGGCGCTGTTCTCCCTCCTCGAACAGGCCGGCGTGCCTCCTGCCGTCTGGCTCTCCTGGTGCGGCTCCCGGCCCGATGTTCTTTCCAGCGCCCTGGACTACCTCGCGGCCGAAACCGATCGCGCGCCGGATCTCGCCGCCGCCACGCGGATTCTCGCCTCGCTCGAGCCCGGCAGCGCCCCCGGCTTATGGCGCTCTTCCCTCCTCACCGCCTGTTCCCGCCTGATCCTCGCTGGCCAGGGCGGCGCCGCATCCCAGGCATGGAACTCGCTCGCCGCCCGCCGCATGGTTGGCGGCCAGCCAGTCAGCGGCCGAAATCGCATCGGCAACCCAGCCTTCGCCGACCCCATCGACGGGGAGGCGTTCAACTGGCGTTACCGGGCGCTGCCCGGCGTCAGCCGGACTTTCGACCCACAATCACGCTCCGTCCGCATCAGGATCGATGGCAGCCAGCCCGAAGCCTGCACTCTCCTGTCCACCCCCGTCTGGATTCCACCCGGCTGCCGCCATCGTTTCTCCTGCCGTTACCGCGTCGAAGGGTTCGAAACGGCCGCCTCCGGCCCGGTCTGGACCCTGGCGCAGGCTTCATCCGAACCCCTTTCACCAACGGCGCCGAACTCATCCTCAGAATGGCGGCGGCTCTCCTTTGAAATTCCCGCCGCCGGTTCCGGACGCGTCTCCAGCCTCAGCCTGACGCTCGTGAGGAGGCGGGGCTTCATTCGCGCCTCGGGATCGGTCGAAATCCGCGAGCCGGTCCTCGAAACTCTCCCGTGAGGTAAGCGCCGTGTTGAGTCCTTGGGTCCTGGCGGCCGTCCTGATCCTCCTCGCGGGGTTGTTGACAGCGTGGATTCCGCACCCCGCCGTGCCGGGCGGATTTTCTCTGGCCGCCACCGCGCTGTGCTTTTGCTGGTTATGCCGGCGGTTCGCGCGGCGGCGGTGGCCGCGGTTCTCACCCCCATGGATCGCGCTGGCCGCCGCCTGCCTGTGGATGGCCGCACAGCGCCTCCTGGTCCCCCCCGTCGCGCCGGTTCCAGCCGCGCAGGAACTCGCGGCATGGACTGCCGCGGCCCTCATCTCGCTCCTCCTGGCGAATGAAATCGACATCTCCCGCGGATTGACGCGGGCCCTGTCCGCGCTCTGCCTTGCCGCCGGAGCGATTGCGGTCTGGGCGCTCGTTCAAGGTCTGACCAGCCACGGCCGCGTCTTCTGGATCTGGGGCCCCGGGATCCCCATCGCGCGCGTCTGGGG
>JACADU010000374.1 GCA_013388415.1 Bryobacteraceae bacterium
CCATCTTGCGCACCGCGCACGAATTGCGTCATCTCTCTTACAGAGGATTCGCCGTAAGCCGCGCCGGCTGGCGCGGCAGCAGATTTTATCTGGTGCGGGCCACGAAATTGGCTGATTTATGGAAAAACATGGCCGGAAGATAGCCTTTCTGATGTTCCCCTTTGGCACTCCGGCTGCGTCCGCATATTTGACGATGAATCATACATCCCGTTTTGCCATCTTCGCCATCATCGGACTGTTCGCCTTGCCGCTGGTCAGCGGGCAGTCTCTGGAGTTCCGGGAGGCCCCGGAGGCTTTTTTGCCAGGGATCGTTGACTCAAACAGCCCGGCGCTGTGGAGGAACGGGCGTCTTCAGATTTACACTTCCGGAGGAACGCCGGCTGTGAGTTTCGCAGATGGTCCGGAGGGGCCTTTCGAAACGCGGTCGGTCGGCCTCGATCCGGATGCGCATCTGCCGATGTGGATCGAATCTGTCTGGCAGGACGAGGACGGAACCGTATTTGCCTGGTATCACCACGAACGCGTCGGCGTGTGCCCCGGAACCAGGTTGACCACCCCGATGATCGGCGCGCTCATTTCAACGGACGGAGGACTTAGTTTTCGCGATTTAGGCATCGTCATCAGTTCCGGCGAACCCGTGAACTGCTTCGCCGAGAACGGCTACTTTGCCAATGGTCATGGCGATTTTACAGTCGTCTTCGACCGGGCCGCAGGGTATTTTTACTTCTTTTTCGGCGCCTACGCGGGTCAAGACGGCGAACAGGGCGTCGCGACCGCGCGGATGGCCTATGCGGATCGCTTCTACCCCGTTGGCGCCGTTCGGAAGTACTACGCCGGCGAGTGGAATGAGCCCGCGCTGGGCGGTCGCGTCTCCCCTATCTTTCCTGCCGTGGTGGGATGGGATCAGGCTGCAACAGACTCTTTCTGGGGACCTTCGGTTCACTGGAATACATATCTCAACAAATGGGTGATGTTGCTGAATCACGCCTGCTGTCAACCGGATTGGCCGCAAGACGGCATCTACATCAGCTTCGGAGACGATCTCTCGTCACCAGACACCTGGTCTGCCCCCGTGCAGATCATTCCCAGTGGCGATTGGTATCCGCAGATTCTCGGCGCTGAGCCGGGCGAGACCGATTCGGTCGCCGGGCAGACGGTTCGTTTCTATACACACGGCAGATCGAACCTCTATATCGTGTTCCATCTCGAAGGCGAAGACACTCAGGATCCTGAGGCGCCGCCTCCGCCGGAGGATCCGGAACAACCGCCTCCGCCGGAGGATCCGGAACAACCGCCTCCGCCGGAGGATCCGGGACAACCGCCTCCGCCGCAGAACCCGAACCAACCTCCGCCTCCTCACCCTCCCGACGATCCGGGCGGCAGCGCTCATTCCATCCCGCCGCCCGCCGGTGAGGCCAACGCGGCGCCCGCCCGCCCCGGACAGCGCCTCCGCCGGCGATCCTAATCCGCCCTCGCGGCATCGGTCCTGGGTGTTACCATCGACCGATAGAATTCGATGAGGGAACATGAGTTGAAGCCCGCCCGCGGGGAAGTGGCTGGCATCTGCGCGATCTTGGCAGTCTTCATGGCGGTGCTGGCCGCTCTCGCTTTCGATACCGGCGTGACGGTGGACGAGCCGGCTCACCTGCTGTCGTCCTACCTGTACTGGCAGGGGAAAGATACCCTGCAACCGGGCGACATGCCGACAATGATTCGCCTCGCCGGGGGCTGGGTGCCGCACCTGACAGGGCTGCGACTACCCAACAAGAACCATGAGGTTTGGAAGTCCAACCACGAGTGGAACGTTTCCCAGGAAATGATGGCCAGCATGAACGCGGCCGAGATTGCACGGGCGTTCCATTGGGCACGGCTGCCGATGCTGGTCTTCCCCGCCGGTTGCTGCCTGCTGATCTGGTGGTGGGGCCGCCAGCTTTTTTCCAGCGCCGCGGGACTCCTGGCGGCGCTGGCGTGGGCGCTTTGTACGCTGGTCCTTGGTCACGGAGCGCTGTTTAAGAACGATCTCATGGCGTCCTTTGCATACCTGTTGTTCTGGTACAAGATTTGGGTCTTCTGGCGCGCGCCGGCGGCCCGCAACGCGGCGTGGATGGGCGTCGCAGTGCTGGTTGCCGTCATGTCAAAGTACTCCCTGCTCGTCTTCCTGCCGGTTGCACCGGCAGTGGTGCTGCTGCGGACGTTCACTGTTCGCCTCCCAGCAAAACAAGCCGCACTGATGCTGGCGCTGCTGGTCGCGATTCCTTACGCCGGCATCCAATTGACTTGGCTTTCGCCGCTAAAGAAAATCTCGCCGCAAGAGGTTCAGGCATGGGCGCACGCCGGAGAGAAGCCGGACTGGAGCGTGGCGGCGGTGAGAACCATGGCGGCGCTCCGAATGCCTCCCCGGTTTGTGCGTGGCGTCATGTCCCTGGTGGATGTGAATGCAGCCGGCTCCGCTGTCTACCTGCTCGGCAAAGTCTACAATGCAGGGCATCCGGCGTACTTCTTGATCGCAATGGCCGTGAAGCTGAACCTGGCGTTGTTGGCCGTCATTCTGGCGGGCACGGCAGGCAGCGCTCTTACGCTGATTCGAGGAAAGCGTGAATGGGCTGATCTCTGTTGGTTCGCTCCCGCCTTCCTCTACATCGGCCTTGCCTCCCTCTCCAACTTGCAGTTGGGACTCCGTCTCATCCTGCCGGGCATCGCCTTCCTGATTCTGATGGCCGGCTGGTGGCTCGATTGGGCATGGCGGCTGCGAAGCGGCAGGGTGGCGGTGCTGCTTTTGTTTGGCTGGATGGCTGGAAGGACGGCGCTCGCTTACCCACATTACATCTCCGACTTCAACCTAGCTGCCGGCGGACCAGATAACGGCCTCGCATATCTGTCAGATAGCAACATCGACTGGGGCCAGGATGTGGCAAGGTTGGCCAAGATCGTTCGTCAGCAACGAATCCCGAGAATTCGCCTCGCCTACTTCGGCCTGGACAACCCCTACGCCTACCTTTCGGACCCCGCGATGCAAACACTGGCGCCGCCGTGGAGTGACGACATGGTTTCCTCGACAAGATTTGTCCCCGAGCCAGGCTACTACGCCATCAGCGCAACCCTGCTGACCGGGCAGTTTTTCGTTGAGAAATACCGGGACTATTACTCGTGCTTCCGCAGAATGAAACCAATCGCCAAAGCGGGTTACTCCATTTGGATCTTCCTGGTTCCCTCCGCCGCTTCTTCTGATTCCCCTGAACCTCCTGTAGACAGATCTCCGGATCTGCGGCCGGCCTCCGGGCCGGCTTTTACTATGCACCTCTCGATTCGTGCAGAATAACCCCCAGAGGTCCGATTCATGCTCGCCCTCCTCCTCCTGCTCGCCGCGCCGCCTCAGCCCTTCGAATGGCGCCAGTGCGCCATGTGCCACCGCGAGACCCCGCCCCCCGACACCGCCGCAAAACTTCCGAAGGCCCTCGGCTCCATCGCCCCCGGCGCTCTCTGGCCCGCCTCCGCCATGGCCCGCGCCGACCGCGACCCCCGCTGGCTCGCAAAGATCGCCGCCGAAAAGAAACTCAATCCCCACGCTGCCGCCCTCCTCGACGAACTCTGCCAC
>JACADU010000360.1 GCA_013388415.1 Bryobacteraceae bacterium
CTACGAGGCTGCGCAGGCAATGGCTTTGCGCGTCATCGATGAGGCCGAGCCCGGAAAGCGGATTGATTACGCCTTCGAGCTCGCCCTTGGCCGTTCACCCGCCGCGCGCGAGCGCCAGCGGCTCCAGCGGCTGCTCGACGAGCAATCAACGCTTCTGGCGGCGCACGAGAGGCAGGCGGCTTCTCTGCTGCCGCTGCGGCCGAAGGACGCCGCATGGGTGGTGGCGTCGCGGGTGCTGCTTAACCTCGACGAGTTCATCACCAGGGAGTAGCCATGAACGAAAGAGACTTCCTCGCTCTCCGCGACCGCCGCCGGTTCCTGAAGGAAGTGGCGTGCGGGGTCGGCATGATGGGGCTCTCGTCCCTGCTGCGCGCCGATTTGCCCTCATCGAATCCGCTGGCGCCGAAGCAGCCGCACTTCCCCGGCAAAGCCAAGAACATCATCTTCATGTTCATGGAGGGCGGTCCGTCGCAGATGGACCTGTTCGACCCCAAGCCGGGTCTGCAAAAGATCAGCGGCCAGAGCCTGCCGGAATCGCTGACGTCTCAGCTCCGGCTGGCTTTCATCAAGAAGGACGCGAAGGTGCTGGCCAGCCCGCGAGTGTTCAAGCCGCACGGGCAGAGCGGGATTGAGATGTCGGACTACATTCCAAACATCGCTTCGTGCGCCGATGACATCTGCCTGGTGCGCTCGATGTACTCCGACGCCTTCAACCATCACCCGGGCCAGTTGTTGTTGTTTACAGGCACGCAGCAGTTCGGGCGCCCGACGCTTGGGGCGTGGACGCTTTACGGTTTGGGGAGCGAGAGCCAGAACCTGCCCGGGTTCGTCGTTCTGACTTCGGGGGTCGGCACGAGCGGCGGGGCGAGCAATTTCTCGTCCGGTTTCCTTCCGTCGCACTATCAGGGCACGCTGTTCAGGAACCAGGGAGACCCGATTCTCTATCTGTCCAATCCCGGCGGGGTCACCGTGGAGACGCAGCGCGCCACGCTGGATGCCTTGAAGGACCTGAACCAGGAGCGGCTCGCCGAGACGGGCGACACGGAGATCGCCTCGCGCATCGCGAGCTACGAACTGGCCTACCGGATGCAGATGTCGTCGCCCGAACTGCTCGATTTCTCGAAAGAGCCGGACCACATCCGGAAGATGTACGGCGTGGATGAAGAGCCGACCCGGCAGTTCGGCACGAACTGCCTGCTGGCCCGCCGGCTGGTGGAGCGGGGGGTTCGTTTTGTTCTGATGATGCACGCCAGTTGGGATCAGCACACTTACCTGAACTCGGCGCTGAAGAAGAACTGCGATATCGCCGACAAGCCGACGGCGGCGCTGATCAAGGATCTGAAACAGCGGGGCTTGCTCGATTCGACGCTGATCGTCTGGGGCGGAGAGTTCGGGCGGACGCCGATGGTCGAGATCCGCAATACCGCCGACCCGGAGAACGCCGGGCGGGACCACCACCCTCTGGGATACTCGATGTTCCTTGCCGGAGGCGGGATCAAGGGGGGGCAGGTGGTCGGAAAAACCGACGACATCGGCTTCAACATCGTCGAGGACAAGGTTCACATCCACGACTTGCAAGCCACGATCATGCACTGCCTTGGCTTCGATCATACGAAGCTGACATACAGGCACATGGGCCGGGACTTCCGGCTGACCGACGTGCATGGAGAAGTCGTCAGGAAGCTGCTGGCATGAGCGCGGCAGCATAACGGGGTGGCCGAAGCCACCCCGTTGTGAAGGATCGTCCGCTCCCTACGGGCCGCGGATCAGAAAATGAACTTGGCCGTCAATTGGGTTCGACGGGGATAGTTCGCTTGGGTGGAGGTGATGGCGGAACCGAAGGCGGAAGCCGTCGGGGTGGTGTTGGGCGCCGCGAACAAGGGGTGGTTCAGGGCGTTGAGGAATTCAGCCCTGAACTGGAAGTTGTAGCGCTCCTTGAAGCGGGTGTTCTTGATGATGGACAGGTCGTAGTTGTTGGTCTGGTCGGCGCGGATGGAGCCGAAGCGGGGCGGGAACCAGCGGACATTGGAGGCCAATTGAAGAGCGGCGGCTCTTTCGAAGCCGGCGTCGGTGTTGAACCAGCGTTCAACCGTCTGCTGGCTGCCCGGCAGGGCGATGCCGGAGGGATCGCGGTACATGATGATGTTGCCCCAGTTGATCGGGGCGCCGCTCTGGAAGGTGTAGACGCCGGAAAGCTGCCAGCCGCCGATGATCCCGTCGGCGATGGCGTTGGCGGAGTTGCCGAAGCGCTTGCCCTTGCCGAAGGGCAGCTCCCAGATGCCGCTCATGACGAAGCGGTGCGGGCGGTCGAGGTCGGAGATCGTGCGGACAGGGCTGACATCGTCAGCCAGGAACGTTTCGGTCATCTGCATGTACTTCGAGAAGGTGTAACTCGCCTGGAGGGTATAGCCCTTGGAGAAGCGCTTCTCGATGTTGAACTGGAGCGAGTGATACCAGGTGGAGCCGTCGAAGCGCGACTGATTGATGGCGTCGAATTCCGGATAGGGCCGGAGGAGGCGTTCACGGCTGATGTTGGCGCCGGTGAATGTACCGGAAGCGCCGGTGGGCATGAGTCCCCGGAAGGGGTTGGGGAGATTGGTGCTCAGGTAGTTGATGGTGGCGTTATCGCGCGTCATCATTCTGCTGAGGTATTTCTGCGGGGTGGCGTTGAGGTTCTGGCCGATTTCGATGTTGTTGCCCTTGTTGCCGACATAGGTCAAGTCCCAAACGAAGCCCGCCCGGAGTTCCTGCTGGATGCCGAATTGCCAGCGCTGCATTCTCGGCGCGAGGGGGTACTCGTTGAAGAAGCTGATGCTCTGGCCCACCGAGGTCTGGTAGCCCTGTCCGTTGCCCACGGGTTCGAGGATGCCGTTGGGCCAGGGATTGGAGAGAGTGGAGATGAAGGTGAGGCCGTTGTCGAGCGTGGGGACGAAACTGGTGTTGCGGCTGTAGCCGGTTTGGATGACGTCGCCGCGGCGCTGGCCCAGGAAGCCGTAGAAGATGCCGTAGCCGCCGCGGAGAACGGTTTTCCTGGTGATGCGGTAAGCTGCCCCGAGGCGAGGCATGACGAGAAGCTTAGGGGTGCTATAGAGGCTGCGAGGCTGGCCGTTGGTGTTGGCGAAAGTGAGGCCGCCTCTGGAAACGAATTGGCTGGCGGGCACTTCCGGAGTCGGGTTCAGGGCGTACTTGGCCTGTGCGGCGTCCGAAAACGGCTGGATGTAGGTCTTGTCGAAGCCGCGAACGCTGCGGTCGAAGCGCTCGGTCAGGGCGTTTTCGAACTCCCAGCGAAGACCGAGGTTGAGGGTCAAGCGGTCGTTGACCTTCCAGTCGTCGTGCAAGAAGAAGCCCCAGGAGAGGGACTGCTCGGCGTAACTGGCGGCGCGGGCGACAAGGCTGCTGCTGCTGGGCAGACCGAGCAGTAAGGCAGCGACGCTCTGGCCGTAGTTGCTGGGAGCCGCGGGTGAATTGTCGAGGGGGCCGCGCGTCCAGGTGGCATCGAAGACAAACTGGCCGGTCTGATTGTTGGCGAAGAAGGTGTTGGTCTCGCGGTAGGCGCGCCATTCCATGCCGCTCTTCAGCGAGTGCTTGCCAAGCGCCTTCTGCAAGGTTCCGTTGAAGGAATGGGTGTCGTTGGGGCGGTACTCCCCGCCGACCCCGGTGCCCTGGTAGCCGGAGACGTCGAAACGGGGGAAGCTGCGGATATCCTTGGGAATCAAATCGTTGTAGTAGGCCGGGAAACCCAGGCTTGTCAAGTCGAAGCCGGCGGCTTCGGGGTTGCCGCGGGTGCCGCGGATAAAGCGGTTGTAACCGTAGCGCAGATTCAGGACGGTGGTGGCGTTGATGGCGTAGACGTGATCGAAAACGCCGGCGCGGGAGCTGAAAAGGAACCACTGGCCAGTCGCCAGGTTGTTGAAGTAGTTGTTGTAGTCGCTATTGCGGTCATACCAGCTCACGCGGGCGAACATGCGCTGCTTATCGGTGAGGGTGTGGTCCACACGGACGGAGTGCGTGTAGTAAGCGGCATGCTCCTGCAATTCGGGCCGGAGGTAATTCTGCGAGCCGTCGGCGTTGCCCGCCTGCAGGGGCTTGGGGTAGTACTGGTCGAGAACGGTTTTGCCGACCTTGTTGAAGAGGGAGGAGGGAATGATGTTGCCGGCGAAGGGGTCCTGCTGATACCGGCCGCCGCCGATCGACCTCCGGGTGAAGGGGTTGTAGATCTGGAAGCTGGAGCTCGTCCGGAGAAGCGCTGAAAAGTCGCCGTTCTTCATCGCTTCGCTGGGGACAGTGGGGGTGCCGTTGTTGCGCGGCCGGGCTTCTTCGATCCCTTCGTAGCCCCACATGAAGAAGGTCTTGTTCCTGCCGTCGTAGAGTTTGGGAAGCCAGACGGGTCCTCCGGTGGAGGCGCCCCAGCGGTGATAGTAGAAGTCGGGGCGCGGGGTATTCGTCCTGTTGGCAAAGAAGTCATTGGCGAACAGGCCGGGGGTCATGTTCGTGTAGTACGCCGTCCCGTGAAGGTCATTGGTGCCGGACTTGAGGCTGATGTTGGTGACGCCGCCTTCGGTCTGTCCGAAGCTGGCGTCGAAGGTTGCGGTCTGGACCTTGAACTCCTGAACGATGTCGGCAGGGGGGACGTAAGAGGAAATCACCTCGCCGGCGTTGTCGGTGGCGGTAGCGACGGCGCCGTCGATGGTGATGTCGCTGCGGTTGGCGCGGGTGCCGTCCATGGTGTAGCCGACGATGTGAGTCGGCTCAAAGGGCCGGTCGAGGCGCGGGTCGCGGGTGAAAGACACGCCGGCGGCGAGACCGATGAGGAAGTAGGGGTTGCCGTGCGGGATCGGAAGCTCGCTGACTCTGCGTCCATCGATGACCGAGCCGAGCGAGGCGGTCTCGGTCGTCAGCAGCGGCGTTTCACCGGTGACTGTGACGCTCTGTTCGGTGGCGCCGACTTCCAGTTGGATCGGGATTTCGAGGCGGTCGTTGACGCGCAGTTCGAGGTTATCGCGGACGAACTTCTTGAAGCCCTGGACTTCGACGATCACCTGATAGGCTCCGGGGATCAGGAAGGGAGCCTGGTAGTAGCCGGCGTCGTTGGTTTTCAGCGACACCTTGGTGCCCATGGCCTTGTTGATGACATCGACTTGAGCGCCCTGAAGCACGGCGCCGGTGGCGTCGGTCACAGTGCCGACGATGGTGCCGCGCGCGTCCTGCTGAGCCCATCCTGCCGTGACCAGCAGAAAGAGCAGCGCGCCCAGCGAGAAGATGCAAACTCTCTTGACTCTCATTGAAGACTCCTCTCAAACACGAGCCGCGCCGGTCCGGTGAGACCGGACGGCGCGGGCTGAACTTTATCCATATCCTGCGGTTCGAACCGCGTTCCAAAGCGAGAATTCAGCAAACGATAGTCTGGCAATGGCCTTCCGGCCATGTGGTTGATGGCCGTATTGGCCACAAGAACCCGGATCTCATTGACGCCCGGCTTCAGCAGCGAGGTGATGGCAAGGCGGTAGGGAGGCGACCACAGCGGGCCGGCTCGCTTTCCGTTGACCCAGACCTCGGCGGCATCGCGGACGGGCGCATCGAGCAGCGCCCTCATGCCGGGTCCGCGCCCCGGGGTCCCATCCGGGCGCCCGGCGCCGAAGTCCAGGAATGCTTCGACACCGGCTGAAAGCCTTCCCGCATGGAGGGTGAACGTCTTTTCATACGTTGCGATACCCGAGAAATAGATGAGGCCCTCGAGGCTGCTCCAAGGCGCCAGCGCGCGCAAAGCGCGCGGCTGGTTTTCTCCCGGGACCCGGAGGGTCCAGCCGGTTGAGAGATCGAGCGGGGGCAGCGGCGCGGGAAGGCGGCGTTTCTTTTCCGCAGCCTGACCGCTCAGGACGAGAATCCGCGACTCGTAGGGCGCCAGCTCGAATTCGATGGGAACGGCGCCCGCCCCCTCGACGGCGCCGGTCTTGGGGTCCCACCATTCGGCGGCAGCCGGCTTCGAACACGGCTTCAGAGTTCCACTCTTGGCGGTATTGCCGGTGTTCGCGATGAAGTAAACCTCCGCGCCGGGCAGGACGCGGCGGATGAAGCCGATTTCATCCGATGGGGGTTCCACCTGCAACTCGGGTGGGGCGGCGGCTCTCATGGCGGCGCCCAACTCGGCTTCGGTGGCAACGAGCTTGACGAATTGGCTGGCCAGAGCGGCGACCTCCTGGTGTTGCGCCGGCGTCGCCAGATAGCCGGGAGAACGGTCGGGCAGACGCCTGGTGGCCAGGACGGTGTTGCCCCGCCCGGCAAAGGCTTTCAATTTGTGCAGGGTCTCCGCAGGAATCGTCTCCACCGCGGGCAGGATGGCCAGCCGGTAAGGACCTGAAAGCACGCGGTCCACCGCCGTGTCGTCAAAGAAATCGAAACCGTAACCGGCATCAAGGACTGCCGGAACCACCGCCGGTCCCAGGCGCGCCTTTAGGATTTCGAGCATATGAGCGCGGCCCAGTCTGAAGTCGCCATAAGCATCGTGGTTGGGCAGGTAAACGGCGACGGAGTTGCCTGGGTTGCCCTGCCGCAAGAGGTGCGACACGCGTTGCAGGTAGAGCGTCACGTCGGGCATCACCAGCCACCACGGGTTCTTGTCGTTGAACACCGCCGAGGCATAGAACCGCCACCCCGGGTATTCGACGCCCTCGGCCGTGTAGGGCCACCCGTGGCCGATCAGTTGGGTGATGCCCTGGAGGAAGTGCCGGTCCGCTTCGGCCTTCATGTCGAGCGGCGTCGCGGCGAAGGAAGGCGAGTGGAGCCATGTCCAGGTTTCCGAAGAGGTCACGGGTTTTCCGTAGAGGTGGCTGGCGGAGGAGGCCCATCGCGAGGCCCAGAGCTCGCGCCACTGAGCGCCTTCACCTTCCGGGAGGTCGACCAGACGGTTGGAGGACAGGACCGCGGGCGGAATGCCGTAGCCTTGCAGCCTGAACTGCACACCGTTCCGCCGGCTCCACTCCTCGATGGGCCGGATGAAGCGCTCCTCGGCGAGTTCGGTGAGCGTCAGGCCCCAATCGTGGCGAATGGCTCTGGATTCGGGGGTGGAG
>JACADU010000429.1 GCA_013388415.1 Bryobacteraceae bacterium
CGCCGCCGTGACCACGCTGGACGGTCCGGTCGAACTCTGGCGCAACCGCATCGGCGAGGGGCGAGCCTGGATCGGTCTGGCTCTCCAGGGAACCCGCTCCAACCGCGACGCCATCGGCGCGAAAGTCCGCCTCTCCGCCGGCGGGCGCGTGCGCCACGCGCATGTCTCCCCCTACACCGGCTACCTCGGAACCCATACGAAGACTCTCTACTTCGGCTTGGCCGGAAACGCCAAGGCCGATTGGATCGAAATCCTCTGGCCCTCCGGCGCAACGCAGCGATTCGAGAACGCTGCCGCAGGCAAGGTCCACCGCATCACTGAGCCGCAAGACGCCGCCGCGCCCGGTCGCGCAACTGCGCCGCGTCCGGGTGGTTCGGGGCCTTCTCCAAAGCCTTGAGAGCTTCCGCGTAACGATCGGCCTGATACAGCGCCAGGCCCATTTCAAACCAGAACTCCTCGCCGCCCGGTTGCCTGGCCTCTTCGAGCACCTTGCAGGACTCCGCCGGACGCCCCTGCCTTCGCAGGAACTGGGAGTACGCCACGCGCGCCTGCGTGTCGAAAGCGTCCCGCCGCGCCACAGCCGAGCGAAGCCGCTTCTCCGCCTTCTCATAGCGCCCCAACGCCTCCAGCGCCTGCCCTAGCGCGGCTTCGGCGCGGGACTTCGCCGGGTCGTGCTTCAGCGCCTTCTCCAGCGGCGCGATCGCGTCGGCGTAGCGGTCCACCGCGTAGTAGTTCCGGCCGAGGTAATAGCAGGCGTCTGTCAATCTCTCGTTCAAGCCGCAAGCCTTGGCGAAGGGCTCAATCGACGAGCGATAGTCGCCGCCCTTGGCGAACGCCGCGCCCAGAGCCTTCCAATACTGCGCGTTGCCCGGGTCGAGCTCCACCGCCCGCGCATAGGCCGCCACGGCCTCTTCCAGCCGCCCCGAATTGAATAAAGCGGTGCCCTTCTGATACGCTTCCAGCGCTTCAGGCGGCGCCAGGCACAGGAGAATCAGCAGCCCGCTCAAGGCCTTTATCCTACTCCGTGCGGAGCGCTTCGGTCGGGTCCAGCCTCGACGCCCGCAAGGCCGGCGCCAACCCGCTCGCCAGGCCCACGATCATCAGCACGGCAAAGCTGGCCGCCAGCGTCGCCGGTTGAATCCGCAGGATGAGATCTCCCTTGCCCGGCGCCTCGAACAACTCGCTCATCAGCGGCAGCGGCGGCATGATCCACACGACAAAGTAACTCAGCCCGGCGCCTAGAACGCCGCCCGCCACGGTGATCACCAGCGCCTCTGCCAGAAACTGCCAGGCGATGTGCCACCGCCGCGCTCCCATCGCCCGGCGCAGCCCGATCTCCCGCGTCCGCTCCGTGACTGACACCAGCAGGATGTTCATCAGGCCCACCCCCCCGATGCCCAGCGTCAGCGCGCCGATGAACAGCAGCAGTACTTGCAGCCCGATCGACAGCCCGTCGATGATCGGCCGGATGTTCGAAGTGCCGAAACCCGTCACGGCGCGCTTGTCGGTCGGCGAAAAGCCGAACCTTCGCGCCAGCGACTCTCTGAATTGCGCCTCCGCCTTGTCCTCGAACAGCGGCGCGATGGGTTGGATCACCGCGCAGGAGGGATAACGCGTGTCCCAGAGATCGCCGGCCACCGAATACGGGATGAACGCCGACCGGTCGTCGGGTCCGAAGTAATTGCCCACTTGCAGCTTCTGATCGGCGATCCCGATCACCTGAAATCGCATCCCGCGGATCGTGATCGTCTCCCCGATCGCCGGCCGCCCGCTGAACAGCTTCTTCTTCAGCCAGTCGCCCATGAAAACGACCCGCCGCCGCTCGGTAAAATCCTCCGCGCTCAGCCACCGCCCCTCCATCGGCTTCTGGCTGCGAATCTCTCCGTATTCCACACACACGCCGCGCACGTTGGCGTTCACCACCCGCTCCTGATAGCTCACCGGCAGGTTGCGAATCGACTCCGGACAGATCTTGCGGATCAGCGGCGACTCCAGCTCCGCCTGCTTCAGGTCCTCCACTTCGAACCGGATCCTCCGCCCTGCGCGTTCCCCGCCCGCTTGCTCGCTGGTCTGCCCGGGAAACATGATCACCGCAGCCTGCGAGAAGTTGTTGAATAGCGTCACCATCACCAGGCGGAACCCCGCTCCGTAACTGATCAGCAGCGTCACCGCCGCAATGCCCCACACGATGCCGAACATCGTCAGCAGGCTCCGCAGCGGATTGCGCCGTAGTGCGTCCCACGCCTGGAGAAAAATCTCGGCGAACATCCCCGCTACCCGCCCGCCTCAAACCGCAGCGCCTCGATCGGATCCACCGAAGCCGCCCGCGTCGCCGGATACAGCGCGGACAGGAATGCGACCAGCCCCAGCAGTCCCACGCAAACTGCCGCCACCTCCCACGTGGCGATCAACCCCGCGAAGTACTGCGGCATGGGCAGTGTATTCACGGCGGCGCAAACCGCGTGAGCGAAGGCGAATCCGGTTCCGCCGCTCACCGCGACAATGGCCAGCGTCTCCAGGAAGAACATCATCAGGATCTCGCGCCGCGTCGCGCCCACCGCCTTTCTTAAGCCGATTTCGCGCGTCCGCTCCCGTACATTCACCAGCATGACGTTCATCACGCCGATGCCGCCCAGCAGCAGCGTCACCACGCCCATCGCCCCCAGAAAATACTTCATCCCATTGGCCATCGTGGCGAACGCGCGCGCCTCTCGCACCGTGTCCCAGACATTGGCCGCCTGCTTGTCATCGGGATCGAACTTGTGGATTCGCGCCAGCCCCCGGCGGACTTCAGCCAGACACTGCTCATGCACGGCGAGCGACTTCGCCTTGACGATCAATTGGTCCACGGTCGCTTCGGGATAGGGCGGCGGCTGCGGCAGGTCGCGGACCATCGCGCTGTACGGGACGAAAATCTTGTTGACGTCGCGTCCGTCGTAGCTCGAATCCTGCTCCTTGGACTCCAGCACGCCGATCACCTGATACGGCAGCCCCTTCAGCCACACCGTCTCTCCCAGCGCCGCGCGCGACGCGAACAGTTGCTTCCGGACTTCGCTGCCGAGGAACGCCACCCGCCGCCCCTGCCGTTCGTCCTCTTCGCTGTGATACCGGCCTTCCGCCGCCGGCAGGTACCGCATTCTCTGGTAAGCCGGCAGCGAACCGCTCACCAGAAACGTCCCGGCGTTATACTGGCTGCGCACGCTCACCGAGCCGCGCGTCAGCTCCGGCGCCACCACTTCGCACGAGGGCGTCTGCGGCACGAGCAGTTCATGGTCCTTCGTCGACCACAGGATACGGCGGCCCGACCGCTCCCCGCCCGCCTGCATCGACGTGCGCCCTCCGAAAACAATGATGATGTTCTCCCCGAACTGCTTGGCTACCTGCGCCTGCCCGAGCCGCAGCCCGTCGCCCGCCGCGGCCATCAGCGTGATCGACACCACGCCCCACATCAGTCCGAACATCGTCAGGCCGGCGCGCACCTTGTGAGCCCAGAGCGTCTGAAACGTGTCGCGGATCAGATCGCGAAAGCTCATGCCACCACTATTGCAGAATGACCTTCTGGCCTTCGCTCAGCCCGGAAATCAGCTCGGTCTTCACGCCGTTCGAAATGCCCAGCTTCACCGCCACTTTTCTGCGGCCCTTCTCGGCAGTCTCGTCCGGAAGTTCCACGCTGGCATTGCGCTGCTTGTCGTAAACCACCGCCGCTTCCGGCACCAGCAGCACGTTCGGCTTCTCCTCGAGAATGATCTCGGCGTTGGCGCTCATGTTCGCCTTGAGCTCCCTCCCCGGGTTGGCGATTGACACCTGCACCTCGAACGTGGTCACGTTCTCCTTCTCCACGCCGAGAGGAGAGATCTTGTAGACCTTGCCGTTGAACTTGCGGTCCCGAAAACTCTCAACCACAATCCGCGCCGGCTGGCCCATGTACACTTTGCCGATGTCCGCCTGATCCACCTTGCCGCGCACGAAAACGTCGCTCACGTCGCCCAGCGTGAACAGCAGCGTCGATTGCGAGCCCATCACCAGAATCGAGCTCACGGCGTTGCCGATTTCCACGTTGCGGGAAAGCACCAGCCCGTCGATCGGGCTGACAATAGTCGAATTCCGCAGGTCTTCCTCGGCTCGCTCCAGCATCGCCTGCGCTTGCGCCACCTGCGCCTTGGCGCGCGTGATTTCGGCGCGAGAAACCGCGAGGTTCCGCACCGCGGCCGACTGCTTGTTCAACGCAAGCTGATACAGCCGCTCCGTGTCTTCGACGATGTTCTTCGCGCCGATGCCTTCTTTAAACATCTGCCGCGCGCGCTCCATGTTCGATTTCAAAAACGGGATGTCGGGGCCTTCCGCCTCCACTTTGTTGCGCTCGAGCGCCGCCAGCGCGGCTTCCTCGGCTGCCTGCGCCGCCTGAAGGTTGGCGCGCAACTCGCGCACCCGCGCCTCGAGTTCCTCTTTGTCCAACTCGGCCATCACCTGCCCCTGCCTGACCACGTCGCCGTAGTCGACATACAGCTTCTTGACGATGCCGCTCGCCTTGGACTTCACTTCCACCGTCGACCGGGGCTCGATCTTGCCCGTCGCCACAACGCTGCGCGCGATGCTGCCGCGCTCAATCGCCGCAAGCTTCGATGGATCAACCTTATAGTTCGGCTTCAGCGCCGCCCGCAGGGCGAAACCCGCCCCGGCCAGCGCCAGCGCCACGACACCGAGCCAGATCCACTTGCGCGACTTGCTTTTCTTCCCGTTTGCAGCCATCAACTCGTTCTCGCTTCCATTGGACCAGACGAATGACTCCCCTCGTTTGTTCCGGACAAAAGCGATCGCGCTATCATGAACGCCATGTTTCTCCGGACGGCGGTTTTATTGACGGGAGCGGCCGGATTGCTGGCCGCCCAGGAACAGTCGCTCGATTCTTTGAAGCAGGCTGCGGTCGAGATGGTTTCCGGCCGCGCCAAACTTACCCAACAGATTGTCGACTCGGTTTTCGCCTTCAGCGAGCTCGGTTATCAGGAGACCAACACCTCCGCCTACCTCACCGGGCTTCTCGAGAAGAACGGCTTCAAAGTGACCCGCGGCGTCGCCGGACTTCCCACTTCTTGGGTGGCCGAGTGGGGCTCCGGCAAACCCGTCATCGGCCTCATGGCCGACATCGACGGGCTGCCCGCGACGTCACAAACCCCGGGCATCCCCTGGCACAAGCCGCTCATCGACAACGGTCCCGGCCATGGCGAGGGCCACAACGCCGGACAGGCGGTGAACATCACCGCCGCCCTCGTCGTGAAAGAACTCATGCAGCGCAACAAAATACAGGGCACGCTGCGAATCTATCCGGGCGTCGCCGAAGAGCTCATCGGCAGCCGCACCTACATGGTGAACGCCGGTCTGTTCAAGGACCTCGACGTGATGCTCTCCTCGCACATCGCCACGGAGTTCGGCACTACCTGGGGGCCCAGCGGCACTGGCCTTGTTTCCGTCGAATACACCTTTACCGGACGCAGCGCCCACGGCGCCAGCCCTTGGGCCGGCCGCTCCGCGCTCGACGCCGTCGAGCTGATGAACGCCGGCTGGAACTACCGCCGCGAGCACCTCCGCCTCGAGCACCGCTCGCACTACATCATCACCTACGGCGGCGACCAGCCGAACGTCGTCCCCCCGCTCGCCAAAGTCTGGTACTACTTCCGCGAACTCGAGTACCCGCGCATCAAGCAGCTCCACGAAATCGGATCCACCATCGCCAAAGCCGCCGCCATGATGACCGAAACCGAAGTCTCCGAGCGCGTCCTCGGCGCCGCCTGGCCCGGGCACTTCAACAAGCCGCTCGCCGAAGCGCTCTCGGCCAACATCAAGCGCGTCGGCATGCCCGCCTGGAGCGCCGGCGACATCGCCTTGGCGAAAGCAGCCCAGCGCGAATTGAAAGTCAAGGAGGAAGGACTCAAAACCGAGGTCCAGCCGCTGAACGAACGCGCTGAAAACCGAATGTCAGGCTCCGACGACATCGCCGAGCTGAGCTGGAACGTCCCCACCGTCGTTCTGCGTTACCCCGGCAACATCCCGGGAATGATCGGCCACCATTGGTCCAGCGCCATCGCCATGGCCACGCCCATCGCGCACAAGGGCGCAAGCGCCGGCGCCGCCGCCCACGCCCTCACCGTCCTCGACCTGCTGCTGAAGCCCGAACTCCTGTCGAGCGCCAAGAGCTGGTTCGAGGAGCAAACGAAAACCACCAAGTGGCAGTCGCTCATCCCCGCCGGGACCGATCCGCCCATCTACCTGAACAAAGAGCGCATGGACCGCGTCCGTCCCCAACTCGACAAGCTCCGCTACGACGCCTCGAAGTACGCCACCTACCTCGATCAGCTTGGGGTCAAGTACCCAACAACCTCGAAACCATCAGCCGCGGCCTCAAGCGCAGGGCCGGAGTAGCCGCGGCCCCGGCCCTTGCGCCCGTCAACGGCCTGTCTCAGTAGTCCATGTCGCCACCGGACGGCGGCGCCGGCGGCGTCTTCTTCTCGGGAATCTCGCAGACCATCGCTTCGGTTGTCAGCATGAGCGCGGCGATGGACGCTGCGTTCTGGATTGCCGTCCGGCAGACCTTGGCCGGATCGATCACGCCGGATTGGACCAGGTCCTCGTATCGGCCCGTTTCCGCGTTGAAGCCAAACGCCGGATTGCTCTCGGCCCTGATCTTCTCGATGACAATGGCGCCTTCCCAGCCGGCGTTGCCGGCAATCTGCCGCAGCGGCTCTTCGCACGCCCGCTTCACGATGTCAACGCCGATCTTTTCATCGCCCTCCGGCTTCAGGTTCTCGAGCACGGCAGCAGCCCGCAACAGCGTTACGCCGCCGCCGGGCACGATTCCTTCTTCCACCGCGGCGCGGGTCGCGTGCATCGCGTCCTCCACCCGGGCCTTCTTCTCCTTCATCTCGGTCTCGGTCGCCGCCCCCACCTTGATGACCGCGACGCCGCCCGCCAGCTTGGCCAGCCGTTCTTGCAGTTTCTCGCGGTCATAGTCGGAAGTCGTCTCCTCAATCTGCGTCCGGAGCTGCTTGATGCGGCCCTCGATCGCTTTCTGGCTGCCGGCGCCTTCAACGATGGTCGTGTTGTCCTTGTCCACCGTGACCCGCTTGGCGCGGCCAAGATCCTCCAGCCTGACGCCCTCCAGCTTGATGCCCGTCTCTTCCATGATGGCCTTGCCGCCGGTCAGGATCGCGATGTCCTCGAGCATCGCCTTCCGCCGGTCGCCGAAGCCGGGCGCCTTCACCGCACAGGCGTTCAGCGTGCCCCGGAGCTTGTTCACCACAAGCGTCGCCAGCGCCTCTCCCTCGATTTCCTCGGCAATCAGCAGCAGCGGCTTGCCTGCGCGCGCGATCTGCTCGAGCAGCGGCAGCAGATCCTTCATCACCGAGATCTTCTTCTCGTGGATGAGAATGTAGGGCTCCTCCAGGACGCACTCCATCCGTTCCGTGTCGGTGACGAAATAGGGCGACAGGTAACCTCGGTCAAACTGCATGCCTTCGACGGTTTGCAGCTCCGTCACCATCGTCTTCGCTTCTTCGACCGTGATCACCCCGTCCTTGCCGACCTTCTTCATCGCGTCGGCAATCGTGTTCCCGATGGCGTGGTCGCCGTTGGCCGAAATCGCCCCAACCTGCGCGATCATCTCCCCGGAAACCGGCTTCGAGAGTTTCTTGATCTCCTCGACCACGGCGTCCACCGCCTTCTCGATGCCCCGCTTGAGAGCCATCGGATTGGCGCCCGCTGCGACGGCTTTCACCCCTTCCCGGAAGATCGATTGAGCCAGCACAGTCGCCGTCGTCGTCCCGTCGCCCGCCACATCGGAGGTCTTCGAAGCCACCTCGCGCACCATTCGCGCGCCCATGTTCTCCAGCGGGTCCTTCAGTTCCACCTCTTTGGCGACCGTCACTCCGTCCTTCGTAATCGTCGGACCGCCGAACTTCTTTTCCAGAACAACGTTCCGCCCTTTCGGACCCAGCGTCACCTTCACGGCATCCGCCAGTTGATTCACTCCGCGAAGAATGGCCTGCCTGGAGTCCTCACTGTAGAGAATCTGCTTTGCCGCCATACTTTGCTCCTTCGTTATCCTTTCTACGCTGCCTTCTTTTCTGCCGCCGATGCCTCGATCACGCCCAGAACCTCGTCCTCGCGGATGATCAGATACTCCTGACCGCCCAGCTTGACTTCGTTGCCCGAATACTTGCCAAACAGGATGCGGTCGCCTGCCTTCACCTCCAGCGGAACGAGTGTCCCGTTCTCCAGCCGCTTGCCCTTCCCAACGGCCACCACCTCGGCCTCCTGCGGCTTTTCCTTCGCGCTGTCGGGGATGATGATGCTGCCTTGTTTTTGCTCCTGCTGTTCAATGCGCCGGACCACAAGCCGGTCATACAGTGGACGTAATTGCATTGTTGAACCTCCAACTTGGATTGACTTCGCAACTCCCGGCCTCAGCCGGGGCGCCTGAACTCGTTGACGGACCCGCGAACCGCCGGCTCAAGAGGGTCCTCCTGCTTGCTTCGCCCCGGGCAGCGTCGCCACCACGGTGAGTTCCCGTCCCGTGGCCGTGCTTCGCAACACCCCAAACTGGCCGACCGCCCAGAGCGCGTCCTTCAACCCCAGAACCCGGTGAAGAAATGGGCTGCCGGGAACGGCAATCGACTTCCAGGAGGCCCCGCCATCCTCGCTCAGCAGCGCCTGATTGTCAGCCGCGATCCAGCCTCGGCCCGCACCGTCAAACGTCACTGACTTCAGCCACGCCTGCGTCGGGCTCTCCTGCTCCCTCCACGTCACGCCTCCGTCCCGGCTCGCCAGGATCAGCCCGCCAAACCCCACCGCCCAGCCATGCGACAGATCGCGGAAGTAGATCGACTCCAGCGACCAGTGCGACTTCTCCATCCTCGCCTGCTCCCACGTTTCTCCGCCGTTCACCGTTCGCAGAATCGTTCCCGCCCAGCCCGCCGCCCAGCCATGCTCGCGATCAATGAAGAAAATGCTCTTCAAACCCTGGAGAATGCCGGTCGGCTGCCGTTTCCAGGTGCGGCCGCCGTCCTTGGAGTGCAGGATCACACCCGTCCAGCCGCACACCCATCCCCAATCGCCGACGAACTGAATCGATGTCAGATTCTCAGTGGTCTCGACCGCTGCCTGCCGCCAGCTCCGCCCGCCATCCTCGGTTGACAGCAGCGTTCCGCCGTCTCCGGCGACAAAGCCCCGCCGCGCGTCCAGAAAAGCGATCGCGCGCAGCCTCTGATCTGATGGCAGTTGCCGCCCCTGCCACGTCTGCCCGCCGTCGGTGGAAACGTAGGCTTCCAGGCGGTCGCAAAGCAGCCAGATGTCGGAACCCGCCGATGCAATCCCCTGTAATGAACACGGGGCGCTCGCCACTTGGGAAGCAAACGCCGGCCACACCCCGGCGACCATGAGCAGTGCCAGTGCTCCTCGCATGATCGACGCACACTCCTTCGCGGCGGCACGGCCCGTCACCGAGTGAATGCGTCCACTACGAGCTGCGACCGCAATCCGCACGCTGGCAGTAGAGTTTGGGTCCGGCTTCGTCAGGACGGCGGGCCATCGGCCACGCCCTCATGCCGAACCAATGAAAGTTTACCTGAGATTGAATACTGATGTCAATACTGCGCACGAAGATTACATGAGTGCGATACACTCATGATCCAGATCAACTACGTCACTCGTACTTCAGCTCGCTGCCGAACAGACTGTGCGGGATCGCAAAGACCACCAGAGTGACCACAGACGCCGCCAGCACCCACCAGCCCGGCCGCGCCCCCTTCCGTAAGCCAAACCATGCCGCCACCCAGGCGAGCCACGCCACCGCCGTCTTGTTGTCCGTCAAATCGGTCCCGAACGGCCAGCCGGTCCAATACTCGCCAAACGCGTATTTCTGCACCACCGGTCCCAGGATCAACCCGCCCACAAACAGCAGCCCCAGCGTCCAAAGCACCAGCGGGCCATAGCGGGGCTGCGCCGCCCAGAACTCCAGCCCGGCGCGTGTCGCAACCAGCATCCCGCCAAACATGGCGATCACATGCACTACCAGCACCGGCATCGGCACGTCACCCTTGAACCGGATCGTCACCGGGCTGCCCGCCAGCGTCACCCGCTCTCCCGACTTGGCCAGAATCACCCGGTAATCGAGTTTCCCCGCCGGCGGCTGATGCGGAAGCATCCCCACAAGCTCCTCCCCTTCGCGCCGCATCTCGGCGTAGCTCCAGGCGTCCCGCGTCTTGTGCCGCTTCCAGCCCACGGTCCCGCGGATCTCCTTGTCTGCCGCCTCGACGCGGACCGGCGCATCCCCTTCACCGCCGTGGCTCCGGATCAGCCGGTACCTCAGCTTCACGCCTCCAACCGTCGTCTCCCCACGCAGCGGATGGGTAGGCCCGGTCAGCCTTTGATAGACCGCCGACGCAACTGTAATGAGAAACGCAAGGATCCAGAGAACGATTGACCGGCGCACGTTCTCTAAGGTATCGTGACCAACCTGTAGCCCGCCGCTTCCAGACCGGCACGATCCAAGAAGCTCCGCCCATCCACCACCAGCGGCGTCCTCATCGAGTTCTTCAGCCCTGCCCAGTCAAGATCGCGATAGGTTTTCCATTCGGTCACCAGGATGACCGCGTCCGCCCTCTCGAACAGCAATTCGGGCCGTTCTTTCAGCTCCACCTGAAGTTCTGCAAACTCGGCCTTGAACCGCTCCATCGCCACCGGATCGTGCGCCTGCACGATCGCCCCGTGCTGAGCCAGCTTCTTGGCGATGTCGATCGACGGCGCGTCCCGCAAATCGTCCGTATCCGGCTTGAACGCCAGCCCCAGCAGCGAGATCGTTCTTCCTTTAAGAATCCTTAACTCGGCCAGCAACTTCTCTACCACCCTCACCCGCTGCCGGTTGTTCACTTCCCGGGCGGCGTTCACGATCGGCATCGACAGCCCATACTCCGCCGCCGTCGAAACCAGCGCCGAGGTATCCTTGCCAAAACACGACCCCCCCCAGCCCAGCCCCGCCTGGAGGAACCGCGGTCCGATTCTCGAATCCAGCCCGATGCCCCGCGCCACCTCCTGGACATCTGCCCCCACCCGCTCCGCCAGGTTCCCTATCTCATTGATAAAACTTATCTTCAGCGCCAGAAACGCATTCGCGGCGTACTTGATCAGCTCCGCCGACGCCAAGTCTGAACTCACCATCGGCACCGCGGCGCACTCCGCCGGTCGCGGCAGAAACGGCGGCGGGGCGAAGTTCTGATCGATCAGCGGGCGGTAGAGCGTGTAAAGAATCTCCAGCACGCGCGGGTTGTCGCTGCCCACGACAATGCGGTCCGCATAGAGCGTGTCTGACAGCGCGGTCCCCTCGCGCAGAAATTCGGGATTCGACGCCACCGCAAACTTGTCGTCAGCCCGCTCGGAGTGATGCTTTTCATACGACGTCCGGATCAGCGCCTCGACCCAGTTCCCGCTCCCAATCGGCACTGTGGACTTGTTCACAACCACCGCGAACGGCCCGTCGAGATGCTCGCCAATCCCCTCCGACGCCGCCCGCAGATAGCGCAGGTCCGGACTGCCGTCAGGCTGCGGCGGCGTCCCCACGGCGATGAAAATGACCTCCGCTCCCGGCACCGCTTCCCGGTAGTCCGTCGTGAAAGCTAGATTCCCGCTCGCCTCCTCCATCAGCTCGGCGAGCCCGGGCTCGAAGATCGGCAGGCGCCCCGCGCGCAGCGATTCGATCTTCGACTGCACCGGATCCATGCACACCACCTTGTGCCCCAGATAGGCGAGGCACACGCCCGTCGTCAGTCCGACATATCCCGTCCCAAGAATTGCGACTCGCATGAGATTAAGTTCTTTCCATCCTAACCTTCGGGATCTACCCTTTGATGACACCCATGGGCCGGAGCCTCGCCACCGGAATCGCCAATCCCGCCTCGCTGACGGTTTCGATCACCGCATCGACGTCCTTGTATGCCTCGGGAACTTCCTCCACCAGACCATCCTTGGTCTCGCTTCGGACGACGATCCCCTGCTCGGCCAACGCGCTGCGGACCGCAGCCGCGCTCCGTCCCGCCTCGGCCGCATTCCGGCTCAACATGCGGCCCGCTCCGTGGCAGACGCTGCCAAACGACTCCCGCATGGCCCCGGCGGCGCCGGCGAGGATCCATGAAGCGGTCCCCATACTGCCCGGCACCAGCACCGGTTGGCCCACGTGTGTGTACTCGGCGGGAAGTTCCGCATGGCCGGGCGGGAACGCCCGCGTCGCGCCCTTCCGGTGCACCAGCACATCAACCGTAGTGTCTCCAAACACGTGTTTCTCTCGCTTGGCGATGTTGTGGCAAACGTCATAAAGGAGCGTTAATCTTGCGGTCTTGCCGAACACACGGCCAAACGCAGCCCTCAGAAAGTGCAGAATCGCCTGCCGGTTCGCCCAGGCGAAATTGGCCGCCGCCCGCATCGCGCTCAAGTACGCTATGCCCTCCGCGCTCTGGCAAGGCACGCACGCCAATTGCCGGTCCGGCACGGAGAGCCGGTGCTTCTGCATCGCCGCGCCCATCTGCGCCAGGTAGTCCGTGCAGACCTGATGCCCCAAACCTCGGCTTCCGCTGTGAATGAGCGCCACGACTTGCCCTTCTGCCAGTCCAAACGCGCGCGCCGTGGACGAATCTTCGATGCGCTCCACGACCTGAATCTCGAGGAAGTGATTGCCGCTGCCGAGCGTCCCGATTTGCGGCCGCCCCCTCTCCTTCGCCCGCGCCGAAACCTGCCCGGGATCGGCATCCTCCAGGCGCCCGTTCCCTTCGCATCTATCGAGGTCGGACTCCTCGCCGTATCCCGCCCGCACCATCCACCCGGCGCCCTGCTCCAGGACATGATCGAGGTCCCGCGCGCTGATTTCCAGCTTGCCCTTGCCCCCGACTCCGCACGGCACCTGCCTGAACACCTCGTCGACCAACTGTTCCAGTCTCGGGCGGACATCGCTCTCCAGAAGTTCGCTGCGAGCCATCCGCACTCCGCAGTTGATGTCGTAGCCTACGCCGCCGGGGCTCACCACGCCGTGCCGCCAGTCCATCGCCGCCACGCCGCCGATCGGGAACCCATAGCCCTGATGGATGTCCGGCATCGCCAGCGAAGGCCCCACGATGCCCGGCAGGCAGGCGACGTTCACCGCCTGCTCGAGGGCTTTGTCCTTTTCGATGTGCGCCCGCAGCGCGTCATTGGCGTAGAAGACCACGTCGGTCTTCATGCCCGGCTTGGCGCCCTGCGGGATCCGGTTTCTTACGGCGTCGATCCGCTCGATTCTCATCAGATATCCAGATAGACTTCGGCCGCCCAGCCACCGCCGGATGGGCCTATCCGAATCTGATGATACGTC
>JACADU010000398.1 GCA_013388415.1 Bryobacteraceae bacterium
CGCATCCTTTCGCCCTCCAGACGGGAGGTACTCGACTTCCGCGCGGGGCTGACAATCAACCTCCACGGCGGCAGCCGCAGCGCGATGCTCACCCTCGCTTCGATGGCGCGATTCCGCGCCGGCTTCGGGCACTTCCCGCTGCGCTGGATCTACAACATTTCCATTCCACGAGCCCAGCAGATCCTCGGCGAAGAGCGCGTGGTTCATACCGCCGAACACGCCGCCTCGGCGATGTTTTATCTGGGGGTCTCGCGCGCTGAGATTCCCCGCGCCCGCCTCTTCGCCCCTCCTTCTCCGGCGCAGACGCCCTATGCGGTCATCCATCCATTCGCCTCGGCTGCAGGCAAATTCTGGCCCGCGGACCGCTTCGCCGCGGCGGCGCGCGCCATCGAACGGAACCGCGGCTTCCGCCCCATCGTCATCGGCGGACCGGGGGACGATTTCACCGCTTTCAGGGAGTTCCAGTGTCTGGAAGGCTCGCCCCTCGGACGGGTGAAGAGCGTTTTATCCGGCGCCAGCCTCTTCCTCGGCAATGACAGCGGGCCCGCGCACATGGCCGCCGCTTTCGGCATCCCCGTCATCGTGCTTTATGGAACGTCGGACCCGGTCATTTGGGCGCCCTGGCGGACTCCCAATGAGACGCTCAAGCCCGCCGGCGGACTCGATGCCCTCCCGGTCGAGGAAGTACTCTTCGCCGTCGAGCGTTTGCTCGATAGGATATAAATCGGCCATGCGCGAGTTGCTCCGGTTGTTTGCCTACGCCCGCCGTTATGGCTGGGCGCTCGCGCTCTCCGTCGTCCTGATGATGATCGCCGGCGTCTGCCACGCGATGCTGCCCATCCTGCTCGGGCCGGTCTTCGACCGCGTGCTCAAGCCTTCCACCCCTGACGCTCCGATCCCGCTCCCCATCCCGAAATGGGCCGGCTTCCAGCTCACCCTCGACCAGATCGTGCCCTTCAACATCCACAACGTCTGGACTCTGGTCGCCGTCTCCATCCTGCTGGTCTTCCTCACCAAGGGCATCGCCGACTATCTGGGCAACTATCTGATCAGCTTCGCCGGCCTCTCGGCGGTGACCGATCTTCGCCAGAAGACCTTCGAGAAGGTCATTGGAGAGGAGCACGAGTTCTTCCAGGCGCATTCCACGGGACGGCTGATGTCGTCGATCATGAGCGACATCGAAAAGATCCAGCTTGCCGTTTCTCAGATGCTGGCCGACTGGCTCCGCCAGAGCTTCGCCGCTCTGGGCATGCTCTACGTCCTGTTTCAGAACGATTGGCGGCTGGCGCTGGTTTCGATTACCGTTCTGCCGTTCGTGCTGCTGCCGACCGCGCGGCTTGGCAAGCGGATCCGCCGGACGACGCGCTCGGCTCAGGACAACGCGGCCGAGATGAGCGAGATCCTCCAGGAATCGTTCTCGGGGCACGCCGTCGTCAAGAGCTTCACCGGTGAAGCGCTGGAAGCCGCCCGGTTCCGCGCAGCCGCGAAAAAGTTCAAGCGCAGCAGCCTGCGCTACATCGCCGTTCAGGCGCTTCCGTCCCCCATCATCGAGTTCTTTGGCGCCGTCACCATCGTCGGGCTTCTGACCTACGCGCGCTCGCAAATCAAGGCGGGCGCCATGACCGACGGGCAGTTCACCAGCTTCGTTGTCGCCCTATTGTTGCTGTATGAACCTGTCAAGCGCCTCACCGGCATCGCCAACATCTTCCAGCAGGCCATGGGCGCCAGCCAGCGGGTCTTCGAGTACCTCGACCGCCCTCAGCGCATCCGCGACCTGCCGGGCGCGCCCCCGCTGCCGCCGTTCAGGCATTCGATCGTTTTCGACAACATCAGCTTCACTTACCCCGGCCACAACAACGGATTCGCCATCACGAACCTGACCCTCGAGGTGAAACGCGGCGAAGTGGTCGCGCTCGTCGGCCCGAGCGGGTCCGGCAAGACGACTCTCGCCAGCCTGCTGCCCCGCTTCTACGACCCCACGGAGGGCGCGGTCCGCATCGACGGCCGCGACGTGCGCGAGTTTGGCCTTGGCAGTCTCCGCCGGCAGATCGCGCTGGTGAGCCAGGAGACTTTCCTGTTCAACGACACTGTGGAAGCCAACATCCGCTACGCCAGGCCTGACGCAAGCGACGCGGATGTGCGCGAAGCCGCCCGCAACGCCTTGGCCGAGGAGTTCATCCTCGCGCTCCCTGGCGGCTACAAGTCGAGAATCGGCGAGCGAGGCTCGAAGCTCAGCGGCGGCCAGCGCCAACGGATCTCGATCGCGCGCGCTCTTCTGAAAGACGCCCCGATCCTCATCCTGGACGAAGCGACATCGCAACTCGACACCGAGAGCGAGGTCCTCGTCCAGAAGGCGCTCGCCAACCTGATGACGAACCGTACGGTGATTGTCATCGCCCACCGTCTGTCGACCATCCGCCGCGCCGACCGCATCGTTGTCCTCGACTCCGGCGCGATCAGCGAGATCGGCACCCATGAGGAACTCGTCGAGCAGGGCGGCATCTATCAGCGGCTTCACCAACTTCAGTCGGTTGACCTGGAGCATTGATTCAGCCGGCCGCCGCGACCCTGAGCCCGGAGCCGCCGGGGGTTTCGGGCGCAGCGGTGAGCGCCTCGAAGCGGCGGCCGGCGTAGAAGGCGAGAAACGCCCAGACCGCAATGACCGCGCCATGCAGGCCGATGCCTTCGACTGGTTTGACCGCTTTCTCAGATCCGCCCCCGCTCCACGCTGAAGCCTCCGATTACAGTATGTTGATCTTGAGCATCGCAAGCTCGATCCCGAAGGCATGACCCCTCGCAGCATGACAGGCTTTGCCCGCGCCAGACGCGCGGGAGAATGTGGCGAAGTCGTCGTGACGCTGAAAAGCGTCAACCACCGCGCCCTCGACCTCCACATCCACGCTCCGGCCGAGTTCGACGCATTCGAACCCGCTCTGCGCAACCTCATCAAGAGCGGCATTTCGCGCGGCCACGTCGATGTGCGCATCGGCTTCACGCCCGCGCCCGGCGCCCGCGCCAGCGCCCTCAACCGCCCGCTGTTCGAAGCCTACCTCGCCGCGGTCCGAGAGGCCGCCGAATACGGTCTCAAAGCCGAACCCGACGTCCAATCCGCACTGCGCATCACCGGCATGCTCGCCCCCAATGACGACGCCGAAGCCCCCGCCGAATTGGAAGCCCTGCTGCTCGACGCCGCCCGCGATGCGCTTGAAGCCTTGAAAGCCTTCCGCGCGCGAGAGGGCGCCGCCATCGTCGCGCAACTCAAGGAACTCAACTCGGCCATCCGGCGCGACGCCAACGCCATGGCGGAACTTCGCGCCCCCGCCGTCGAATTCATGCGCCGGCGCCTCGACGAGCGCCTCAAGGAGCTGCTCAACGGCGTCCCGGTGGACCCGCAACGCCTCGCTCAGGAAGCCGCCCTGCTCGCCGACAAGAGCGACATCGCCGAGGAAATCGCCCGCCTTCAGCTCCACGCCAACGAACTCGACGCCCTGTTCAACAAAGGCGGCGAAATCGGCAAAAAGCTCGACTTCCTCCTCCAGGAGATGAACCGCGAGACCAACACCATCCTCTCCAAAACCTCCGGCGCCGGCGAAGCGGCTCTTCAACTCACTTCCTACGGGCTGGACGTCAAAGCCAACATCGAGCGCATCCGCGAGCAGGGGCTCAACCTCGAATGAGCGCGCAGCCATCGCGAGTGTTCGTCGTCTCCGCCCCCTCCGGAACGGGCAAGGGCACGCTCATCAACCTCGCCCGCGAGATGTACCGGCAGAAGTTCGGCAAGGACCTAGTCCTCTCGGTCTCGTATACCACCCGCCCCCCGCGCGAGGGCGAGCAGGAGGGCGTGGAATACCACTTCGTTTCGCTCGAGGAGTTCAAGCAGATGGAGGCGAACAAAGAGTTCTACGAAACCGCGCCGTTCTCCGACCGGTGGTACGGCACACCCAAGCGCTATGTGCTTGAAGCAAAACGCCTTGGCCTCGACGTGCTGCTGGAGATCGAAGTCAAGGGGGCCCGCAAGCTCAAGCTGAACGAGGAGTTCCCGGAATTCACCTCGGCTTTCATCCTGCCGCCGGACCGCAGCCAGCAGATCCTCCGGCTTCTCGGCCGCAAACAAAACAATCCACAAGATTTACGCCGCCGGGTCGACGAAGCCGCGGAAGAGATCCGCAACTACCGCATGTACGACTACGTCATCGTCAACGAGCCCGGCCGCGCCGCCGAAGCCGCCGCTCAACTGTTTCGGATCCTGGCCGGCGTTGAACCCCGCCCGAATCCATCTACAATAAAGAGAAGGGTCGCCGAGATCCTGGCGACTTACAACCGGCGGAAAGACAAGAACCCCAATCATGGCTGAAAAGAGCCCACGTACCCCGATCCATGCCATCCCGGACGATCCGGAAGCAAGCACATACCGTTTCATCATCGTCGCAGCCAAGCGGGCTCGCCAATTGCAGGCCGGGCAGCGCAGTTATCTGCCCAGCACTTCGAAAAAGCCGACCGTCGCCGCCATGGAAGAGACGCGCCGCGGCCTGGTCAGTTACTACGACCCTGTCGCCGAAGCCGAGTCCGCCGCCGATAACGGCGAACAGGTCTGACCCATCGCCGCAAGCCCATGACACAGTTCAAAGCCGTTCTGGGCGTTGGCGGGGGCATTGCCGCATACAAAGCCGCGGAACTGGCGCGCGCGCTGATCGAGCGCGGCTTCTCGGTTCAGACCGTGATGACGGAAGCGGCGCAGGAGTTCGTCCGGCCGCTCACTTTCGCGGCGCTCACCGGCAACAAGGTGATCACATCCATGTTCGGCGCCCGCTCGGCCGATGAGGTGCTGTCCTCCAGCGTCGAGCACATCTCCGTTGCGCGCGACAACCAGATTCTCGTCGTGGCGCCGGCGACCGCCGACCTGCTCGCCCGTTTCGCCCATGGCCTCGCCAACGACTTCCTGACCACCCTTTACCTGGCCTTCACCGGCCCGGTCCTGGCCGCGCCCTCAATGAACACGGCGATGTGGGAACACCCCGCGACTCAGGACAACCTCGCCCTGCTCAGAAGCCGCGGCGTCCACGTGATGCCGCCGGATTCCGGTCCGCTCGCCTGCGGCACCACCGGAGCCGGCCGCCTGCCCGACCCCGAGCGGATTGCCGCCTACGCCCTGAGGCTGCTGCTCCAGCGCCACGACCTCGACGGCGAGACCGTCCTCATCACCGCCGGGCCGACCCGCGAGCCTCTGGACCCTGTGCGGTTCATCTCCAACCGCTCCAGCGGCAAGATGGGATACGCTCTGGCCGAAGCCGCCAGCCTTCGCGGCGCCCGCGTCCTGCTCGTCAGCGGCCCGGTCAACCTTCCGCCGCCCGACAACGTCGAACTCATTTCGGTGCAAACCGCCGCTGAGATGCACCAGGCGGTGATGGCTCATCTGGAGGAGGCGACCATCGTCATCAAAGCGGCGGCAGTCGCCGACTACCATCTCGCCCGCGTGCCGCCTCAAAAGGTGAAGAAGACGGCGATGCGGCTTTCCCTTGAACTCGATCCGACGCCCGACATCCTGGCCGAAATCGGCAGGCGCAAGCGCGATCAACTCCTCATTGGATTCGCCGCCGAAACCGAGAACCTCGTCCCGGAGGCGAAACGAAAGATGGAGACAAAGAACTGTGACATGGTCGTCGCCAATTTCGTTTCGCAGGATGGCACAGGCTTCGAGAGCGATGAGAATGAGGTCGTCATGGTGATGCGAACCGGCGAGACAGTCTCGCCACCGCGCGGCCAGAAACGGGAAATCGCCGCCCAAATTCTCGACCAGGCCTTGAAGTTGCGCCTGGCGCTGCACAGCAAGTCCTGAGGAAACCAGCCGAAGCATGGACCGGGAGACTCTGCGGAATTACCTCGCCTTCTACAAAGACCTGGGCATCGGGACTGTGTTCGTCGATCAGTCCGCCGCGCATGGGGTTCCGAGCGGCGACCTTGAGGGAGCGGAGCCGGCGGTCAACGCGCTGGAGACCTCGCCTTCGCCCTTGTTCCCTTCGCTCTTCCCCGCCGGCGATGAGAATGACACCCTC
>JACADU010000086.1 GCA_013388415.1 Bryobacteraceae bacterium
CTGAACAAGTCCATCCTGAAGTTCTCCGGGCATGGGCGGCAAGACGTGTGATTGTTGCCGACCTTCGCTTTCAATGGCCGGCGGCCATCGACCATGGCGGCGCATGCATGCACCGCAGGGGGCTTTGCCTATTGCAGCGCTTCCATGAGCAATCTTTCAATCAAGTATGTCGGTTCCGTGCCGCTAACCCCACCGACTCGAGCCGATACGGCTCCATAGGGGACCGAAAATTCTTCAAATCGGCTCTACCGGGAGGGAGGGGTGATGAGAACCTCATTGAGCTTCAGGCACAAGATCCTGCTATTGGGCGCGCTGGCGCTCTTGAACGTTGGCCTCACCGCGGCCGTGGGACTGTACGCACAGCGTCAGCAGAACGTCTCCGTACGCGAACTGGAGACGGCCATCGAGGCGGTCCGCAACCATGTCGAGGCGGACATGTTCCATGAAGGTCTGCGAGCCTACGTCTTCAAGGCGCTCCACATGGCGCGCGGCGGCGCGACGAAAGAAGAGTTCGCGGCCATGCACGCCGCCTTCGAGCGCGACGTGCAGGCCTTCACCGAGGACATCGAGGCGAACGCCAGGCTGGAACTGCCGCCGACGATTGCCGCCGATATCGAATCCGTACGCCCGGCGCTGAGTACCTATCAGCAGGAAGCCGCCAAGATATTGGAGCTGTGCGAAAGCGATCCGCAGCTCGCCGCGACTTTCGTGTCGGCCTTCGAAAAGAGCTTCGAGCAGCTGGCGGAGCGGATGGACAAGCTCTCTGACAGCATCGAATCCTACGCGCTCTCCATCCGGGAGCGCGCCGACAGGACGGCCGCATTCACCGGCAGGCTGCTGCTCGTCGTCCTCGGCCTGGCCATCGGCGTGTCGGCGCTGGCGATCTATGCGCTGCATCGCACGGTGCTGACGCCTCTGGAAAGGTTCGCACTGCATTTCGAGGCCATCGGCAAGGGCACCAGTGATCTGACGACCAAGCTGGACGACTCCGGTCGCGACGAGATTGCCTGGATGGCCGGCAGCTTCAATCGCTTCGTGAGCAAGATCCGCAAGGCCGTGGGCGAAGTGGTGGAGACCAGCGCCCAGTTGGCGGCCTCCTCGCGCACGCTCTCGACGATCAGCGACCGCTCGCGCGCGGAGGTCAAGCTCCAGCAGACCGAGGTCGAGCAGGTGGCCACCGCCATGAACGAGATGGCCACCTCGGTGGCGCACGTCGCGGAGAACGCCGGCGCCACCGCGGAGTCGGTAGTCCGGACCAACGAGGAGGCGGCGGCCGTCGGTCGGATGGTCGAAGGCGTCATCGGCGCGTTCGGCACATTGGCATCCGACGTGACGAGCGCGACGCGGGTGATCAAGCAGCTTGAATCCGACTGTCAGAACATAGGCACGGTGCTCGAGGTGATCCGCGGGATCGCCGACCAGACCAACCTGCTGGCGCTCAACGCGGCCATCGAGGCGGCGCGAGCCGGGGACCAGGGCCGCGGTTTCGCCGTCGTGGCCGACGAGGTGCGCACGCTGGCCAGCCGCACGCAACAGTCCACCGCGGAGATCCAGACGACGATCGAGCGGCTCCAGCAGGGCGCTCGGTCCGCAGTGGCCGTCATAGAGCAAAGCCACGCGTGCGCCGAGCAGACCATGGGCCAAGCCCGCGAGGCGAACACGGCATTGTCCAAGATCATGGGTCAGGTCGGTACGCTCACCGAAATGAACGAACAGATTGCCAGCGCCGCCGAGGAACAGAGCACCGTCGCCGAGGAGATCAACCGGAACGTGGTCCGGATCCGCGACATAACGGAAAAGGCGGCGCAGGAGGCGGAACTGACGTCCACCGCCGCACAGGAACTCTCGGCGCTCGCGCAACAGCTGTCGAAAATCGTGGACCAGTTCAAGACCGCCTGAGGCATGTCGGTCGGGGAGTTCGATCCGGGGCCTCCGCTCCGCACGCAGTAGGGTTCTAGCCCGCCAGCGCCTCGATCGCGTCGAGGTCGAGCTCGCCGGCGGCGCCCCAGCCGCGCCGGCCGGCGGGCACGGCGGGCCGGAACCGCTCGTAGAGGCGGTAGGCCTCCGCGGCGAGCTCTCTCGGCGGGTAGGAAGCGGCGAGCGACCTCATCGCTTCGCACACCTCCGGCAAGGCGTCCTTGAACTTCCCCTCGAGATAGCGCTGCACGCTCGCCGGGTCGGCGGGCTTGTCCTTTTCCAGAGCACGCACGCCCTGGTCCGTGTGTATCGCCGGGACCGCACGATGGAGCAGGTCGACGCTGAACGTCTCCGCCGGGCGCAGCCTCTGGCGCCGCTCCTTCACCCCTTTCGGTGTGGGCTGGAACAGACCAATGGACACGCCCTTGGCGTAGGCGTTCAGGCCGGCAACCGCGCGGCCGAGGGTGAGCGCCTCCTCCCAGTCGAAGCCCAGGCGCTGCGCGACCACCGCCGCCCAGAGCGTGAGCACCGGGGCGCGGTTGATCCGGATGGTCTTGCGGGCGCCTGGCATGCGGCTCGTTCGGGTCGC
>JACADU010000412.1 GCA_013388415.1 Bryobacteraceae bacterium
CAGGGCCCCGCACTTCGCGGGCGGGTGGTTAAAGGCCTCCCTGCCTCAACTTGGGACCTTGTACAGCGCCGAGCTTTGGCTCTGGAACGGGATGCCGCCGGATGCGCGCATGATGACAGGCGTCCTGTTCTCGCGAGGCGGGGACGCGCTGAGCATCGGCGGAACGTCCCGCGGCCAGGGCCGGCTGGTGCTCAGCTCGGCTGGCGACGCCGCCGAAGGGCGGACGGAACTGCCGCTGCGGCAATGGCGGCGTGTCACTCTGGTGCGCGACGCGGCCGCGCTCCGCGTCTACCTTGACGGCAAGCTGGAGGCGCAAGTTGCCGCTGCCGCCCCTCCCGCCCCCGATTTCTATTTCGGCGCCAGCGCGGCGGGCGAATCGAGCTTCGAGGGCAGGCTGGACGAAATGGCGGTCTGGGGACGCGCCCTCAGCGCCCGCGAGATCAGCGGCCGGCCGTAGCGGGCTGCCGTTTCTACTCTCCGGACTGTCGCTTGGTCTGGCGGCCGGATTGTCCCCCGGCCCCCTGCTGGCGCTGGTGATTTCACAAACCCTCCGCCATGGAGCGAGAGAAGGGATCAAAGTCGCCTTCGCGCCGCTCCTGTCCGATATCCCAATCGTGCTGCTTTGCCTGTTCGCGCTATCGAGGGTGTCGAGCCTCGGCTCTACGCTCGCGTGGGTGTCCGTAGCGGGCGCGGTTTTCGTCGCCTACCTGGGCTACGAGTCGTTTCGCGCCCCAGGCATCGAAGTGAAAGGATATCCGGCTGCGCCTCGGTCGTTGGCGAAGGCGGTGGCGGTGAATCTGCTGAACCCGCACGTCTACTTGTTTTGGGCGGCCGTGGGCGCGCCGCTGATCCTGAAAGGGCTGGGCCGGACGGACGGCGCGGCATTCACCTTCATTGGCGGCTTCTATGTGAGCCTTGTCGGCTCGAAAGTTCTACTGGCAATGCTCTTGAGCCGGTCGCGAAACGCCCTCGCCGGCCGCAGCTATGCCGTCACCGTGCGCCTGGTTGGAGCGGCTCTCTTTGCGATGGCCGCGTGGATGCTGTGGAATGGGGTCCGGGACTTGACGGCATAATGGAGCGAGCGAGGACGAACGAGATGACCGATCGCAGACACTTCCTGGCCGCCTGCATGGCGGCAACTCCCGCGCTGAACGCTGCGCCGGCCGCCAGCCAGAAGAAACTCGACCGCCTGGCATCCAACACCTGGCCGGTGCGGATGCTGTTCAAGTCGCGCCAGACCGGCCGCCCCGTGAGCCCGCAGGTCGAGGCGATGCGAAAGAAGTACGGCGAAATCACCATGCTCGATTTCCCGCAGTTCACCATCGACACATTCAAGGGTGTCCGCCACATGGACCTCTTCTCCGGCTTGTTTGGCGACGTCACCGACGATTCGATGTACGCCGCGACGCAGATGACCTTCGGCGGCGGAACCCGCACCATGCGCGAATTCGATCCCTCGCTGCCCTCGGCCCGCGCGTGGCTCGAGAAGCTGGCATCCAAGTGCGCCTCAACGGGCACGCATGTTCACCACATCTCCAACAACGCGCCACGCGACCTTTGCGAGCCGGACGCCGAGAAGCGCAAGGCCGGCGTCGAAGTGGCGAAGAAGTGGCTCGACGCCGGCAAGATCATCGGCGCGAAATCGATACGGGTGAACACCGGCGGACCCCGCATCGCGCCCAACGCCGTCGCCACGAAGGACTACCCGCGCAACGAAGAGATCGTCATTCTGATCAGGAATGCGGTGGAGTCATTCAAGGAACTGGCCGACTACGGCGGCAAGACCGGCGTCAAGATCACCATCGAAAACCACTGGGGCCTGAGCGCGAACCCCATCCACGTCCGCATCATCCTCGACGAGGTCAAACACCCCTTCTGCGAAGCCTCGCCCGACTTCTGCAACTGGGAGCACGACTACATGCTCTATCACGGGCTGAAGGCGCTGGCGCCCTACACGCACACAACGGTTCACGCGAAGTTCTGGAATCGCTGGAAGGAAGTCGACATCGCCCGCTGCGTGAGGATCATGGAAGAATCCGGCTTCAAGGGCAAGTACGCGCTCGAATACGAAGACGGCCCTTGGGACGGGGTCGAAGGCTCCCTCTACCTGATGAAGGAGGTGCTGGCAGCGCTGTGACGGCGCTCAGCCGTCAGTCCGCTGATCACGTCCCGCGCCTTGATCGTCCAGACACCTGCATCGTTCAGAGCGAAAGGGATCTCCGCCTGGCCGGCGCCGTTTTCAATCCACACATTCGTCGCATAGTGGCGCACAGGCTTGCCTTGCTGATCGAGCAGCTCCAACCGGACCACCGAACGGTCCACTCCCGCGCCGCGCTCATCGAGCAGCCGCACGATTACCGGCGCCCCTGGTTTCGTCACGGGCAGTTCGAGGCGCGCGATGCGCGACGGCCGCACAAGCCACAGCGCGGGCGCGCCGGGGCCGGTTTCGATGGTGTTGCCGGCGAGCCCGCCGCGCAACAGGTCGTAGGTCACGCCGTCCAACGCCGGCACAGTTACCGAGCCCGCCTCCCGCGGCAACAACCCGTACAGCTTGGACGCACCGAATTGCCGGACAGTGCGAAGATACGCCCCCTCGACCTTTAGCGCCGGCCCGACACCGATGTCTCCGGGGCCTTTTCGCTCCAGCCCGGGCCAAAGTGGTTGCGTTCTCCAGCGGCAGCGCTCGTCCATGCGGCCCGCCTGCTCATCGGCGAAAACGCGGCCTCCGCGCTCCATGAAGCGCTCAATCGCCTTGATCTCCGCATCGGATAGCGCGATAGAGTACGGCAGGATCAGCACCTTATACTTGTCGAGTTCACCCGCCTCGATCTGCTGCGTCGCGAGAAAGCGAAACTGAACGCCGCGACTTTCCAGTTCCTTCACCCACGCGTCGCGCCGCCTGGCGAGTTCGGCGAAGTTCTTCGAGCTGCTGTTGACATTCCCCATTTCCGCGCTGATCGCGCCGTCGGTGATCCATGCGCCGCGAATGCTCGCCATCGAGAAGTGGATCGCCACGCCGTCCTCGACAACGCTCGAATTCATGAACACGCGCGCAATGCCCGATTGCAGCCTCCCGAACGTCTCCGCCAGCGCGCTTCCCTGTTCGCTGAACGTGAGATCAGGATTGAGCATCGTATAGTGCCAGAAAATCGACGCGCCACAGTGGCCATAAAAGAGGCGCTGCCACTGCTGATATCTCGCCGCATCCCCGACGCTTCCGTACCCTGTGAATCCGGTGATCCGCAGCTTCGGATTGAACAGGTGGTGCATCGCATCTTGGCTGCCGCCCGAGTATGGCTGGATGTACTCGAGTTCCTGATCGATCGAATACCAGTCGCAGCCGTTGTGAGCAGTAGGGACCTGCGTGCCCGAGATGGATGGCCGCGCGTCCGGATCCACCTCTTTCAACCAGTCCCGGGCGCGGGCGAAAGCGCGAACAAACTCGCGCTCCATGTAGGCGCGATGGTCAGCCCATGGAGCGAAATTGCCGTGCTTCTGCGCCTCCTCGGTTGTCATCGGTTTCACCGCATCCCAGGACGCGAACAATGTGCCCCACGATGCGTTCAGCCGCTCCAGCGTGCCGTACTCCTTCATGAGCCACTGCCGGAATCCCGAGAGCGCTTCCGGCGCCCAATCGACGTCAAAAGGGTCTGTGTAGCACGTGAGCGACGACTCGTCGGCCAGGTAGTAGGCGAACGGCTTGAGCTCCGCCAATTCCCTGGTGCGCCCTCCAAACTGTTTCCGGACGCTCGCTTCGAACTCAGGCGACTGCAACACCACTTCTCGCGTCAGATGCCGCTTGTCGCGAGTCTCCGCGTACAGCTTCTTTCGCTTGAGGTAGTTGTCGCGGCGGTACCAATAGATCCCGAAGGCGTTCAAATGAGCGCTGACCATGAAGCGGAAATTGCGCTCCGGACTGGCCAGCGTTGTGACGCCGATGCGCCTGAACTGATCGTCGAGAGCCGCCATCCAGGGCTGATAGCTGCGCGGTCCTGCCCAGGGCAGCATCACCTCGTAGTCCTTCCATGCGCGGGAGGCTGCCTTGAATCGCACCGGGATGACCGCCACCGCGGTCCCCAACGTTGCCCGCACAATCCCGGAATGCACCAGCGGCCGGCCGGCCTTCAACGCGACCCGGTGCGATCCCTGGCCCCGGGCGAGCACACGGCCCAAGCCATCGACGAGTTCAACAACGGCCGGCTTCGGCGCCTGAAAGGTCACTTCCACTGCCGTGCCCTCAGCGATCACCGCCGGTGACGCCTTCAGGTCCTCGATCTTGTCCGGTTGCGGAATGTCGATCGCCGCGGCGTGCCAGTCCGAACCCGCCCGCCGCTCGAGAAAGTAGCGCCCCGGTTCGAGCGTCCAACTCGCGGGCGGCCGGCCCCGGCCCGAGCGCCTGACCTGCATCGAGAGATCGCGAAGGCTCCATTCCCCTTTGCTGAAATCTTGCGCGCCCGCCGGTTCGCGTCTGGCTGCGTAGATCAACGCGCGGCATAGCAGGGAGAAGAAATACTCCCAATAGACGTCGACCGCGTGCCAGCGCGCCTCCATCGGCATGTGCCAGCTCACGCCGATGCCGCGGTAGCCGAAACCGATCACCCGTCCTTGGCCTTCTGTCCTCAGCGCCATCACGGGCGTTCCCGACTCCGATTCGATCAGCGCCTCGGAGCCCGGCTTCAGGCGCGCCGGATGATGCTCGATGAACTGGAAAGGAAACGACTCCACCGGCACAGCCCGCGTGATGTAGTGCTCCCCGCGCCGGCGCCACGGGGATTTCTCGGCCGCCCCCGCATCGCGCGGTTCCTCGAGTTCATCAAGGCCCTCAGGCGGCGGCGTCAGCGGCTCCAGCGGCGACAGCGGGCAGGAGAACGGCCGGACCAGCACCAGGCCGCAACCGGCGTTGACGCGCTGAAGAATCGCCTCCCGCGACGCCTCGGTCAATTGCTTCCAGCCGTGATTGAGCGGCAGCAGAATCGCATCGAACTGCTTTCCGCTGAGCAACTCCTCCTCGAGGTAGGAGTAGATGAGCTTGAGGTCGCCCCGCTCGGCGCGCGCGCCATAGTCGCGGCCAAAGCACATCGTCCACTTGTTAACGTCCCAGGCGGGATCGATGCTCACCGTCGTCAAATCGAGCGACAGCCGCTGCGCGAGCTCCACAACCGTGCGTCCCTCGCTGACGCTGGGCACGGCCAGCAACCTGATGGGACCTCCCGCAAGCGGCCGCGCCCACCTCACGTGGGGCGTCTCGATCTCCAACGTGTAAGGCGCTTCGAGCCGTTTCGACGGCCCTTTGCGGGCCCCCATGCCCACATCCTGAGCCGGCAGCCGCGTTCGCGCCATCGCGGCCGCAACCGGGCCGCGGAGCAGAAGATGTCTTCGATTCAACGTCGCGTCCATTGGGGTGATCTCGAGCCAGTTGCGGAACTATGCCGCCCCCTTCACCACCTCCCCCTTCCTGTACGCCAGGTTGCCCATGTGAGCCGCCTGCGCTGAGGCCACCGAATTTTTCACATTCGCGTTCGGCGTCTTGCGGCTCCTGACGCAGTCGAGGAAGTTGCGCATGTGGTCCAGCGTTCCGTCCCCGCTTGCCCGGGCCGAGGCAACCGGCTCCGGATAGCTCGTCTTTTCTGCTCCAAGAACGCCTTCGGGGTAGAGCGCATAGCCCTCGCGGGTGATCTTCAGCATCCCGTCGGTGCCCCGGAAAACGAGTGTGCCGCCTTCCAGGTGCCCGACCAGCGTCCCGTTGTACGACAGGTTGTAGCTCGGATACTGCCAGGCCGCGACAATCGTGTCCGGGCAGTCCCAATATGTGTGATAGCGCTTCGCCCCCATGGCCGTCGCGGCCTGCGGCCTGTCCTCACGCATGTACCAGTGGATGACGTCGCCCCAATGCGAGTGCAGGTCAGTCAGCGCCCCGCCGCCGAAATCCCAATACCAGCGCCACTGGAGGAAACGCCTCTGTTCAAAAGGCTGCTCCTTCGCGTTCCCCAGAAACCGCTTCCAGTCGAGCTTCGCCGTATCCACCGGACCCATCTTGCCGAAGTTCCGAATGTAGTCCTGATACCAGTGCGATTCCACCATCGTGACCTTGCCCAGCCGTCCGCCCTGCACCAGTTCCGCACCCTGCTGGAAAATGTCCCAGCTCCTCTGCTGGTAGCCCACCTGGAGCACTCGTCCTGTCTCCTCCACCGCCCTGATCAGAGCTGGTCCCTCATCCATCTTGTGGCTCACCGGCTTCTCGACGTAGACATCCTTCCCTGCCCTGACTGCGTCAATCGACATGGGCACGTGCCAGTGGTCGGGCGAGCCGATGATGACGGCATCGACATCCTTCCTCTCGAGCACCTCCCGGTATTCGGCATACTCGCGAGCCTGCGGAGCCAGTTTTTCCCTGGCCTCCGCCCTGCGAGGCTCGTAGACATCGCAGACGGCGACGATCTCGCATCCGCCGATTTTGTTCGCGAGTCCGAGGAGATAGCGGCATCGCCCTCCGGCGCCCAATCCGGCCAGCCGGATGCGATCGTTCGCCCCCAAGACTCTGGCTTGCGAAACCGCAGCCGCGGCGCCCGCTGCCTTCAGGAACTCTCTTCTGCTCGCCATCCCTCCACTATAATTGGGGACAGTAACCGCTTTTCCATTTTTCGCGACCGGCCTTGAAGCATGCGACCCGCGGCGAGAATCACCGACCCTGTCGTCCACCCCCTGCCCCCCGTCCTGACACCAGGCCCCGGCAGCATGAACGTGCTGATCGGCTATTTGCCCGCCTGGCGCGGAATCCCGGCGGCAATGGCCTCGGCGCTGCAAGCCGCCAAGCAGGTGGCTGACACTGTCATCAAGACGGCCGAAGCCGCCACGGTTGCCGCCGCCGGCACACCGGGCGCGCCGGCGGCCAAAGCCGCCGAAGAGGCCACCAAGGCCGCCTCCGCAGCCGCCATGGGCTCGGCGATCTCCTCGATGGCCGGAGGCATGTCGGACATCCACACGTGTACGACTCCGCTGCCCGTTCCGCCCCACGGGCCCGGCGTCGTCATCGACGGCAGTCAGACCGTCCTCATCAACAACATGCCCGCTTGCCGCATGGGCGACACGGTCCTGGAAGCCATCGGCCCGCCCAACAAGATCGCCATGGGCTGTATGACGGTCCTGGTCGGCGACAGCAGTTCGGGTGGCGGTGGCGGAGCCGGCGGATTGGGCGGACTCGCCGGCGCTGCTGCCGGAGCCGCCGCCGGTGCAGCAGCAACCGGATCAACAGCAGCCGCGGCCGCAGCAGCCGCGGCCGCCATGGGCGCCATCCTCCAACCGAATATCGCCGGCATGCCTGTCAAAGTCCTGCCCAACGGCGACGTTCAGGTTGGCAAGTCGTTGACCATCAAGGGCGACCTTGAGTTCAAACTCAAAACCCTCCTCTCGCTCGGCCAAATCGCCTCCACCCCAACGGGCGAAAAGCTCCTCCAAGCCGTCGGCAACGGAAACAAGAAAGTCACCATCGTCAAAACAACCGACGGCAACGAATGCGGTGGCTACTCCAATCCCGCTGGCCGCTTTCAGAACGCCGACGGCACGCCCGGCGCCGGCACCGACGCCACCGTCAGCTACAACCCCGACCGCACCAAAATCGGCGATGAACCCTGGGAAACACGCCCGCCGGCCATCGGTCTCGCCCACGAACTCGTCCATGCCGAGCAGGCGGGCAAGGGCATGATGAAACCCGGCACCGACAATAACGACAGCAAGCCCGATCCCACGGACCCCTCCAAGACAGCTCAGACCAACAAGCGCGAAGCCGAAGCCGTCGGCATTCCGCCCTACGACAAATACCCTTACAACGAAAACAAGATCCGCAAGGAATGGCCTCCGCCTCAGCCCGAGCGGAAGTGGTACTAATGGCACACAATGCGAAAATCCGCAGCCTTCGGTCTCGCCGCGATCCTTTTGGCGCCGCCGGGCTGCGCCGATGCAGAAAGGAAAACCGCTGACATGGCCTCGGCCCCGGCCTCTCTCATCGCACAGGCTCAGGATTGCGACCTCCGCGTCGGAGTCCAGCCCGGACCCGCCTCTCTGCTCATCGGTTATGAATTCCGCAACCGCTCCGACAAGACCGCATTCCTGTTCAACGTTCTCCACCGGACCGGACCGTCCGGCGGACCTGAAACTGACCCGAATTTGGTCTACATCTATCAGTCTTCCGGATCGATCACGCTGGCCAAGAAGATCTTCCCAATCCCGCCCGACGTTGACGTCGAAAAGCCCGACGTCCCTTATGTCACCCGCGTCGAACCCGGCCAGGTTTTCCGCGAGCGATTCACCGCCCCCCTGCCGCTCAAGCCTTGGACCCCTTATCGCGGCTACCCCGCTCCCGCTCTCAGCGATGCCGCGGTCTTCTTCGAACTCGGCTTCTTTCTTGCGCCCGACCCCTCGGTCGCCAAGCAATCCGGCGGCAACCTGATCATTTATCCGTTCCCCACCGAAAAGCAAATCGTGCTTCGCGCCGGGCCGCTCGGCCGCTTCCCGATCGGCAAGGAGACTCAATGACCGCCTCAGCCACGCGGCGCTGCTTCCTCGCCGCATCTCTGCCCGCCGTGCTGCGCACACGCGCCGCCGCCGCGCCCAGGATCTCCCGCCTGCCCGGCGTCTCCATCCGCCTGGCGCTCAACGCCTACTCCTTCAATCAGCCGCTGCGCGACAAGACGATGACATGGAATGACGTCGTCGATTATTGCGCCCGTCACGGCATTCCGGCCCTCGACGCCACCGGCTACTATTTCGACAGCTATCCGAAAGCGCCCTCGCCCGCCGCCATCGCCGCCCTCAAGCGCCGCGCGTTCCTCAACGGCGTCTCCATCTGCGGTACCGGCGTCCGCAACGATTTCGCCGTCACGGATGCGGAAGCCCGCAAGCGCGACCTCCAGATGGTCAAAGATTGGATCGAAGCCGCCTCCATGATGGGCGCGACGGTCATCCGCGTCTTCACCGGCCAGAGAGTTGCGGCGGACTCCACCTTCGACAAGACCCTCGAGTGGATGATCCCCCTCTTTCAGGAGTGCGCCGCCCACGGCGAGCGCCACGGCGTCATCGTCGGCCTCCAGAACCATCACGACTTCGCCAAGACCGCCGCCGAAACCATCCGCATCGTCGAAGCCGTCAACTCCGACTGGTTCGGCGTCATCCTGGACGTCGGCAGCCTCCGCATCCATGACGCGTACGAGGAGATCGAGAAGCTACTCCCCTATGCCGTCTCCTGGCAGCTCAAAGAGAACGTCTTCTACGGCACGAAGGAAGTCCCCACCGACCTCGCCCGCGTCAAGACGATCATCGACAAGGGCGGCTACCGCGGCGTCCTTCCTATCGAGACGCTCGGAGCGGGCGACCCGCGCGTCAAAGTCGCTGCATTCCTTGAAAAAGTCCGCGCCGTCTTCGGCGGCTGAAACGCGCCGTCCCTCACCTGGTCCGACCGGCGAATCGTTCAACTTCAAATCCCCGAGAGCGTACTGAATCCCTGGTCGTGAAGCCCTTCTCCCCCCAAACACGGCATTCAGCGGACTCTCCGGATCGTCGAACAGAACTGAATTCCCGCCAGCCAATGACCAAGCACGGCCGGATTCCAATTGAGTCTCTCCCGCGACCCCGCGAACTCCTCCAATCGGCGGTGGAGAGACTCCTGGCGCAGGACTGAGGCTAAAGCTTTGCGGGGCCCTCCAGCCCATCGTGCGAGCTCGCCCGCGCAAGCCATAAACTGAAATTGGATTCCATGCGTGCGCTCGGCATCATCGCTTTCCTGGCCGCGGCAGCCGCTGCCGCAACGCTCACGCCCTTCACTCCCACGCTCCCGATCGCCTTCGAACAAAACCTCGGCCAGCTCAATCACCCCGCCACACACCTCGCGGTGGACCACGGTTGGGCCTTCTCCTGCGGCGCGCTCTACCGCCGGCCCACGAGTTGGAACGGTCCGCAATCCGCCGCCAGCATCGCGCTCAACAACGCGAACCCGGGCTGCCAGCCCAGCTTCGGCCTGCCGGTTCCCGCAGTCGCGCACTATTACCGCGGATCGGACCGTTCGGCCTGGGTCGAATCCGTCCCGCGCTTCGAATCGCTCGCCTTCAAGAACGTGGCGCCCGGACTGGACTGGGTCTACCAAGCCCGTGCCGGGCTCATCGAGTGGCGCTGGAATCTTTCGGCTGCAACCGACCCCGCCGCATTCACGCTGCGCTTCGATAACTCGCCCTTCC
>JACADU010000375.1 GCA_013388415.1 Bryobacteraceae bacterium
CATGACTTCGGCCGAGCGAAGGTTCGGCGACGCGAAGGGCACCGCCGCCAGCGGCGAGACATCGAACCCGCAACAGAGGTGGTGCATCGCAGTGTTGCCGCAGATGAGGATCTCTTCAAAGCCCTCCTCGGGCGCGAGCCGGTCCAGCATAAGGGAGAGGACCTCGTGAATCAGCGCCCGCAGCACGCCCGGCCGTTCCATCTCAAACCGGATGCGGCTCATCAGATCAGCTCCGTGCCTGGCCTGAGGGTTGATGGCGGTTTCGACGGCTTCGACGTTGCCGGTGGCGAGGTCGACGCGCTGCGCCACCAGCGTCGTGGTGCCGAGGTCGATGGCCGCGCCTTTGCCCGGCCGGGACTCAACCGGCATTGGCGCGTTGTCGGAGAGAATCACCGGCGACCACTGCTCGACGTCGAGAGTGACCTCTCCCGGCGATGCCGCTTCGCAGCCCAGCCGCCAACCAGCGGCGAGTTCCTCTTCAGTGAGGACGCTCCGCATCAGGGGGGTGACGGCGACTTCGCCCGCGAGCACGCGCACTTTGCAGCCGCCGCAGCCGGTCTCGCCGCCGCAGGGGAACTCGACGCCGAGGTCGAACAGCCGGTCCCGCAAGGGGCGGCGGGGATCAGGCGGCAGCGTGATCGCGGGCAAAGCGGGCCATGGCCTCGACGTTTTCGTATGGCGTGCCGCGTGCGATTTCGCAACCGGCGGCGACGATGTAGAGCGGGCCGGACTCCTCCCAGCAGTGTTCCAGCGCCTCCGTCACGGTCTCCGGCGTTCCGTCCCTCAGCGTGCGGACCGGATCGATGTTGCCGGCCAGCGGCTGCGCGGGGCCGCAGGCCGCGCGGGCCTCGGCCAGCGGCGTGAAGTAATCAAGATCGATCATGCCGGCGCCCGCGCGCGCCATGTCGCCGATGATCCGGCGCGTGTTGCCGCAGATGTGAAGCCGGCTTCGGGCGCCCATGGCGCGGATCGCCGACGTCAGCCGCTGCTCGCCGGGCAGGATGAACTCACGATACAGCCTGGGCCCAATCAGCGACGCCGCGGCGTCGCCGATGCCGATGAGATCCGCGCCGGCTTCCACCTGCGCTCTGGCGAACCCGATCTCGGTTTCGATGGCGAAGTCGACCAGGGCGCGCACGAAGTCCTCGTCGTCGGTGAAATCGAGCATCAGCGAGTTCAGCCCGCGGAGATCGGCGCCTAAGGCGCAGGGCCCTTCGATCCAGCCTTCCACAAGGAGATCGTTGCCCGCCTCGCGCTTCAGGATGCGGATGGCCTCGACACGATCCTTCATGCGTCCCGGAGCTTCAGGAGAGGGGAGGGAGAGGCGTCCGAGAGTTGATTTGTCATGCAGCAGCGCCCGGCTCTCGATGATCGCCGGCGGCTGGTTGTCGAACCACTCGACGGCTCCGCCAAGGTCGGCGGTCTCGCGCGCCGGATCGCTGATCGCCGAGACGTAATCGAAGCCGAAGCGCTCCGCGGTGCGCAACTGGGCCTCGGCCAGCACCTCGGCTCTGGTGGCGTAGTCGAAGTAGCGAACGCCGGCGAAGTCTCCCGCGAACATCATCGTGATGGGCATCAGCGGCAGTGAGCCGGCCGGCTTGCCGTCCAGAGCCGCGAGGATTCGCTCCCGTCCCGTCATAGGCGGCTCAGACGGTTGCCCGGCTGCGGATGTCCTCCGCGCGGATGATGTCGTCCTTCCAGGTGGCGCGGATGCGCTCACCCGGCTGAACCATCAGGAAGCCGTTTTCGCGCCATTCTCCTCGAACCAGTTGGCGCAACCAGCCGAGATCGCCCTGGATCTTTTCGAAACGCCAGCCCTGCTCGGCCGCCTGCCAGCGCGCCTCCTCCTCGAAGCGGTTGTCGGCCTCCAGGCCGGTTTCAATGAAGGCCATGCGGTTGTAGGTGTTGCGATAGCGCGTCAACTCTTCATAGAGGTAGTGGCCGTTGTCCTCGCCATACTTGGCGACCAGCGCTTCGAGCGAGAGGCCCAAACCAGTGCGGTTCTGCGCGATCTGCTGGATGTCCTTGCCGCGCTCGATCCAACCTGTGGAGCGATAGTACGTCCCGGGGTAGTTCTGAAAGTGTTCCTCGTAACGCGTCCGGCTGCCCAGCAGCAGAGCGATGCAGTCGTGGGCCCGCGGCAGGACGAGCGGCGTGTGGCGCGCGGCCAGACCGTGGAGTCCCATCCCGCAGAGTCCATAGCCAAGCAGAATGGCGTCGTAGGTTCCCGGGGGGACCGCGTCGACCCGCGCCTGGATCTCCTTCATCATCGGTTCGCCGCCGAGGTCGTGAATTCCTTTCGGCAGGAACTCGATGTCGACCTGATGGGGGCTTCTGGCGACAGCGTCGCACAGTTCGCGGTAGAGCACTTCGCAGCCGATCAGCTTCAGGCGCATCAGAGGTTCCTCCAGGCATCGCGCTGCGCCAGAAGCGCGGCAACGAATTCGGGCGAAGTGCCGCAACAGCCTCCGATGAACGACGCGCCGGCCTTGGCCAGATCGGCAAAGCGGGCGGCGAAGGACTCCGGGCTGGCGTCGTAGACAACCCGGCCGCCCTCCATCCGCGGCAGTCCGGCATTGGCCTTGATCCAGACGGGCAGCCCGCAGGCCGATTTCAGCCGCTCAACCAGGGCCGGGAAAAACTCGATGCCCGCGCCGCAGTTGGCTCCGACGGCATCGGCGCCGGCCCGGGCAATCGCGGCGGCTGCCTTCTCCGGCGTCAGGCCCGTCATGGTGCGGTCTTTGTTTTTTCCCGTGTCGAAGGCGAAACTCACGATCACCGGCAAGCCGGTTTCCAGCGCAGCCGCTAACGCGATTTCGGCTTCTTCCAGCTCGCTAAAGGTCTCGCAGAGCAAAGCGTCCGGCTGCGCCGCGGCGAGCGCCTTGGCCTGGGCAGCGAACGCGGCGCGCGCTTCCTCCGGCGTGATGCCGCCCGCCAGCAGCATCTTGCCGGTCGGCCCGATGGAAGCAACCACGCGCGCCTTGCCGCTGGCGGCCTGGCGCGAGATTTCGACGCCGCGCCGGTTGATCTCCTCGAGCGAGCCCGCGCGGCCTGCCTCTTTCAGTGTGATGCCGTTGGCGCGAAACGTATTCGTGAGAACGATCTCGCTTCCCGCCTCCACGTACGCTCGCGCCACTGCCGCCACATGGTCCGCGTGGCTGAGATTCCACAGGTCCGGCACCTCACCCGGCGCAAGGCCCATCGCCTGAAGCTGCGTGCCCCACGCGCCGTCTGTGATCAGGGGTCCGTGTTCGACCCAGCCAGCCAGCCGGCTCATGCCTGCGAACCCGCCATCAGCTTTCTGGCCAGTTGGACCGCCGCGCTGGCGTTCTCGCTGTAGCCGTCGGCGCCGATTTCGGTTGCGAACTGAGAAGTCACCGGCGCGCCGCCCACCATCACCTTCACCTGATTCCGAATGCCGGCCTGGTTCAAAGCGTCGATTGTCGTCCGCATGGATGGCATGGTCACCGTGAGCAGGGCCGACAGCGCCACGATCTGCGCTCCGCTCTGCTTGACCGCTTCGATGAACTTCTCGGGCGCGACATCGGCGCCGAGATCGACCACTTCGAAGCCGCCGCCTTCAAGCATCGACGCGACCAGGTTCTTGCCAATGTCGTGCAGGTCGCCCTTCACCGTGCCGATGACGACCCGGCCCGCCGGCTGGGCGCCGCTTGCCGTCAGCAACGGCCGCAACAGCTCCATCGACGCTTTCATCGCGCGCGCCGACAGCAATAGCTCAGGGACGAAGTACTCCTCGCACTCGAAGCGCCGGCCGACCTCGTCCATCGCAGGCACCATCGCTTTGGTGATCATGTCCAGCGGCGCAACGCCCTCCGCCAGCATGGCCTCGGTCAAGCTCCTGGCCGCCTTCTGGTCGCCGTCAAGGACCGCTTGATGTAGTTTTTCGAACTCAGGCATTGGGGACTCCATTAAATTCATGTACTGCGTTCAGCATCGCCACAACATTGGCCACGGGGGTCATGGCCTGGATGTTGTGCACAGGATTGAAAACGAAACCGCCGCCCGGGGCGAACACCTCGCAGCGCCTTAGTACCTCTTCGCGCACCTGTTCGGGCGTGCCGAAGGCGAGCGTCTTCTGCGTATCCACACCGCCGCCCCAGAAGACCAGGCGGCTGCCGTAGGTCTTCTTCAGCTTTTCCGGCTCCATCCCTGCGGCCGAACATTGGACGGGATTGATGATATCGAAACCCGCCTCGATCATGCTCTCGAAGAAGCGCTCCACCGACCCGCAACTGTGCTTGAAGCACTTCCACCGGGTGTTGGCGTGAATCCACTTGCAGATCGCGCTGTAGTAAGGCAGCCACAACTGGCGGAAGGTCGCTACCGAGCAGAACGCCGAGTTCTGCGTGCCGAAATCCGTGCCGCAGAGGTAAACGGCATCGATGCGGTCGCCGACGGCATTGTGAATTTTCTTGAGGTTCTCCAGCGCCAGCTCGCACTGCCGCTCGAAGATCGCGTGAATATGACTCTTTCGAGAGCGCAGGCTCACATACCACTCGCTGATGTCGCGGATGCCGCGCGGGTCCTTCAGCCCTGGGGCGGGAACTGTTGCAATGTCGCCGAAGCCGGTCCCGCCGAAGGCTGCGATGATCCCCCTTCCAGTCATCTCGCCCACCGCCAGCCAGCCGAGGTTCCATTCCAGGTCCTCCTCGCTCACCGGCTTGTACTCCTCGAGGTTGTCCGCCGGGTCGAGATGGTCCGGGTCGAAATGGTTCTGCCGGACGATGCTGTCGAAGAACCACCCGCCCGCGGGCATGCGGCCCGAAGGCGCTGCCGTGCGGTCCCCCTGAGGATAGATCACGATGCTGCCGTCCGGCTCGGTATCGACTTCGAATCCCCCCGCGACAAGCACTTCAAGACCGTTCACCCTCCACGGCTTCCAGTTCTCGTTGACGAAACCGAAGTGCGAGCGGCGTCTAGGGATGCCCCAGACGTCGACCTTCATCGCTCTGGCGAGGTCTTCCTCCACGGCGCCAAGCATCTGGTAGGGGTCGTAGACCTTGACCAACTGCTTTTCGAGGCCGTAATACTCGCGCAAGCCCATGACCACGGAGACGTGAATGCCCGTCACCGACGTGCTGCCGAGGTCGATCGGGACGCGGTCCGGCTCGCGATGCGCAAGCGTATCGCGCACGCGCTGCCGCGCTGGTTGGAGTGCGGTGCCGGTCATGGAAGCTGCGACAAACGTATCAAATTATCCGAAACTGGTCAAGTTTGTGCGGCCAGCCGCTTCGCGCTCATTCAACTTTCTGGCAGGACTCGCCCTCCGGCAAGAGAAGCCTGAGCCCTGCTCTAGCGGCAACCGCCGGGTTGAAGTAGCAACGGAAGCGGCTGTTTCGGGCAACGGCGATGGAGGCTGGCGAGGCTCTTCCCTGAAGAATGGCAACAGCCGATGCAGCAGCCCACTCGCCCTGCTCGGCAGCCTCCTTGGTGAGGCCGAAGGCGGCGTAAGGGGTCATGAAGCCGTCGCAGGTGACGGATGGCTTGCGGGTTTGCGCGAGAACGAAAGCCTTGGCCTCGGCGGCGTCCCAACCCTGGATGGCGCCGTTGGTGGGGAGGTAGAGGATGTCGGCTTCGGTTTGGGCGCGGATGAACTCGCGCTTCCAGTCGTCAAACGTTTTCACCATGACCGTAGTGGGTTCGAAGCCGAGCCCCCGAAAGATTGGCGACATCAAAGCTTTGTTGTTGCGCTCTGACGTCGAGTCTTCGCTCAGCGTGATCAGCTTCCGTGCCCCCTGGAACTGCCGCCGGACGGCGTTCAGCGTCTCCTCGATGGGGAGGACTTCCAGAATGCCCGTCACACGGTCACTAGGCAGGGTGTATTCGTCAGCCGACCAGTTGACGCCGCAGAAGACGACAGGAACGGCGATTTCGGCCAGATGCGGCTTGATGACGAATTTCACCGCGTCGTCGTCGCCGGCGACAATCAGAGCGGGGTTCAGCTCTTTGATCTTCGCCAGCGCCTTGGGAACAAGGGCGTCCGGCCGCTGCTGGCGCTTGGCATCGAGGTAGAAGACCTCATAACGGAGGCCATTGGACTCAAGGCCTTTCTTGAGGGCTTCCCCAGCCTGATCCGAAGTGGAGTAGCCCGCGTGGTAGCTGTTGATGTGCAGCACGATCTTCGGCCCTGCCGGCTTCGCTACTACGGCGGAAAGCGCGAACGCGCCGAGCAGGCCCACCACCGCCACAATCGACTCCATCACAGTCCAGATCTGAAAGGTCTGCCGGATGCTCACGTTGTAGTACTGCTTGAACATCCAGAAGCCGATGTCGTTGAAGTGCGAGAACATCAGGCTGCCGGCCGTTGTTGCGAGGACGAGCAGTTCGGGAGCCACTCCGGCGCCGGGGACGACCGGCAGCACCAGTCCGGCGGCGGTAATGGCCGCCACCGTCGCGCTGCCGAGCGCAAGCCGCAGCAGCGCCGCCGCGAGCCAGGCGAGCAGAATCGGATGGAGGTGAGCGCTTTTCGCCCACTGCTCGATCGCCCGGCCGGTCCCTCCATCAAGCAGCACCTGCTTGAACGCCCCGCCGCCGGCGATGATGAGCATGACCATCGATACGCTCGCGATGGCCGCCGCCACGCTTTTCATCAGCGAATCCATGCCGCGCCCGCGGCGCAGCCCGAGCGACCACAGTGCAAACAGAGCGGCGACGCCGAGGGCAACCGAGGGGTCCGCCCCCGCCAGCATCAGCAGGACCGGCGCAAGAGTGGCCAGAAGGGAAAGGCTCAGCGGAGGCAGTTCCGCGGACTGAAAGGCGCGCGGAGTGTAGAGTTCCGGAGGCGGCGTATTCTTCAGGTGGCGAAAGAAATGCGCCAGGACCGGCCCGGCGAGCACTGTGGCGATCGGCGTCAGGACGAGACCATACAACAGCGTCCGGTTCACATCCGCCCCGTAGAGCACGGCGATGGAAGCGGGCGCGGGGTGCGGCGGCAGATAACCATGTGTCACCGACAGCGCTGAGGAGAGCGGAATGCCCAGAGCCATCAGCGGCACGCCTGAGGTGACGGAGAGCGTGTACACCAGCGGAATCAGGACCAGGAAGCTGGCGTTGTAGACCATCGGCAGGCCCACCAGCAATCCGGTGACGACCACGCTCCATTGCAGCCGCCGCCTGCCGAAAAGCCGCGTCAGCGCCTGGCTGATCGTGTGCGCCGCGCCCGATTCCTCGATCGACTTGCCCAGCATGGCGCCGAAAACGAGGATCAGGGCAAGGCTGCCCATCGTGTCGCCAATGCCCTTCGTCACCGATTTCACCGCCGCATTCAAAGAGAGCCCGTTGGCGAACGCAACGAAGAAGGAGGCCACCAGCAGAGCAAGAAAGGCGTTGAGCTTGCACCGCGCGATCAGCAGCAGGAGAAGGAGAACGGCGGCGCTGAGGATGATCAACTGCATTGCGTCAGCAGCCGCCGGCAGGTCTCGAGAGTGAGGCGGGCGAGGTTGCCACCCAAATAGCCGGCCACGGCGTGCTCGGTGAAGGCGCCCGGCCGGCTCTTCAGCCGCGGGTCTGTGTGGCGCGCTCCGTCCATGAGCGAGCGGAACATCCAGCGGTAGCCGCCAAAATTCCAGGTCATGCGGCCGTACGGTGCGTCGGAGCCGCACATGAGATTGCGAGAGAACTGTTCGCCCGCGAGCTGATAGGCGATCAGATCGCTTTCGATGTGCGTGTCGCGCTTGGCGCTCAATGCGAAGCGCAAGTTGGGGTGCTTCAATCCGAGCAGCCGGGCCTTGACGTAGAGGGACTCGGCTTCCAGATATCCGGCGCCGCCACCACCCATGTGAACGGCCAGGAAAGGATGGCCGGGGTGGCGAAACAGCAGCTTTTCGAGGCCTTCGGCAGGGGTAAACGGCGTATCCGCCCCGAAATGGAAAGCGGGGACCGCGCCGAGCTCGACGATGTGGTCGAGAACCGCAATCACCTCCGCAGAATCGATGGCGTAAGCGTTCTGCGCCGGGTTCATCTTGACGAAGGGAAAGCCGAACTCGAGCACGCAGGCTTCGGCGATGCGCTTCGCTGCTTCGACTCCGCAGGCCTTCGGATCCGTCCATCCGCCGGGGATGAAGCGGCCAAGGTATTTGACGGCGTTATCCCGGACGTACCGGTTGGCGGCCAGAAGCTTCTCGGCATTCTGGTCAAGATCGCTCGTGTACGAGGTTGCGGCCGGGTTTTGCCACGACAGGGCGGCGTCCACCCGCGCCATCTCCATTTCACACAGCAGGTCCTCCGCTGAGACCGGCCGGCCGTGGTAATAGTTGGGCGAGGTCTCGTACCGCTCCCGCAGCGGCCCGCTGAGCGTCCTGAGATCGGTGATGTGTGTGTCGGCGTCGATGACCAGGTCCGCGCCGCTTCTTTCAAGGTGGGCGGCAAGTTCGCAGAGGAATTGGAGAGCGGCGCGGGTCATTTCAGAAGCTCATGGCTCGGAGAGAATCCGGATCGGATCCGGCCGCGCGGCGGTTTCGATCGCTTTGAGGATTTCGAGCCCGGGCAGGGCAAGTTGAAGGATCCGGTTCTCCGCCTGAGCGGCGACGAAGAGGCTGCCGCCGCGCGGGTGGAGCGCCATGCCTTAGGCGGCAGCGCCTGCCGGGGCGCGGCGGACCTCGAGTTCAGTGCGCGTATCGATGGCGGCGACTTCGCCCGACTCGTACAGGCTGACGTAAAGAGTGCGGCCATCGAGGCTCAACAGGAGGCGCGCCGGCTGGCCAGGCACGCCAATCTGGCGCCGCAGCCGGTTGGCGACAGCATCAATGACGGCAACGGTATTCGCGCTGCGCGTCGCGCAATAGAGCCGTTTTTCGTCCTTCGAAAGCGCCAGGCCCATGGGAACGCCGCCAACTTCCACCTGAGCCAGTTGCTTCCTGGTTCGCAGGTCCATGCACGTGACCGTTCCTGAACCGGCGTCGGCTGTCCAGACCTTGGTCTCGCCGGCCGAAATGGCGATCATGTGCGGCAATTGGCCTGGGAGAGCGAAAGAGAACTTGATCCGCCGCCTCCTGCCGTCGATGACGTGCAGCGCGGCAGGCTTTTCCGTCGCAACGTAGAATGCGCCGCTGCGCCCGCGCTCGATCCCATGCGGCCTGTGGTACTGGCCAAGATCGATCGTTCCGGCGGGCTTGCGCGTCCTGAGGTCAACGATGGCAATTGTATTCCCGCCGGCCTCCGCGGCCGTATAGCTATCGACGCCGTAGACGGTCACGAGCGCATAGCGCTTGTCCTCGGTCAGCTCAAATTCGTGCGGTTTCACTCCCACCGGGACGTTCGCCAAAGGCTTGGCCTCCGCCAGGTCGTAAATACCAAGAGTGTCGGCCCGTTTGTGCACGGTCAGCAGGAGATCGGCCCCGGGCAGCGCCGCCGCCAGAACGAAAAGAACCGGAAAGAGCTTCACGGTGATCACCTTCCGGTTACCAGCTTAGGGGATGTTCGCAAACAAGTGCGCCACATGGGCCGGACCACTCCATTACGGCCGCGGTCCAGTGCCGGCGCGAGAGCCTCGACCGCCGGGGGGCAGCTGGCATGGTGATTTCCTGGCAATTCCTTAGTTCGCAAAGAAAGTGGTTGCCGAATTGGGCGGCACGCGGTACTCAATGGCGCCTGAGGAGACGGCGTGGTCTCCGGCGGGGGCGTACTTTTCACTCAGCGAGGAACGGAAGGCCTTGAACGATGCGGCGCGCGTTCCCGCAACGGCGATGCGCGCCGTCTTCTGCTCCCAAGTGGTGTTGATCACGACGAAACTGTCGGGGTGCTTCGTGCCGTTGGAGGCGAAAGCCATGATGCGCAGACCCGGGTCGTCGCTGCGCACAGCGGCAACCCGCATGCCGGGTTGCCCGGCGCGGGAGACCTGCTTGTAGTTCCAGTAGCCGGGCAGCACCTGGAAGCAGCCGCAGTCTTCAATGACCCGCACGGCAGTGCCCGGGTTGGGATCGCCCCCTACCCAGTTGGACGTTTGAACAGCCGCCCACGGAATCACGGCATTCACTTTGACGGAATAGATCTGCTGGCGGATGTCGTCGAGGAAGGCCATGTTCATCTTGCCCCAGGTCATGGAGGTGGTCCAGGCATGGAGGCCAGGCTTTGCCAGGCGAAGCAGGTCCACGCCGTTGGAGGAGTGGTCCCCGTACCACTGGTTTGTTCCCCCGGCGAAGCCGTGGCTCGTGATGAGGCCGAGGCCTTTAAGCGCTTCGGGACTGCGGGCGATCTCCGGCGCGTGGCCCCACTGCCAGAAGCGATACCAGTTGGTCGGCTCGCCGTTGGCCAGGGCGACTTCCTTCAAACCCATGCGGTCCATCATCGGGCGCATGAACGAGAGGAAATCGACAACCTGCGACGGCGGCCAGTAAAGGTTGTAGTCGTGCGTTGGGTGGCCCGCCGTCATCCCGTCAACGGGCCAGCGGGAGAAGTCCTCGCCTTCGTTGTGCAGTGAGATGGCGGATACGGGGAAGCCCTCTTTCTCCCGGAGAAATTTCACCCAAGCGATGAGGTACTCGGCAACTTCTTTCTTCATCGCCGGGTCCAGGTCCCGCCCGCGGACGAACTTCTGCCTTGTCGCCCATGCCGGCGGTCCGTACAAGGTGGTGATGATCTTCAGGCCGCCTCCGCGGGCGCGGGTTCGCTTCACGCCTTCGCGGACGAACATCCTCATCCACTTTGTCGTCGTTTCGTGGTCGAACCTGGAGGCGTCAATGACCTCGGGATCGGTGTTGTCGTTCACTGGCTCCATCCAGACGTCGGCGAACATCTTGACGACGCCGGGGCGGAGACCGTCGTCGCCCCAGAACAGCTCCAGCAGTTGCCTTCGCTTGTCTTCCGAAAGCGCGCTCATACCGCCGTATTCCTGAGGGTTTGTCTTGTAGTCGCGGGTCTGCGGCACTTCCACGTAGTTGACCCCGAAGCCGTCCCACTCCTGCAAGTGCCGGGAGAAGTCGGCTTCGAGCGCCGCCGGCTTCGGCTGCGACGCCAGCGCCGCGCTGGCGACAAGAAAGGTGAAGATGCTTGCGCGCGCCATCACAGGTTCCATGCTAATGTCCGATCCGGCCTGAAGCTAGTAAGTAGGAGTTAAGAGGGGTCAATCCGCCCCCGTGCGATAGAATGGCCAATCAGTGAAGATGACTTTGGGGGAGGCTGGCCGCTCCGAGCGGCAGGCCCTCGTGAACCGCATTCTGGCGAGCCCTCAATTCGCGCACGCCTACTCGCTTCGCCGGATCCTGGAGTACCTGGTCAAACGCACCGAGGAGTCGGCCGAGGGCCCCCCCAAAGAGTACCACATCCATGTGGAGGCCATTGGGAGGCCCGAGAGTTTCGACCCCAAAGCCGACCCCATCATTCGCGTGAGCATCGCCAGCATCCGCGAAAGACTCAAAACGTACTTCGAGAACGAGGGCCACGATGAACGCTTGCGGCTCTCGATCCCGAAAGGACAGTACCGCGCGGTTTTCGAGGCCGCGGGGCAAGCCTCGCTACGTGCGCCGCTGCCGGGCGGAATCCGGGAGCGTTTCTGGGCGCCGTACTTCAACAGCAGCTCGCCGAACATCCTCGTCTACACGGAGGTGCTGTTCTTTCGCGACGACAAAGGGAATTACGTCCGCAACATCTTTGTGAACGACCGCGCATCCGGCGCGAATGAACTCCCCGGGCGGGGCCTTCCTGTCGACCCCGCGGCGCTCCGGCCTTCCTTTCATTTCGTGCCCGCCGGCGAAATGCACAGCCTGCTGCTGATCCAGCGCGCGTTCAACGAGCTGCGGCTTCCACTGGATATTCGCAACTCGCGTTTCTTTTCCTGGCAGGAGATGGAGGGCGCCAACCTGATTCTGCTTGGCAGTTCGCGCACCAACCCCTTCCTCCATTCGCTTCAAGGCACGGAGCCGTTCCTGATCACGGAGGACTCGATTGTGAACACCGCGCCCAAGCCGGGCGAACCCGGCGTCTGCCGGGGCCGACACTTCTTCGAAGGCGAACTGGAACGCGGCATCGAGTATGCGCTGCTCACGCGGCGGCCGGGCATCCAACCGGGCTCCTCGATCACCCTGATTGCGGGCAACCACGGGCGGGCGATCGAGGGCGCGGGGCAGTTTCTGGCGCGCGAAGACAGGCTCTCGACGCTGTTTGACGCCATGGGACTCGCGCCGCAGCAGCCCGTACCGGCGCATTTTCAGGCGCTGCTGCGCGTGGACCTGATCGACTACGTGGAAGAGGTCGTGCATGTGGAGCTTGTTTCTCTTCGCGTGGTTGCTTGACCCTGGCGGAGGCCATTGGCGGGAACTCGCCCCAGGAGTGCGCTACATGGAGCGCGACTTCCGCCGGGGCGCCGAAGGGCCGTTTCGCCTTTTCGCGCTGGAAATCGATCCTGCGCACCCGGCGGTCAACCTGCTGCCGGTGCGAGCTCTGAATGCGGCCACCGGAAGGGAAACCACATCGGCGATGGCCAGGCGGCTGGGCGCGGTGTCCGCCGTCAACGGCGGGTACTTCAAACCAGACGGCGCGGCAGCGGGCGTCTTCGTCTGGAATGGAAAGGTCCTCGGCGAAGGCGCCGGCCGCACCGCCCTGCTGTTCTGCCGCGAACGCGACGACGTGGAGCGCCTGGAGTTCGACGTCGTTGCGGCCAAGTCGGGCAAGTGGAACAGGGCGGGGCGCGGATGCAAGGCAACCGACATAACAGGCGCCGGACCGAGCCTCATCAAGGCGGGCAAAGCGGCGCCGGCGGCTGAAGGATTAGCGCACGAAATACCGCGCCATCCCCGCACGGCTGTGGCGCGCACCAGCGAGGGGCGGTATCTGTTCGTCGTGGTGGACGGGCGTCAACCCGCAAGCGCGGGCATGACCCTGGCCGAACTTGCCAGTGAGCTCTCATCCATGGGCGCAGTGGAGGCGCTGAACCTCGATGGGGGCGGTTCCACGACGCTCGTGGCCGGCGGCCAGGTGCGCAACAACCCCTCCGACGGCAAGGAGCGGCCCGTGGGCGACGCGATTCTGGTGTTTTCTGTTGCCTCCCGGGAACAGTTGGATGCGTTGGAAATTGCGACCCGCACAGCCCCGAAATGGGCGCGGAAACGGCTGCTCGACGAGGCCCGGCGCGGCCTCAGGACACTGGAACGCCGCGCCGGCCGCTGAGCGGCTCGCCGCCATTTGCTAAACTGGTATTTTCCAGCGACATTACAGGAGTCCCTCGCGTTTATGATTCAGGCGACCCAACTGCGCCCCGGCATGGTCGTGAAGTTCAACAACGAGCTTCACTCGGTGTTCTCAATGACCCACCGCACGCCGGGCAACCTCCGGGGATTCGTCCAGGCGAAGATGCGCAACCTTCGCTCCGGCTCGATGATCGAGCACCGGTTTTCGTCCGAAGACCGAATCGAGAAGGCCGTTCTCGAAGAGCACGAAATGGAGTACCTCTACGACGACGGCGAGTTCTATTACTTCATGAATACGGAATCGTTCGAGCAGATCCACCTCACCAAGGATTTCCTCGGCGATTGCGTCGAGTACCTGATCCCGCAGCTCAAGGTGACGGTCGTGTTCTACGAAGGCAAGCCGATCAGCGTCGAGCCGCCGCAGACCGTGGACATGAAGGTGATCGAAACCGAGCCCGGCATCAAGGGCGCAACCGTCTCGAACGTTCAGAAGCCGGCCAAACTCGAGACCGGCCTGACCGTCGCCGTTCCGCCGTTCGTCAACATCGGCGACGTCATCCGCGTGAACACTTCCGAAGGCACGTACCAGGAGCGGGTGACAACCGCCTGAAACCGGTTGCTCCAGTAGTAGATTGGAGCGATGACCGAATTCGACGAGACTCAGGAACAGGAGTTCACCCAACCTCCCGAGATCATCGCCGCGGCTTACGGCGGCGACCCCGATTGGGCGCGGGCCATCCTGGAACAGGACCCCTCGCAGACCGAAACGAGGGATGACTTCCTCGGGACCACGCCGCTCATCATCGCCTGCCACCGCTGGGCGACCCAGCGCGGATTCCGCGAACTGGTCGAGGTGCTGCTCGAAGCGGGCGCCGACGTCAACGGGCGCGAACTGGCCAGCGGCACTACCCCGCTGCATTGGGCGGCCGAAGCCGGCAACCCGGACTTGATCGAATTGCTGGCCGAGAAGGGCGCCGATCTCGACGCGCTCGACGACTGGTACAGGCTCGGGCCGCTCGGCTGGGCCACCCTTGTCGACTGGGCGCCGGATTTCCGCAACGACCGGCAGGGCGCAGCCGAAAAACTGCTCGCGCTTGACGCCCGCCTGGACCCCTTCTCCGCGGTCCTGTTGAACGAGTCTGCGCGGCTTCGCGGACTTCTGGAGCAGGATCCGGCGGCCGCTTCACAGCGCCTCGGCTTTCTCGGCCAGGGACAACAGCCGCTGCATCTGGCGGTCGTCAGGGGGAATCGCGAGATGGCCGGCGTGCTGATCGACGGCGGCGCGGACGTCAACGCCCTCACCGGGTGGGGGCTGTCTGCGCTGGCGCTGGCTTACGAAGCCAAGGACAGCGCGATGGTGGACCAGTTGGGCTGGGCGGGAGCCAAAGCCGACCTCAGCGCCGCGCTCTATTCCGGCGATTTCGCGGCTGCGCGCTCGCTGCCTCTTCTCGAGGACCACCGCTTTCTCATTCACGCCTGTGTCAAAGCCGGGCGCGCGAAGGCCGTCGAAGTCCTCTTGGAACTCGGAGCCGATCCGAACCTGCGTGTCCCCTATGTCGTCGATGACCAGCCGGGTGATTTATCGGCCGTCGAGATGGCCATTCACGGCGAGAAGGGGGAAATTCTTCGGCTGTTCCAGGCCAAAGGGCTGCTTACCGAAGGCGATCCCGCCGAATCCTGACCTTTCGATTGTCAAAGTGCCTGGCACTTTTTCAGCGCGGAAAGGAGAGCGGGTTCCTGCTCTGGGGCAACCGTGCGGAGGTCGATCAGGACCGTGTCGTCCTCGACTCGCGCGATCACAGGCGGACGCGAGGTCCGCAGCGCCCTCTCCAGCGCGGCGGCGTCGCCACGCAGCGCGATGACCACGGAAGGGAGCGACTGCGCGGGTGTCGAGCCGCCACCGATGAGCGAGCGGCCCTCGCGAATCTCGCAGCAAGCCGGTCCCAGTTGACCGGCGACGCGCGTTGCGCGGCCCCGGAGTTCATCCACGCTCATGTGGAGCATCCTGTGCACCGGCAGCGCTTCCATTTGCTGAAGCAAGTGAAGCCGCAGACAGGTCTCCATCGCCGCGATGACCAGTTTGCCGACCCGCAGAGCCCGAAACATCGGGTTCTTCCGCAGCCGGTCGATGAGGATCCCTTCGCCAACGATGACGCCAGCCTGCGGCCCGCCCAGCAGCTTGTCGCCGCTGAAGCTGACCAGGCCGACGCCGGCGGAAAGGCTGCCGGCAACCGACGGCTCGTCGATGCCGAGCGCCGAAAGGTCCGTCAGGCTGCCGGAACCCAGATCTTCGTAGAGCGGGATCCCAGTTTCATGGCTCAGAGCGGCGAGTTCCTGCAACGAGGGACGAGCAGTGAAGCCTTGAATGTGAAAATTGCTCGGATGGACGCGCATCAGCAGGCGTGTGCCGGGCGTGATGGCCCGGCGATAGTCGTCGATTCGGGTTCGATTCGTCGTCCCCACCTCAACGAGTTTCGCCCCTGACCGCTCCATGATTTCAGGAATGCGGAAACCGTCGCCAATCTCGATCAGTTCCCCGCGGCTGACGATCACTTCGCCGCCATGGCCGGCCAGCTCGTGCAGCGCAAGGTAGACGGCGGCGGCGCCGTTGTTGACGAGGATCCCCGGGCGGCCGAAGAGCCGGTCGAGAAGGCGCGTGGTGTGGCGATCGCGTTTCCCCCGCCGCCCGGCTTCGAGATCGTATTCGAGGTTCGTGTACCAGGGCTGAGCGGGCAGCAGAGGCAGCGGCGCGCGGCCGAGATTGGTGTGGAGGATGACCCCTGTGGCGTTGATCACCTCCACCAGAGAAGGCGCCGCAAGGCCTTCCAACTCGGACGCGACGCAGCTCACCAGATCGGGCAGCGGCTCGCCGCGCCGCAGCGCGGCGCGCGCCTGCTCGACGGCGCGACGGCACTCGCTGACGATCAACTCCCGCGGAAAGCGCGTCTCAAGCTGCGCCAGTTGCCTGGCCAGCGAATCGACCGAAGGCAGGGAACGCAGATCGCGCGAAACGCTCACTAGCGGGGAAACATCTTTCTGAGTTCGTCCAGCGGCGGCCGCCGGCCGTACTCGCACAACTCGAAGGCCTCGTATTCCTTGACGCCGTCCGGTACGCCGGGATGGCGCGTCCGCCGCAGCCGGAGGCTCGCCAGCCACTTGCGGCGGGCCGCAGGATCCTTGGGGACCTGATCCAAACGCCGGTCCACCCAGGGCAGCCACTCGTAGAACTGCGAGACCTGCGCGTCAAGCGCATCGATCTTCTTGTCGAAGACATCATCGATTGGGACAATCACATCGGCCCGGAACGGCGCCGGCTTCTCGAAGTTGTCCTCGTAATACATGAAGATGGGATTGCGCTCCAGCGCCGGCGTGTCGGCGACGACATTCGGCACCACCACCATGTACGCCGCGTCCTGCACGACAACCCCCGTGTAGCGATGATCGGGATGATAGTCGTTCGGACGCGGGGCAAACACGATATCCGCTTTCCATTTCCGGATGGCGCGGACGATCTGGCGCCGGACTTCGAGCGTCGGCATCAGCTCGCCGTCGTGGTTGTCCAGAACTTCGTACTCCTGAATCCCCAGCCGCCGGGCGGATTCCTGAGTTTCCAGATAGCGCCGCTGCGCAAGGCGCGCGCCACCCATTTCGTGATGCCCGGCGTCGCCGTTGGTCACCGACAGGAACTTCACCGCATGCCCGCCGCGGGCGAACTTCGCCGCCGTCCCGCCGAACTTGATGTCGCAGTCGTCCGGATGCGCGCCGATCGCAATCACGCGCAGTTTCCCCGCGCCGGCGGCGCTCTGCGCCTTCAGAAGCGCGCCGGAAAGAACCGATAGAATGGCCTGCCGCCGGGTGATCATACTGTGCCGTATAACCCCTTCCATGTAGTTTCCTTCTGAGTGTAAAGAGCCGTCCGCCCCAGGATCGCGATCATTGTGGACAATGCCGAGCGTTCACCGACGTTTTCCACTTCTCCTCTCTGGATCCGCTCCAGGAACTGCTCGAAGGCGTCGTAGGTGATATCGCGCTTGGCTTCGATCTTCTCCATGTCGTTCGGACCCTTGTAGTGGATCATCGCCGTACGGGAGGTCGTGATGGTCCCCTTGAGCCCGGTAAACTCCTCGCCGACCTTGGCGTATCCGCGCGGCGTGAGCTGGTTGGCTTCGAAGTTGACGTAGATGCCGTTCGGGAACTCGAAGCAAAGCGACAGGTGGTCCATGAGATCCATCGTCGTGCGGACCTTTCGTCCCCCGTAACCAACTACGCGGACCGGCAGCCCGCCCAGGAACCAGTGCAGCACATCGAAGTTGTGGCAGTCCTGCTCGACAATGAAATCGCCCGACAGATCCCGGTAACAGAACCAGTTGCGGAGCCTGGCGGTCTTGGCGTCGGCTCCGGGATAGTCGCGGCGCGTGAAGGGATCGTTCGCAATCCAGTAGGCGCGGGCGGCGGCGAGGTCGCCGATTGCCCCCGCCTGGAGCAGCTTGTAGGCTTGCAGATAGACTCCCCCATAGCGCTGCTGGAACCCGACCGAGAGGTTCTTCTTCGGGTCGTGCCTGCGCGAAGCGGCGATGACTTTCCGGCAACCCTCCACGTCCACGCCCATCGGTTTCTCGCAATAGATATGCTTCCGCGCGTTCACCGCGGCTTCGAGCATCCGCGGGTGTTCGAATGGAGGAGTGGCAATGATCACCGCGTCGATCGCCGGGTTGCCGAGCAACTTCTCGAAGTCCTTGTACGTTTCGGGCTTCTGCAAGCCGAGAGCGGCGGTCGCCTGCTCGATGCGGTCGTCGAAGGCGTCGCACAGGGCGGTGATGCGCCCGCGCGGGTCGGAGTGAGTGATCTTGGCGTCGAATGTCCCGCGCCCGCCGCAGCCGATCAACCCCACGGAGACTTTCGAGTTCGCCTGGCTGCCACGAACCGCCTGCGGAGCGACGATCGAGAAAGCAGTGGCGGAAGAAGAGATGAGCGTGCGGCGCGTGAGCGCGCCTTCCTTGGATTTCATGAGGACTCTTGCGGGCGATTTTACCGCAGATGGGCTCTATTTCATCGGGCCGGGCAAAGTTGGCGCCGGTTCGGTCCGGCGTTCGGCGTCATGCGTGGCGGAATGATCGCGGGCGCGGCCGTAGATTTCCTTGATCTCCGAACCGGTGAATGCAAGAGCCACGGCGCCCGCCGCCAGCAGTGGAACGGTCACGGCGAAGAACATCATCCCGGAGACCATCTTCGCCGTTTGCGCCTCGACGCCCAGCACCTTGTTCAGCGCCAGGTAGCAAAAGAAGTGGAAGACCCCGACATTGCCCGGCGGTCCGGGCACGACGGTCCCCAGCCTGAGCACCACCAGCACGAGCGCCCCGGCGCCCCAGTGCACATCGAGTCCATAGCCCATCAACATCGCCTGGAGCGGGACGACCTGCAAGGCGAGATAAACCGTGCTCATGAGAACCGCTGCCGGGAAACTGCCCGACCGCCCCATCAGGTGCAGTCCCTCCACGAGGGAGCGCAGCACCGAGGACCAGCGATGGCGAGTCACCGCATGTTGCGCAAACTTCTTGTTCATCACGGCAAACACCACCACCGCCCCGATGCCGCCAACAACCAGCGCCAGAATCCACGCCGCCGTCTGAAGTTCCCCGGGCATCGGTACGATCATCGCCGCCAGGATGAACCCGGCGATCAACCAGACGCCGTCGATCAGCCGCTCGATCACCGCAGATGAAACGACGATTGGAAACGACAACCTGTTCCAGACGGCAATGAGATAGCAGCGAATCAGCTCTCCGCTGCGCAGGGGAAGCACTTCATTGGCGAACAGGCCGATATAGATGGCCTGGACGCTCTTGCCGAGCGGGAACTTGCCCAGCGGCGTCAACAGCTTATTCCAGCGCCAGGCCTGCGAGACATAGACCAGAACATCGGCTGCGACAGCCAGCAGAATCCAAGCCCAATGGATTCTTGCCAGCCGCGGCAGTTCGTTCTTCCAATCGAAATCGTGGTAGACCCAGAGCAGGCAGGCCAATGACACGGCATAGGCAAAGCCCGTGCCCCACCAGGAGCTGCTCTGGTTACGAGTGCCGTTGCCGTTGGAAGCTGACGCCATCTCTCCTCATCTTAGTGTTCAGACGCGCCGCCTCGTGTTACGGTTCAAAGTCTGAACCCAGGATGCTGAGCCGCACGCTCAAATCACTTCTTCGTGGCGCTCCAGGCCATTTCGCCGCCATCGGGCATCTCGACCGCGGTCGCGGAGCCTTTGATGGTCCTCCCGTCGACTTTTCCGGTCATCTTGTACGTCATTGAGCCGCCCTCGGCGCGATTCCGCTTCACAGTGAACTTGAGCGTGTCGCCCTCGACGGTTCCCTCGCTGATTTCCAGAACACGGTCGGCTTCGAAGACGAACTTGCCCGTCAGTTTGCCGTCCTCGACCTTGAGGGTCAACGCTGCCGTCGACTCGCCCATCGGCGTGTCCATCTTGTAGGTCCACTCGCCAGTGATCAGATCCTCGGCAAACGCCGGAAAGACCAACAGGCAGAAAAGGAGAACCATTTTGATACTGCGCATGACACCATGATGACGCCCGCCGCCCCGGGGACTCGGCTCTTTTTGAGAATCTTTCGGCCAACGCGGCGGCTTACCGGAAGTCCCGCAGGCTGACCTTGTCCGCCGCCGGGAAGTCCTTTGGAACCTTCTGCTTCACCTTGCCTGTCGCCGCCCATTCCGAGCCTCGCTGAAGCGTGACGATGAAGCCGACGCAGCGCATCGCCTCGACATCATGACCCAGCGTGGTGTGGAAGATGCGGCCTTTGCCGTAGCGAATTGTGAAGAGCATGGGTTCGTGTTCGCCAGTGCCCTTTTGTTCCGGAGCCGAGAATGCCGTGGCGAGCAATTCGAGGTTCTCCGCCGGACCGCGCAAGCGGTCGTACAACTCGTCGGTATGATGCATGAACTTGAGCGGCAAGCCCTTCGTGACCGGGTGGTTCGGCTCGCGGATTTCGATGACGAAGGAATGCCGCGGTCCATGGCTGCCGCCTCGCCCCGGACTCATGTCGCGAAACACCTTCCCGTCCTTCCAGCGGATGTAGGGGCCATCCTTCTCGTTGCGCCCGCTCCAGCCGCCCAGCCCAATCACTTTGTTGAATTCCACCCATTTGGGGAAGGCGTTGTCGGCGGCGTGGTAGCTGACCACCCCCCCGCCCTTCCTGACATACTCCAGGAACGCCTCCTGGGTCGCCTGGGGCCAATCGCCCGCGTTCTTCGGGCCGAAGTCGTTGTAATTGAGCACGATGAGATCATACGGCGCGAAGTCCGGCTTGAAGTTCGCAAGGCTCGCATTGTCCGGCGGCGCGGTGAGGACTTCCACCTTGAACAGCCCGCCCTCCTCCAGGATCTGCTTCAGAACCGGCGTTGTCGCCTTCCAGTCATGATTGTTACGGCCGTCGATGATGAGCGCCTTCTTTGGCGCGGCGGACACGGCGCCTGCAAACAGTAGAACCGTCAGTGGAAGGAACCGTAGCATGAGCGTAGAGTGACTCCTGCATGGAGTCTACATCAGGCGGACTCCGCGGCGCGGCAGGCGGTCTTGCGGATGATCATCACCGTGAAGTCATCCGAGGACGTCACCGACCCGGCGAACGACGCGACATCCTCGGTCAGCGCCGGCAGAATCTCGCTCACGGGCAACTCGTGGTTCTTCCGGACGAGTTCCAGCAGCCGCCGCTCCCCATACTCCTCGTCGGAGCCGATCCTCTCCGCCTCGGTCACGCCGTCGGTGAACATCACCAGAAGGTCGCCTTCATCCATCCAGCACTTGTGCTGGCTGAAGGCGTACCGCGGCAGCACGCCAAGCACTGGTCCGCCATCCTCCAGGCGCTGCACCTTGCCGTTGGCCCTGATCAGCAACGGCGGGTTGTGACCGGCGTTGCAGTAAGTGACCTCGCCCGTCGCCGGGTCGATTTCGCAGATGAAGAAAGTAATGAAACGGTTCCCCGGGCAGGACGCCAGGATGCTCGAGTTCAGGCGGGTCACCAGCGCCGACATCTCCAGCTTTTCCTCCAGCAGCACCTGAACCCGCGCCTGAAGACTGGTCATCAACAGCGCCGCCGGCATCCCCTTGCCCGCGACGTCGCCAACCAGAAACACCTGTCTTCCGCCTGGGCGCATGAAGAAATCGTAGTAGTCGCCCCCGACGCTGCGGCATGGCTCGCTTAAGGCGGCGACATCGAGACCGTCGATCTGCGGAGGCCGGCTGGGCAGCAGGCTCTTCTGGATTTCGGCCGCCTGCTGCATGTCGCGGGCGATCAGCATGTCGTGCTTCTCCACTTCCAGCAGCCGGGCGTGCTCGATCCGAATCGCCGCGATGTTCGCCATCACCGTCAGCAGGTTCAAATCCTCCGCGGTGAACGGCCGGACCATATGCGGAGAATCGACATAAATCAGTCCGAGGACGTTGTCGCTCGTTTGGAGCGGCACGGCCATCATGCTGCGTACGCTCTGAGCAACGATGCTGGCCTGATCGCGCAGCATCTGGTCGAGCCTGACGTCGCGGACCAGCAGGCTCTCCTTCTTGTTGAGAACCTGGTCCCGGACAGTATTGCTGATCTTGAAACCGTCCCCCTTGGCGGCGCGGGTCTCCAGTTGGCTGCCTTCCAGGATCATCAGCACTCCGCGAGTCGCGCCAACAGCCTCTATCGCAAGGTTCATGATCGTCGGGAAAAGCTGCTCCAGAGGCCGGTGCCCGGCCAGCTCCTGGCCGGCTCGAACCAGCGGATGCACCTGCTGGCGTCCAGGCGTCGCCCCGGACTGCGTGCTCAGAAGCGCCCGCCCGCCCTTCATGATGTTGTCGAGATTGGCCACCACCGTGGCGCCTGCGGGAGCCTCCAATGGCGAATCGACGAACTCCACGCTGCTGCCGCGATCCAGTTGCTCGCTTTTGTACTAGAGCAGCAGCGACCCGGCTGTGATCCGGTCCCCCGGCATCAGGACCCGGCGCGGCGCCACTGGCACGCCGTTCACCTTGGTGCCGTTGCGGCTGCCCAGATCGACCACCGCCCACACTCCGCCAGTCCGCTCCAAGGCGAGATGATTTCGCGAGAGTCCGGCATCTTCATGAAAACACAGATCATTGTTCGGAGCGCGGCCGAGCGTGTACCGCTCTCCCTCCAGCGGGACAACACGCATCACTCCTGACTGGGTTCGGATGATCACTTCGGACCTGGTCATGGGGGCTCCATCAAATGTAGCGCGTTCTGTATCCCGGATTACAGCCCCAAGGAGGGAAGCGCACGGACATCGCATCGGCGCCTTCTGAGGCTATCCCGAAGGGGAATGACCAAGGGGAGAGCGTTTTCCAGGCGATGCGAGCGATTCGCACCGGCAATTCGGGGCTGTTGGAGAAGACGAGGACAGCCGCCTACTCGGGCGGCTCGTCCTTCTCCGAGCGGACTTGCTGGCGCAAAGCCTCCAATTCCTCAAGATCCGCTCGAATCCGCGGCGCCTGTTGCCCGGCTGCCGCCGTCAGCCTCTCCACCGTAGCCACGAGGTCATCCAACCGCCGTTGAGCATGCTTCTCCATCGAGGAGAACGCGCAGTTGACGGCATCCTCCCACTGTGAGACCAGCCGCGAGAGGTTCACGTTCACACTGCGATCCAATTTCCCGTGAAAGTGCCGCTCGAGAAGCCCGCGGACCAGCGGCATCGGAATGAGCCAGGAAAGCAATTCCCAATTCCGGTCGTAGATCTTGCCCACGCGTATGTCGGGCGACTTCGGCTCCTCCGCGCGCATCTCCATTTCAGTAGTGCGCAGCGGAACTCCGAGCGTTTCGAGCACATTCTCCGAGAGCCGGTTGCGGAAGTCCTGGAGCGACTGTGCGAGCTGCCGCCCCACGCGCCGGATGGGCTCCATGAACTCCGCGCGGCGCCGGCGCGAAAGCTCGTTCATCTCCGATGCCAGAGTGGACCGCATCCATTCGTCGAAGTTATCCGTCGCGGCGCTGAGACTGGTCATCCACGCCTGCATCTCTTGGCTCAGGGTTGCATGGAGCCGCCTCTGGAGAGGAG
>JACADU010000413.1 GCA_013388415.1 Bryobacteraceae bacterium
AAGGGCCATAGGGAAAAACGCCGCGCCTATTTCGCAGCGCCGCGCGTGAGGCCGATTGGCGAAGGCCTCGAGCTCAAGGCTCTCCGGAATGACGGAACGACAATTCCGGTTGAAATCAGCCTGAGTTACGTGGGTAGCGGCAAGGACATGCTGGCCATTGCGTTCATTTCCGATATTTCGCAGCGGAAAACGCTCGAGGAGCAGCTTTTTCAGGCGCAAAAACTGGAGGCCGTGGGCCGCCTGGCTGGAGGCGTCGCGCACGACTTCAACAACCTCCTCACGGTGATCATGGGAAACGACCGTTTTCTGCTGAACCAGCTCTCCACGATCGATCCGGCGCGCGCTTATGCCGAAGAAATCATGAAGGCGTCCGAACGCGCTGCCGCGCTGACAAGACAGTTGCTCGCCTTCAGCCGCAGGCAGGTCATCCAGCCTCAAGTTCTCGACCTGAACCAGGCCATCCGGCAGTCGGAAAAGATGATGCGGCGGCTGTTGGGCGAAGGGATAGAGGTGAACTACCGGCTGACATCCGAAGCGGAGCTGGTCAGGCTGGACTCCTCGCAACTCGACCAGATCTTGCTCAACCTGCTGATCAACGCCAGGGACGCCATGCCGGGCGGCGGTATGGCGCTGGTTGAAACGGCTCGTGTGACCCTCGACGAGGATTACGCCAGGACGCATGCCGGCGTCAAGCCGGGTCCCTACGTCATGCTCGCGGTGACGGACACAGGGAAGGGAATGGCCCCGGAAACACAGAAGCGCATCTTCGAGCCGTTCTTCACGACAAAGCCCGCTGAGAGCGGCACCGGACTTGGTTTGGCTACGGTCTACGGCATCGTGAAGCAGAATGGAGGCGATATCTGGGTATACAGCGAAGTCGGCGCTGGCTCGACTTTCAAAGTTTACCTGCCGAAGGTTGACAGCGCAGTCCAGCCAGACGAGCGAAGAGAGTATGCCGCCTCGCAGAAAGGCGGCACGGAAACCGTGCTCGTCGTGGAGGACGAGAACGGCGTCCGCGACGTGGTCTGCCGGGTGCTGCGGATGGCGGGCTATCACGTGCTGGAAGCGCGCACGGCTCAGGACGCGCTCAATCTGGACCGCGCCCACCGCGACGGCATCCATCTGTTGGTGACCGATGTCGTCATGCCCCACATGGGCGGTCCGGAACTCGCCGCCGGCCTCAAGCGGCGCAGACCGCAGCTCAAGGTGCTGTATCTCTCGGGCTACACCGAAAACGCGATCGTCCAGCAGGGCATCCTCGACCCTGGCTTGAACTTCATCCAGAAGCCCTTCGAGTTCGAAAAGCTCCTCGCCAAGGTGCGCGAGTCGCTCGACCGCTGACCCCGAAAAAAATGTGACAGGCACTTTTTCCGTGGGAGAAAATGTGACAGGCACTTTTTCGGTTTCGTATTCTGAAGATGAATGACGAGCGGGTATGAAGGGCTGCGCACGGCGCGGGCGGTGATCGACCTGTCGGCGCGCGGCCGTATTCGCGTCACCGGCGAGGACCGGAAGCGCCTGATGCACGCCATGACGACGAACCACATCGAGCAGATGCAGCCGGGAGACTGCCTGTATACGTTCTTCCTGAACGCGCAGGGGCGCGTCCTGGCCGACGCCGTCGTCTATTGCTTCGAGGACCACCTGCTGTTGAGCGTCGAGCCGGAAGTGCGCGAGAAGGTCCAGACGCACCTGGAGAAATACATCATTGCCGACGACGTGACGCTGGAGGACGTCTCGGCGTCCACCGGCGAGTATTCCATTGAAGGGCCGGAAGCCGAGGGAGACAGAGGCGTGACGGAAACTGGACTGCCCGGCACAAGGCGCGTCGTGCCCGCCGGGCATGTCCCTCCCGCCGAAGTTGACGCCGAAGACGTCAGAACGGTGCGGCTCGAAACTGGCCGGCCCCGCTATGGCGAGGACATCACTGAAGCGCACATCGCGCACGAGACCGGCCAATTGCACGCCATCCACTTCTCCAAAGGCTGCTATCTCGGCCAGGAAATCGTCGAGCGGGTCCGTTCCCGCGGGCACGTCAACAGGCGGCTGCGCCACCTGCGCGTCGCAGCGGCAGCGCCGCCCCCGCCCGGCACAAAAGTGCTCGCCGGCGGCAAAGAAGCCGGCGAAATCACCTCCGCGGTCTTCTCCCCGGCGTGGAACGCGGTCGCCGCACTGGGCTACTTGCGCGCCGGAACCGAGACGCAGGAATTGTTCACCGGCGAAGGCGCGATGGGCCTGCGCGTTTCGGTCTTATAGCGCGCCTCATCAAAGGCGCCGTCCTACCGCCAACCGAGCGCCGCCGTAAGGCTGTGCCAGGCCTGAATGGGCGCGGGCGGGCTGCCCTCCCTGCCATGGCCGAGCCGAACGCCGGGCTTATGGGCGCCGTGGTAGTCCGAGCCGCCGGTGGCGGCCAGACCGTACTTGGCGGCGTACTCCAGATACCGCGCGTTGCGCTTGGGATCGTGGTCGCTGTGCCAGACCTCAATCGCGCGCAGCCCCCACTGGACCAGCGTGGCGAGCAGCGTCTCCTCGTCCGCGGGATTGTGGCGGTGCATCCTGCCAAGATGTGCCAGCGCCGGAACGCCGCCGGCCGCAAGAACGCGCTCGATGCCCTCGCGCGTGCTCGGGTCTTCGCGCTCGACATAGGCCGGCGCGCCCTCGTTCAGAAACCGGTCGAACGCTTCCCGGATGTTGGCGACGTAGCCTTTCCCCGCCATCACTCGGGCGATGTGAGGCCGCCCCGTGATGTTGCGCCCAAGCGCTTCCGCCTCCTCCAGCGACACTGCAAAACCGAACCGGTTGAGCCTTTCGATCATCGCCGCATTCCTGGCGCGGCGCGACGCGCGCAGTGTTTCCAGCCAGTCTCGGAACTCGCCGCAGGGGTTATGCGCGAAAAACGCCAGGATGTGCGCTGTCCGCCGCTGAGGAGTCTTCTCGTCCAGAAGCCGCGTGCTCAATTCGAGGCCGCGGATGAACGGCAGCCGCAAGGCTTCGGCGGCGATCGCTCCCTCGTCGGAGCCCGCCAGTGTGTCGTGGTCGGTGATGGCCACTCCAGCCAGCCCCGCGGCGGCGGCTCGCCTGACCAGTTCCTCCGGAGTGTCGGTCCCGTCCGAGGCTGTTGTGTGCGTGTGCAGGTCGATGATCATGGGCGCCGGATCAGCTCCCCAGGGTGCCTCAGACCGCCAACCTCGAACTCGAACTGCGCCGAACCCGGAGTCGCCACCAGCTTGCCTGCCGTCAGTGGCCGGCCCTGCATCGGAAAGAAGATGGCTCCGTCTGTCGACTCCCCCGGCTTCAGCGTCGTCGGAATGAAGGCGATCGCCGACGCCGCAGCCGCCGCCTTGAGTTTGGCGGACGTCATCTCGGCGAGGTATTGCTGCCGCCTCACTTCATAGCCGTTCGTCGACTTGATCCGCCCCACTCCGTACAGCGACATCTCGTAAGTGGTCACCAGCTTGATGACGTCGCTGCGTCCCCCTTTGTCAAGAAACTCCTTCACGACCTGTCGCGCCGGCGCTGCCGGAACCTTCGATCCGTCCTCGCGAATGAACCGGAAATCCTCGGGTTTCACCGTTCGCGTCGAAGGCGAACCGTTCGAGACGGCAACCTGCAAGACGGCATAATCGCGCACTTGCACCGGCAGCGGAGCGAACATGATCGTCACCCCGTCCCGCGTAAGGGTCTGAAAACGCAGTCCGTTTGACTCGAATTCGATGGCCTGCGCCAGAGCGGTTCCGGCGCACAGAACGGCCGCGTACATCAGTCTCGCAGCCTGGTGCGCCATACCTTCATGATAATCGGCGTTGGAGCGGAAGATCAGAAGGTGAAAGAAATCATCACGTCGACCTGATGGCGGCGCGAACGTGTCTCGAAATTGTCGAACGTCCGTCCCAGCCACCACGTGTATCTCACC
>JACADU010000175.1 GCA_013388415.1 Bryobacteraceae bacterium
CCCGGTGGAGGCGTCGAGCCGCTATCTGGCTCACATGGCCAAGGCGTGGGAAGCCTCGGGCCGCGGGCCGATTTCGGAGCACGACGTCGTTCTGACGGTTCCGGCTTCGTTCGACGAAGAGGCGCGGGAACTGACGGTTGAAGCGGCGCGCGAAGCCGGCATCGAGAATCTGACTCTGCTCGAGGAGCCGGCGGCGGCGTTTTACTCTTGGATCGCGAACCACCTGGCGCAGTCGCAGAAGACGCTCACGGACGGCATGACGGTGCTGGTTTGCGACGTCGGCGGCGGCACTTCGGACTTCACGATCATCCGGGTTTCGCGCGTGGGCGACCGGGTGGAATTCACGCGCACGGCGGTGGGCAAGCATCTGCTGCTGGGCGGCGACAATCTCGATTTGACGCTCGCGTGGCTGGTCGAATCGAAGCTGAACACGGCGCTCAGCCTGAGGCAGCGCAGCGCGCTCCGGCGGCAGTGTTCTTCGGCGAAGGAGAGACTGCTGGCCACGCCCGGCGAGCCGAGCGTCGAGATCACCGTTCTGGGAGCGGGGGCGTCGCTGGTGGGGGGCACGCTGAAGACTTCGATTCTGCGGGAAGAGGCTCTGGAGCTTGCGCTCGAAGGATTCCTTCCCTTCTGCGCGCTGCAAGACAAGCCGCAGGAGGACCAGAAGAGCCTGTTCCGGGAACTTGGTCTTCCGTATGTGTCCGACCCCGCGGTGACGCGCCATCTCGCGGCGTTTCTCGAGAGTTCGCAGGCGCCGGCGCCGGACGCCGTCCTGTTCAACGGAGGCTTTTTCATTCCCGAAGTGCTGCGCCACCGGGTGATCGAGGTGGTGGAACGCTGGTACGGGAAGCGCCCGCTGACGTTCGAGAACAACGACCTCGATCTCGCGGTGTCGGTGGGCGCGGCGTACTACTCTCATGTGCGGTCGAGCGGGACGGGCGTTCTGGTGCGGGGAGGTTTGCCGCGGACGTATTACCTCGGCTTGGACTCGGCGCCGGACCGGCTGCGCACGGTCTGTCTTGTGCCGCGAGGAGCGGAAGCCGGGTCGACGCAAAGGCTCGATCTCGAGAACTTGCAGCTAGTGGCGAACAAGCCGGTGAGTTTCCGGCTGTACAGCTCGCTGACGCGGAGCGACGACGCGGCAGGGGCGATCGTCGAATTCGATCCCGCCGCACTGGCGGACGAGCTGCATCAGCACGCTCCGCTCGAGGCGGTGATCCGGTTCGGCAAGAAGATCGAAGAGCGGCTGGTGCCGGTGAGACTTGGGGCGCACCTGACGGAGATCGGCACGCTGGAGATCTTCGCGGAATCGAAGATCAGCGAGAACCGGTGGCGGCTGCAATTCGAGCTGCGGAAGAAAGTGATGGCGGAAGACCGGCGCAAGATGAAGCCGGCGGCGGTGATTGCGAGCGACGCGGCCGAGCGCGCCGTTCAGGCAATTCACGACGTTTTCGAGCGCGGGGCGCTCGCGCCCGCGGAACTGCCCTCGCGGCTCGAACAGACGCTGGCGCTCGGCCGTAACTCATGGCCTCTGGACGTCATCCGCAGACTTGCCGACGCCTTCCTCGACCTCGCGGATGGGCGAAGGAAAGGGCCCGATTACGAGCTGCGCTGGCTCAACCTGGCGAGCCTCTGCCTGCGCCCGGGTTTCGGCCATCCGGGGGACGATTACCGGATCGAGCGCGCGCGCCGCGTGTGGGCGCAGTGGATGGCGTTTCCGAACAGGGTGGAAGTGGAGACGCAGTGGTGGATCTTCTGGGGGCGAGTGGCGGGCGGATTGAACAAGAACCAGCAGGCGGACGTCTACCAGCGGCTGAGCTCGACGCTGCTGCCGAAGGGCAAGGGGCAGCGCGTGAATGCGAGCCTGCTGCGGGAGATGTGGCGCTGCGCCGCCAGCCTCGAGTTGCTCCCCGCCGGGACGCGGACCGATCTCGGTAATGCGCTGGTGCGCAGGCTCCGCAACAATGACGGCGGGGCGAGCGAGTTGTGGTGTCTGGCGCGGCTCGGGGCGCGGCGGCTGTTTTACGGTCCGGCGAACCAAGTGCTGCCCCCGGCGACGGCGCTGCGATGGATTGAAGCGATCGCCAAGGTCGAAGGAGCCGCCGAGGCCATCGCGCGGCTTGGGCAGGCGACAGGGGACATGGTTCGCGATCTGCCGGCGGCATCGCAGGAATCCGTCAGGCGCATGTTGGCGCAGGACGCCGATCTGCTCGCCGTGTTCGAGGGCACGGAGCCGGGTGATCTGGATTCGATGGCGCGCGTCTTCGGCGAAGAACTGCCGTCGGGCCTCGTTCTGGCGCAGGAGTAGTGCAATGAACGAGCTTGAGCTGGTGCGCGCGATCCGGCGGCATGCCGGCGCGCCGGAGTCGAAGAGTGTGGTCCTGGGCATCGGAGACGACTGCGCGATTCTGCGCCCGCCGAGGGGCCACGACCTGTTGATCACAACGGACTTTCTGATCGAGGGCATCCACTTTGTGCGCGCGAAACAGACCGCGGCGGAAATCGGCTGGAAGGCGCTGGCCCGCGGGCTGAGCGACATCGCCGCCATGGGGGGGACGGCGCAGGCGGCGTTTTTCAGCATTGCGGCGGCGCCGTGGGTCAGCGGGCACTTCATCGCCGGTTTTTACAGGGGGGCGCGGAGGCTTGCGGCGATGCACAGGGTGTCGATTGCGGGAGGCGACGTCAGCCGGGCGCGTGAATTCGTTTGTGATGTCACGGTGGCCGGCAGCGTCCCGCGGGGGAAGGCGCTGCGCCGTGACGGGGCCCGTCCCGGCGAGGTCATTGTGGTGAGCGGGCCGCTGGGCCGCGCTGCCGCGGCGGGCTATCTCGAGCATCCTGGTCCGCGGCCGCGCTTGGACGCGGGCAAGGCGCTGATGAGGGCGCGCGCCACATCGTGCATGGACCTGAGCGACGGGCTGGCGATGGACCTGCACCGCCTGGCGGTGGAAAGCGGGGTCTCCGCCGTCCTTGACGGCGTTCTGCCATCGGCCCCTGGCGCCACTCTCGAGCACGCGCTGTTCGGCGGCGAGGACTACGAGCTGCTCGCGACGCTGCCGCCGCGCCGCAAGCTCCCGAGAGGCTTCACGCGGATTGGTGAAATCGTCAAGGGGAAACCCGGCCGCGTCACCTTCGCGGGCGCCCCCCTGCCCCCCAAAGGATGGGACCCGCTGGCGGCAAAATAATCCCAACATTTCCTTCCGCCGTTCGTCCAAACATCAGGAGAATGCCCTCGTGTTGTCTGATTTGCGCCTCGCGGCCCGGTTTCTGAAGCAGTCGCCGGGCTTCACCTTCATCGTCATCCTGACACTGGCGCTTTGCATCGGCGCCAACTCGGCGATCTTCAGCCTGGTCAACTCAGTTCTGCTCCGGCCGCTGGCTTACGAAGGGGCAGACCGGCTGGCGCTCATCTGGGAGAGCGCGCCGTTCTTCGGCCTCGAGGACAGCCCAGCCGCCCCGGCGAACTACTTTGATTGGGAGGCGCGCAGCAAGTCATTCGAGAGCATGGGCGCGCTGGAGGACGCGTCATACCGTCTGACCGGCGACGGCGAACCGGAGGTGGTTCAGGGCGCGGTGGTCACCGCGAGTCTCTGGAGGACCCTGCGGACCCGTCCTGCGCTCGGCCGGGTTTTCAGCGAGCAGGAAGACCAGCCGGGCGCGGCGCGGGTCGCGGTGGTCAGCGATTCCTTCTGGCGGCGCCGGCTGGGCGCCGATCCGCGCGCGGCCGGGATGACCCTGCGGCTGAATGAGGAGCGTTACACCATCACCGGTGTGCTCGCGCGGGGCGATGAGCCGCCTTCCGAATACACATCGAAACTGGGCGAAATCTGGACACCGCTGCGCGCCGCCTACACTCCGGAGCAACTGGCCAACCGCGGCCGGCACAATTGGATGGTGATCGCCCGGCTACGCGACGGTGTCACGCTGGCCGCCGCCGACGGGGAGATGAAGGCCATCGGCCAGAGCCTGGCGAGGGAATACCCGGAAACCAATGCCAAAGTGGGCGCGTTTGCCGCCCCGCTTCGCGACCATTTCGTGCGGCCGGGGCGCGAGACGATGATCGTTCTGCTTGGAACAGCCGCCGTCCTGCTGTTGATCGGCTGTTCGAACCTCGCCAACCTCTTCCTTTCGCGCTCGGCGGCGCGGGCGAAGGAAGTCGCAGTCCGGGCAGCGCTTGGCGCCGGAGGCTGGCGGATCCTGCGCCGCTTTCTATGGGAGAGCCTGCTGTTGTGCAGCCTGGGCAGTGCGGCGGGGCTTTTGCTGGCCCCGCTCACCTTCGAGTTCCTGGCGCATCTTGCACCTGGCGATCTGGCGGGCCTCAAGTCGCTCGCTGTGGACTGGCGCGTCGCGGCTTTCACGTTTGGCATCGCCGCTCTGACCACGGCCGCTTTCAGCGTCCTGCCGGTGCTTCAACTTCGCAGGCTCGATGTCTCCCGGGCGTTGAAGCAGAGCGCTCGAAACGCAGCCTCGGCCTCCGGGTCTCGCCGCCTGCGTGCGGCCCTGGTTTGCGCGGAGGTTTCTCTGGCGTTTGTCCTTCTGACCGGCGCGGGCCTTTTGATCAGGACCTTCGCCAAGGTGCGCGGCGTCGACCCGGGTTTTGAAACGAAGAACATCCTCACTCTGCGGATGCCCATGTCCCGGGGCAACCGCGATATGAAACTGATCGCCGCCCATCAGAACGAACTGCGACGCAGAATCATGGAAATTCCGGGCGTCATCTCCGCTGGCTTCACCAATAACATCCCGCTGCTACAGAAGGGCAATATCAGCGGCGCCGGAATCGAAGGGCGAGATTTGAGCCAGCGGATTCAGTGCAGAGCGCGGACCGCGGGTCCCGGCTACTTCGCCACACTGGGCATACCGATTCTGCACGGCCGCGCGCTCGATGAGCGCGATAGCGAAGCCGCGCCGAAGACCGTGGTGATCAA
>JACADU010000414.1 GCA_013388415.1 Bryobacteraceae bacterium
CCTTCTGCACATGAAGCAGGCCGAGAAGGCTCTAGAGTGCTTCGAGGTCGTACTGAAGAAGACGCCGACCGAGGAGACGCGTCTCTTAGGCAAGGCGGTGGCGCTCGAGTTGCTTGGAAAGCAGGACGAGGCGTTGGAGATCTACCGGACAATCCTCGCCGCCAATCCGAACGCCGAGGAGCCGCTGGCGAACACGATCCACATCGGGATGCGCAAGAACGACACGGCGCTGGTGCGGGAGTCGAGCGAGAAACTGCTGACCCTGCGCCCGTTCTCGCAGGCGGCTCTGGAGGGTCTGGCCTGGTGCGCGTTCGCGTCGGAGGAGTATGAGGCTGCGTCGAAGTACTGCGCGAAGCTGGTCGAGCTGACGCCCGAGCACTTTGAGCGCTGGTACAACCTTGGCGTTGCGTATCAGAAGATCAATCGTCTTGACCAGGCGGAGAAGGCCTATATCGAGGCGGGCCGGCTGAAGCCGGAGCATCCGCAGGTCTGGGCGAATCTCGGCGTGGTGCGCCAACTGATGGGCAATCCCAAAGGGGCGCGCGAGTCGTATGAGCAGGCTCTGAAGCTGAAGAACGAGACGCCCGAGATTCTCTCCAACATGGCGGGGCTGCTCGAGGAGCAGGGGCAATCGGCCGAAGCGGAAGCGCTGTACATGAAGCTATTGCAGAAACACCCGGATTGGGACGACGCCTGGTTCCGGCTGGGGTTCCTGCGGCTGACCAGGAATGACGCAGGGGGAGCGCGCGAAGCCCTGGAGCGTTGCGTGGCGAACCGGCCCGACTGGCTTGAGGCGCAGGTGAATCTGGGGCTGGCGCTGAAGCAGGTGGGCGAGGTGGACCGCGCGGCGAGCTGTTTCGAAGCCGGGCTGAAGATCAAGCCGGACAGCATCGAGGCGTTGCGTGGACTGGCTGCGCTCGCCATCGAGAAGCAGGACCATGCGCGGGCGCTCGACCTGCAAGGCCGGCTGATCGACCTGGGTGAACGGAGCCCTGAACTGTTTTACAACACCGGTTTGTTGCTGCAAAAGCGCGGACAGGTGGACGACGCGATCTCGCTGTACCGCGAAGCGCTGGGACTGCGGGCGAACTTTCCTGAGGCCCTGCTGAATCTTGGCCACGCACTGAAATCTCAAGGCAGGGCGGAGGAGGCGCGCACGTGCTGGCGGCAGGCTCTGGAGATGAAGCCGGAGCTGGCGCAGGGCTACTTCGGCGGGTGAGCGGGCCGCGATAGCGCGGGCAAGCCGCGCTTTGGTCGAATAGAGAGAAGCCCCTTCGGCGAGGAGTTCTCTCTTTGAACCTGGTCACTCTCATCCGGCACGGACAGGCGGGTTCGCGCGACGACTACGACCGTCTTTCAGAAACGGGCCGCAGGCAGGCTGTCAAGCTCGGCGCATGGCTGGCGCGCGAGGGGACGAGATTCGACGCGGCCGTCACAGGCGGGTTGAGGAGGCAGCGGGAAACGGCGGAAATCGTGCTTGCGGAACTGGCGCGGGCAGGGCTTGCGCCGCCGCAGGTCTTGGAGGATCCGCGCTGGAACGAATTCGACATCGACGCGGTGTTCAATGCGCTCGCGCCTTTGTTGGCTGCCAAAGACGAGGCATTCCGGGCGGGGCTGGAGACGATCCTGGCGGGCATGGGCGACGGAGCGAACGGCATTCATCGCCGATGGACACCGGTGGACACACAGGTTGTGGAAGCCTGGATCCGCGGCGAGCAAGAGACAGGCGTCGAATCGTGGAGTGAGTTCACCGGCAGGGTCGCGGAAGCGATGGATGCGCTTCCGCGCCTGCCCAATGTGGCCGTCTTCACGTCCGCTACGCCGGCGGCGATCAGCATCGCCCGCTGTTTTGGATGCAAGGAGCCGCGCAGGATCATGCATCTGGCCGGCTCGGCGCTGAACACGAACCTGACGATGTTGGCGAGGCGGGACGACGGGCTGGACCTTTTGAGCTTTAACCAGGTCGAACATCTTGACGAGAAGAGTCTGCGGACGTACCGCTAGCGAAGAGCCGGCGATCGTCATTCTGGGTTGTGGGTACACCGGCACGCGAGTGGCCTGGAAGATGGCCTGCCGCGGGCGCCGCGTTCTGGCGACGTCGCGCGATCCCTCTCGTTTGCGGCTGCCGGAGACCGCCGTGACGATTCGAGTGGACACGGCGGAGCCAAGCACGGTCGAGCAACTGGCGAAGCTGCCTGAAGGCTGTCTCGTCCTCCACTCGGTGCCGCTGGTGGAGGAACCGGCGAAGTTGAGCGACCCGACACCGCTCCTGCTGCGCCCTCTGGAGGGGCTTGCCGCGAGGGTGGTCTATCTCTCGACGACAAGCGTCTACGGCGCGCAGACGGCCGTTGACGCGCGGACGCCTCCGGCGCCGAGAACGGCGAAGGAGCGGCTGCGTGTGGCGGCGGAAGAGGCGGTCAAATCAGGCCGATGGTCATGGATGATTTTGCGGCCAGCGGCCATCTACGGACCCGGGCGCGGCATGCAGGTCTCGCTGCCCCGGGGCGAATTCAAGCTGGCCGGAGACGGCTCGAACTGGGTGAGCCGCATCCATGTCGATGATCTGGCGGAACTCGCCTGCGCGGCGTTGCTGAGCAAGGCGCAAGGCGCCTGGCCGGTAGCCGATCTTGAGCCTGCGCGCTCACGGGAAGTCGCAGCCTTCGTGGCGGAGCTGACCGGATCCAAAATGCCTGAATCCAGCCCGGCGGCGCAGTTGCATTCGACGCGACAGGCGAACAGGCGCGTAGATGGGACGGAAGTACTGAAGTTGCTAGGGTTGACACTGCAATTCCCGTCATACCGCATAGGGATTCCCAAGTCACTGGGCCTGTAGCGTCTAAAGTGCTAAAGCCATCAGCCGATTTACTGAGAGGGAGCGCGCTGTTACAACCCTAGATGAGGGAATGGCGAAGTTGTGGCTGGATGCGGCCGCCTGAGCAGTCCCGAGGGGAAGGCCGAGACGGCGGCTGATCCCGAAGCGAGTTGTGGGCATGAACTGTAAGGTTTGCGGGACGCGGCTTGGTATTCTGGAGCGCTGGCGGTACGGGGACTTCTGCTCCGAGGAGCACAAGACTGTCTTCGCCGAGGATCTGGAACAACTCAACAGGCAGTTGTCGACGGAACCGGAGTCCGCTGCGCCGCAG
>JACADU010000250.1 GCA_013388415.1 Bryobacteraceae bacterium
GCACTCAACATCTTGGATAAAACCGCAGCGCCTGGAGGCGGCCAGAAGTCCGTGATCCTGGGCAATCTTGCGGTCGTCTATCTCGATCAGGGCAAGCACCGCCCGGCGGAGAAAGCGATTCTCCGCTCGATCAGCCACGAGGAGAATGCCGCGAATCTGAGCGTCTATGCGGAGTTGCTGAGGCGGACGAACCGCCGTGGAGACGCCGCGCAGATCGACATCCGAATCCGATCCCTGCGCGAGCCGGCGAGGATCGGCTCACTTAACGGAAACCCTCAACCACCATAATGTCGGAGCCTGCGCCGGCACGTCTGCCGCAAAGAGCCCATGATTCGTCAGGGGAAATGGCCAGATCTGCTACTGCCGGTGAGGAGAATCGCGCGATGACCTTTCTCCGTTCCTCAGCAACGTCGAAAAAGATGAGCCCCTCGCCAGGGTCGGTGAGGTAGATCCCCCGTCTGCCAACCACCCACCGCCAGGACGGAGCCGTACGGAGCACAAATACCTCCGGACCGCCCGCCGGCGTTGTTCTCCAGATCTCTGTGAATCCGCGCTTCCTGTAATAGAGATGTCGTCCGGTAGGGTCCTCGACTGGCTCAGTACCGCCGCCGCGCGTCACCTGGACCAGGCGCTCCGGGTCACCGGCACGGAGTTTCCAGACTTCGAAATCACCAGTACGGTTCGAGTGGAAGTAGAGATCCTGACCTGTCTTCGACCACGATGGACTCTCGTCGCGCGCCGGATGCGCAGTCAACCTGCTGATTGAGCCGCCTTCCGCCGCCATCATGTAGACGTCGCTGCTGCCTTCAGGGCTATGGCGGACAAAGGCGATGAATCGCCCGTCAGCCGACCAGCGGGGTGCGGCGGCGGCGGCGCCGGCGAAGCGGGTCAACTGGCGCTGATTGGAACCGTCCGCATCCGCAACCCAGATTTCCCAATGGCCAGTCCTGTTCGAGCAGAACGACAACCGCGCGCCGTCCGGACTGTAATCCGGCAGACCTTCCTCTTGAGTAGAGGAGATGACCGGCACGGGATCGCCAGGCCTGGTGAGAGAGAATCGCCAGATGTCGGAGTCCTGAAACGACTGCTGGTAAGCAAGAACCCGGCCGCGGCGCGCAACGGAGGGCAGAGCGGCTCGCGGTCCAATTCCCAACACTCGCTCGACTCTAGGCTCCGAGTACGAACCGGTCACCGAAACTCTCAACAATGCCCCGGACCCGGCGGTTGCATCCCGTTCCGATGAGAAGACAATGCTTCGGTCGTCCTCTGTCCATGCGATGCCCCGGATCGGCTGATTCAGGAACGTCAGGCGGCGGGGTTCTCCGCCCTCCAGCGGCGTCAGGTACAGATCCGACGTCACCGGAGAGGGCGAGCGCGTGAAGGCGACGTACCGGCCGCCGGCCGACACGGATGGATCCCTGTCGCCAATCCAGCCTGGGGGTGGCGAAGTCAGTCTGCGCTTCTCGCGGGTCTCGATTGACACGAGATAGAGGCAATCTGGCCCATCCGGGGAGCTGCGATCGGCCGCGAGCAGGTGGCGCCCGTCATGGCTCCACTCGATGAGGCGCGGCAGGTTCAAGTTCGGGAACATGGCTGGAGTCTGCAAGGTGGCCACCAGGCGGCTGGAACCGCCCGAGGACGCCACAGTGTGCAATTGCCGGCCCGTTGCGGAGTCGCGGATGAAGGCGATGGACTGGCCGTCGCGGCTCCATGCGGGGCTGCGGTCGGCTGCGGGATCGAATGTCAGACGCGCCGGCGAGTCTTCGCCAATGCGCAAGACATAGATGTCGAAGTTGTCGCCCTTTGGGCCGTTCCAGGCCACCGCCACGCGCGTGCCGTCCGGTGACACCGCAGGCTGAATTTCGACGCCCGGCCACGCGGTCAGAGGGTGTGGTGGCGGGAACAGATGCGCCGCCGGCCGCGAATTCACTTGCAGAAGGACCAGGGCCAAAGAGGCCGCGGCCAGGAAAAGAGCGCCTTGCCAGGCGAACCTGCGGAAGAAGCTGCGGGGCGCGGCGCGCTCCGCCTCAGAGAAGCGAAAGACCGGCGTGTATCCGCCCTTCGGCATCTCGATCCGGATGCGGCTGTTGCGCCCCTCGGTCTCGTAATATTCTCGCAGCTTCGCGCGCAGCCGCGAAGCCTCGACTCGAACCGTCGAGTCAATGCGCGGATCGAAGTCCGCGCCTTTCTCGTAGACTTCAACGCCGAGGACATATTCCTTGATCTGGTTTTGCTCGCCGTTGAGGCTCTTCTCGACCACAAACGACAGGAAGCGGCCCATTCGCCCGGAGTGCTGGAAGAGACCGGACTGGAGGATCCGCGCGGCCTCTTCGCCGATCTCTTCTCTGCGAGGCCTCATTTGCGCCCGTCACGCCTCCGCCCGAATTAGAACAGCTCCCTTACCCCAGTGCAAGCCCAAAGTAGTCGCGGGCGTTGGCGAAGCAGATGTTGCGCACCATCGCGCCAACCAGTTCCATGTCGTTCGGAACTTCACCCGACTCCATGTCGCGCCCAATAAGGTTGCACAGCACGCGCCGGAAATACTCGTGGCGCGGGTAGCTCATGAAGCTGCGCGAGTCGGTCAGCATGCCGGCGAAGCGTGACAGTAGGCCGCAATTCGACAGCGCGTTCATCTGCCACTCCATCGCTTCCTTCTGGTCGAGGAACCACCAGCCGCTGCCGAATTGGATCTTGCCGGGCGTGACGCCGTCCTGGAAGTTGCCGGCCATGGTGGCGAAGGCGTAGTTCCACGCCGGGTTGAGGTTATAGAGGATGATCTTCGGCAGAGCGCCTTCCTGCTCGAGTGTGTCGAGATAGCGGCCCAACGACTCCACCTGCGGCCAGTCGCCGATGGAATCGAAGCCGGTGTCGGGGCCGAGCTGTGCCAGGGCGCGCGTGTTGGCGCTGCGGTATGCGCCGAGATGGATCTGCTTGGTCCAGCCCTTGCCGGCGTCCAGCCGCCCGAAGAACAGCATCAGCCAGGAGGCGAATGCCTGCTTGTCCTCGGGCGAAGCCGCTTTGAACGCGCGGGCGCTTTCGAAGATCTCGCTGGCCTGCGAATCCGTGCAGGGCGTGGCGAAGGCATGGTTCAGCCCATGGTCGGACAGACGTCCGCCCACCTCGTGGAAGGCATCGTGGCGTTTGGCGAGCGCGTCGCAGAAGGACTGAAAGTCGGCGATGTCGAGGTTGGCGGCGGCCCCCAGCCGGCCCACCCACGTGTTGAACGCCCCAGGCTGATCGACCAGAAACGCGCGGTCGGGGCGAAACGTGGGGTAAACCTTCGCCGGGCAGGCGGAAGCCGCGATGGCCTTGTGCGTGGCGAGATCGTCCGCCGGGTCGTCGGTCGTGCAGAGGGCCTTCACCTTGAAGCGTTCCAGAATGCCCCAGGCGCTGAGCGCAGGCGTCGCAAGCAGCGCGTTGGCCTTTTCCCAAATCGCCGGCGCGGTGGTTTCGTTCAGCGTCTCCTCGATGCCGAAATAGCGCGCAAGCTCGAGATGAGTCCAGTGGTAGAGCGGATTGCGCAGCGTCGCGGGCACGGTGCGCGCGAAGGCGAGGAACTTCTCGTAAGGCGAGGCGTCGCCGGTGCAGTATTTTTCCGGGACGCCGTTGGCGCGCATGGCGCGCCACTTGTAGTGGTCGCCTTCGAGCGCGATTTCGAAAAGGTTGGCGAACTGCCGGTTCGCGGCGATGTCCTTCGGGGGGAGATGGCAGTGATAGTCGATGATCGGTTCCGCTTTCGCGTAGTCGTGATAGAGGCGGCGGGCTGCCTGCGTGGAGAGAAGGAAATCGTCGTGGATAAAAGCCATGCCTTTATCCTAATTCCGAATCATGCCGCCGCACGCGCGATGGCCAGGCAGGCAGCGCCGGCCAGCAGGCTCCAGCGGTCGCGCAGCGCGAACAGCACCGGGTCCTGCGACATCCGCCCGCGGCCTGCCGCGAGCCACATCCGGCTGACCCACGCCAGGATGACGGGCAGCAGAAACCACAACGCCATCGGTTTCGAGTAATACTGCGCCATCTCCGGGCTGTGGATGTAGAGCGCGACCACCAGCACCGCAACAATGCCGCAGCCAATGCCCACGGCGAAAACGACATGGATGTCATCCGGCTGATAGCCTCTGCGCCCGGGCGCCGCGCCGTCCGGCGCCGCCTTCAGCTCGGAATAGCGCTTGAGGAAGGCGAGGCTGGAGAAGATGAACAGCGAGAAGGCGAGCGTCCAGGGGGAAATGGGGATGGCGGCCACCGAGCCGCCAGCGAAGACGCGGAAGCAGTAGAGCAGGGCAAGCAGAACGACGTCGACGATGGGCACTTTCTTGAGCGCCAGCGAATAGCTACACGAGAAGACGACGTAGGCGCTGATCCAGTCGAGCGCCCGGGCGTCGGTCAAAGCGATCAACCCGACCGAGAGGGCCATCAGGACGGCGATGAGCGCCGCTCCAGCCGCGGTTCCGAGCGCGCCGCTGGCGAACGGGCGATGCCGCTTGGCGGGATTGGCCCGGTCGGCCTCGCGGTCCAACAGATCGTTGAAGACGTAGGTGGCCGAGGCGCACAGGCTGAGCGCGGCGAACAGCGAAGAAGCCGCCCGCCAGGCGCCCCAATCCCCGGTCCGGTGGGCGAGCAGAATCGGGACGAAGATCAAAAGGTTTTTGGCCCACTGGTGCGGGCGCATCGCGCGGAAAACGGCCGAGGGCGTACTCATCCGGTCAGGCGCGATCTTAACACGATGCAGGTGTCCTTCCGGCCAGCCGGGCGGCTGCGCATTCAATCCGCGGCAGCAAGAGCTCTGGTTGGAGCAACCGCCCTTACTTCAGCGTGAACTGCTTTTCCAGGTCCGCGACGCGAACCTTGAAATCGCCCGGCTCCACTTTCCACTTGTTGTTGAGGCCGACGAATTGCAGGTCGGACGGTTTCAGCGTGAACGACACGACGCGCGTCTCCCCGGGTTGGAGCGGGATCTTCTCGAATGCCTTCAATTCCTTGTTCGGCGGCGAGATCTCGCGATAGAGGTCGCTCACATAAAGCTGAACCACTTCCTTGCCGGCGCGCGCGCCCGTGTTCTTCACGTTCACGCTGACGGTGATGGAGCCGTTGCGGGCCATGGTGTCAGCCGAAAGGCGCAAATCGGAGTACTCGTACTTCGTGTACGAAAGCCCGAAGCCGAACGGGTATTCCGCGGCAACGGGGTTGTCATGCGTGTTTTCGAGCGGCTTGTAGTCGTAGGTCGTATAGCCGTTCACGTTGCGCGGGTAGGTGAAGGGCAGCCGCCCGCTGGGGTTCACTTCGCCGAACAGGACTTCGGCGACGGCGCGCCCGCCCTCGGCGCCGGGCAGCATTGCCAGCAGAATCGCCGCCGAGTTCGCTTTCACCGTCTGCAGCACGCGCGGGCGCCCTTGCACCAGCACGGTCACGACGGGCTTGCCGGTCGCCTTCAAGTCCTCAACCAGACGGATTTGCGCGGGGTCGAGCGCCAGGTCCTCGATGTTGCCCGGCGTTTCGCAATAGGCTTTTTCGCCGAGAACAGCGACGATGACATCGGCGGCGGCGGGCGAATTCACCAGAGCCGTTCCCCCGATGCGCGCGATGGCTTCGGCGATGGTGGCCTTGTCGCGCGGATAGAGATGTTCCTGATCGCCCTGCCAGGTGATCGTCCATCCGCTGTTCATTGCGCTCCGCGAATTGGCGTTCGGGCCGGTAACGAAGACCTTTCTGCCTTTGGCCAGTGGCAGCACCCCATCGTTCTTCAGCAGCACGAGCGACTCGCGCGCCGCTTCGAGGTTGGCCTCGTGAAAAGCAGGCTGGTCGAAACGCGCCTTCAGCCCGGCATCCGGGCGCGGGCGGTCGAACAGCCCGGCCTTATACTTCACGCGAAGAATCCGGCGCACGGCGTCGTCGATTCTCGACACCGGCACCGAGCCGTCCTTGACGCACGCCAGCAGCAGGTCGTAAAAGCTGTAGTCCATCGGCACCATGCTCATGTCGACCCCAGCCATCACCGCCATGCGGACGGCTTCCTTGGGCGTGGCGGCGACGCGGTCGCGAGTATGCAGGCGCTTGATGTCCTCCCAATCGCTGACGACGAAGCCCTTGAAGCCCCACTCCTGTTTGAGGATTTCCGTCAGCAGGCGGTAATTGGCATGACCGGGGACGCCGCTGATCTCGCCCGAATTGACCATCACCGTGGGCGCGCCCGCCCTGACCGCCGCCTCATAGGGCGGCAAAATGACCTGCCGCAATGTCCGTTCGTCCAGGATGGCCGGAGTCCGGTCCTTGCCGTTGAAGGGCATCGAGTAGCCCGCATAGTGTTTCACGCAGGCGGCGACCTTCTCCGGCGCGCCGTAGTCCTGGCCCTGCAAACCCTCGACATAGGCGGCGCCGAGGCGGGATGCCAGCAGAGGATCCTCGCCGAACGTCTCCCAGAACCTCGGCCACGCCGGCTGGCGGCCGATGTCCATCACAGGAAAGTAGTTCCACGGGATCCCGCTGGCCCGCGTCTGGAAGGCGCTGATCTCGCCCGCGCGCCGCGCCAGCGCCGGATTCCAGGTCGCGGCCATGGAAATCGACTGCGGGAATAAAACCGCGTTCCGCGTGTAATTGGCGCCGTGGATCGAGTCGATCTCATAGATCACCGGGATCTTCAGCTTCGATTTCTCCACCTCGTCCTGAATCGCGTTCAGCACCTCGTGCCAGTGGTCGACCGTGTAGGCCTCTCCATTCACGTTCAGGATCGAGCCCACCCGGTACTTTTGAATTGCATTGCGCAGTTTATCCGGGTCGAGCCTGTGGTTGAGCCCTGTGGCGTTGCCTGCCGATACGACGTCGATGGCGACCTCTGTCATCTGGCCGACCTTGTCCTCCAAGGACATCCGCGCCAGAAGGGCGTTCACTCTGGCTTCGACCGGATCCGGCGCCGGCGCCCGCTGGGCGGCGAGCCGGAAGAAGGACATCAGTGCAGCGGTAAAAATGAGAAATCGAGACATGACGCTCTCATTTTCAGCGATCGCGCCATGTCAGGCAAGCGAAAGACAGCCGTCAAACCGTCGCCGGCGCCACCGCCATCGGGCCCATGTGCCTCTGAAGCCGGTTTCTCAGCTCAAGCCGGGCGCGAAGCAGCCTGCTCTTGGCCGCCGCAACGGAGATCCCAAGCCGCTCTGCCACGTCCGGCATCGGCAGACCCTGAACGTCCCGCAACACGACGACTTCGCGGAGCAGCGGCGGAATGCGGCCAATCTCCTGATGCAGAATCTGGCCCATTTCGGTTTGGGCCA
>JACADU010000323.1 GCA_013388415.1 Bryobacteraceae bacterium
CCAAGGGAGGGGGGGCGGGCGGGGTCTCGACCTCTTACGCGACCATCTGCGTATGGCCGGGCACATCGGCCGAGCACCGGCTCATTCTGATCAGCGGCATCAGTTCGTGGTGCACGATGGCTGCCTCGCGTTACGCGCTCGACCCGAAATCGCAGGCCGACCTCGAGAGACGGATTGCGGGTGACCCCGCGGAGGGGCCGCGGGGACGGAAAGGGCCGTACTATCAGGTGCTGATCCGGACAGAGGGCAAGAACGATCAGGTACGCTCTTACGAGTACGTGGCTCACCGCTATTTGGAAGCCCGTCCCATTCGCGCCGAGTGAACGATTTACACTGGTGAGGCGATGCCTCTCCTTCTTCCCGGTTCAATCACCCGAAGATCGTTCCTTGCCTCGGCCGCGGCGGGCGCGCCGCTGCTGTCGATTCAGGCGCAGACGCCGGCGGAGACCCATTGGGCGCTGCTCAGCGATACGCACATTCCCGCGGACACGGCCAACACGTACCGTGGCTTCAAGCCATACGACAACCTGAAGCGCGTCGTCCCCGAGGTTGTCGCAGCCAAACCTCAGGGAGCGCTGATCTGCGGCGATCTGGCGCGGCTGGAGGGACTGGCGGGCGACTATCAGAACCTGAAAACGCTGCTGGAGCCGCTGAGCAGCAAGACGCCGGTTGCAGCGCTGCTCGGAAATCACGACAACAGGAAGAATTTCCTCGATGCATTCGGCCCGCAGGCGGGCGCGCAGGCGGTCAAGGACCGTCACGTTTCGGTGGTTGAAACGGCTCACGTCCGGTTCATCAACCTCGATTCGCTGGTGGCGCCGAACTCGACGCCGGGCTTGTTGGGCAAGGCTCAGCGGCAGTGGCTCTCGGCGTACCTGGCATCGTCTTCGAAAACGCCCACGGTGATCGCCGTCCACCATACGCTCGACGACAACGACGGCGCGCTGCTCGACGCGCCGAGGCTGTTTGAGGTGATCGCTCCGCACCAGCACGTCAAGGCGATTCTCTACGGCCATTCGCACGTCTACTCGTTTACGTCATGGGACCGGGTGTGGCTCATCAACCTCCCGGCGGTGGGCTACAACTTCAACGACCGCGAGCCGGTGGGCTGGGTGGACGCCCGATTCACGGCGCAGGGCGCTTCCTTCACGCTGCGCGCGACCGGCGGCAACATGGCCGGGGATGGAAAGACGACGACGGTCGCCTGGCGCTCATAAATGTGACAGGCACTTTTACAATGGCCAACGATCTCAAAAGCCGGCTCGCCGCCGGACAGACGGTTCTGGGCGGATTTCTTTCGCTGGGCGATCCGCTGTGCGCCGAAATCATGGCGCGGGCGGGCTATGACTGGCTGCTGATCGACCTCGAGCATGGCGCGGGTGGAGAGCGCGAGGCGCTGGCGCAGATGCAGGCTGTTGCCGGCGCGGGTTGCGCCGCGGTGGTTCGGGTGGAAGGCTCAGCGCGGCAGCGGGCGCATCGCGTGCTCGATCTTGGCGCGCACGGCGTGATGTTCCCGCGCATCGACAATGTGGAGGACGCGCGCCAGGCGATTGCCGCCATGCGGTATCCGCCGCAAGGGGTGCGAGGCGTGGCGTTCGCCAATCGCGCCTGCCAGTTCGGCAGCGGGATGCGCGCGTACATGGAAGAAGCCGCGCCGAGGCTGCTGACCATCCTGCAAATTGAATCTCCATTGGCGGTCGATCACGCAGCCGGAATCGCCGCGCTCGACGGCGCCGACGTCCTGTTCGTCGGCCCGAGCGACCTCTCGCACTCGATGGGGATTCTTGGGCAGTTCGACGATGAGCGGTTCCAGACGGCGGTGCGGCGTGTAAGCGAAGCCGCTCGCGCGCATGGAAAAAGCGCGGGCATCCTGCTGCCAAAACCGGCCGACTTCGACCATTACTGGGATCTGGGCTACCGCTTCATCGCATCGGGCTCGGACGGCGTGCTGCTCAACCACGCCGCACGCTCGTTGACGGCGCTGATCAGCGAGGCTGCGAGAGCAAAGGAAAAAACCGCCCGCCCATAGGCTTGCCCGCGGGAATTGGCGGCACGCCGTCGAGCAGGACCTCGTCGGAATCCGACAGCACGCCGTCGCGGAAGACATTGATCACGGTGGCCCGGCGGGGCCGGTCGCTGCGGTTTTCATACGAGCCGTGCATGAGCATCGCGTGATGGAAGGACGCCTCGCCCTTTTTGAGCTCGATGGCGACGGGTTTGAACGCGGCGCGCTGCTCTTCGTTCAGCACCGTCTGCACGGCGTTCATGTCGCCGGCAAGTCCCGTGATGGGCAGCAGCGGCCAGCGGTGGCTGCCGGGAACGTAGTGGAGGCAGCCGTTTTCGACGGTGGAATCGTCGAGGCCGATCCATCAGGTGAGGTGCGCCAAAGGCTTCGTGCGCGTCCAGTAGGAATAGTCCTGGTGCCAGGCGACGACGCCGCCGTGTTTGGCCGGCTTCGAGAAGAGCTGGTCGTGCCAGAAGCGCACCGGACCGCCCAACAATTGCTCGGCGGCGCGAATGAAGCGCGGATTCCACAACAGGTCGTGAAAGCCGGGCTCGATCCGCCATGCGCCGAGGGCGTGAAAGAGCACCGTATCCGGATTCGTTGATTCGTTCGAGTGGTACTCGTAGAAGAGGCCGTGGCCCGGATGGGCCGCGCCGGCCAAACGCGCAAGCTCCTCGCGCAACTGCTCCACCTGGGCGTCGTCGAGCAGGCGGACGCCGCTCACATAGCCGTATTCCTGATAATGAGCCACCTGCTCATCGGAGAGGCGGAAGTCCTCCGCGCCGCGGCCGGCGAACATCGATCCGATGAGTCCATGTACTTCTGACAGATCACGCATTGTTGACATTTTTTCGGGGATTGTCATCATGATACGACGCCGCGATGGTAGCATCTGACGCATGGTGAATTTGATCCTACTGTCGATTCTGGCGTGCGCGGCGGCGGCTCAGACAATCGATCAGCCCGCTCGAAGCGTCACTGATCCGGGTGTGGTGACGACAAGGCAGAACATTACGCCGGCGGGCGTTGGCAGCGTCTTTCAGGGGCGCGTCAACGGCATTGTGTTCGGCTCCGGTCCCAACGAAATCTGGGTGCTGCATGCGACGCATCTCTACAGGATGGACTGGCTGGAGAACAAAGTCTTGAGTCATCAGCCTCACGGGGGTTCGGCAGGGTTGCAGGGGATTGCCGCGGCCGGGGGCAAGGTTTATGCAGCCGTTTCGCGAAAGCGGCAACTCGTGCTGCTGGACGCCATGGCCAATCCACCAGCGGTTGTGGCGGCGGGGGTTGGCGGATACAACGCGGGCGCGATCGCCGCGGGAGCGGGTAAAGTCCTGATTCCGGTCACCGCTGAGAACCTGCTGGCGGTGGCGGACCCGGCGGCAGGGAAGGTGGTGAGAAAGATCCCCACGGGGAAGGCGCCGTTCGGCGTGGTGATGAACGCCGCCGGGAGCGTCGCCTGGGTCAGCAATTGGGGCGGGCGTGTGCCTGGAGAGAAAGACACGACGGCTCCGACCGGCATTGCCCCGGATTCCGATCGCGTTGTGGTGGACGCCCGGGGCATCGCAGCTTCGGGCACGATCTCCAGAATCGATCTCTCCGCGGGCGCGGTGACTCACTCCATCGCCACGCAACTCCATCCCACAGCCATGGCGTGGCACGAGCGCACGGCGCGTCTTTACGTCGCCAACTCGAACAGCGACTCGATCACGGTTGTCGACACGAACGCAAACGCAGTGCTGAAGCACATCGCGCTCGAGCCTTTCGCCCGGAGGACTCCCGGAATCGCGCCCACTGCGCTCGCGATTTCAGCCGATGGCAGGAGGCTCTATGCAGCCTGCGGCGGCATCAACGCGGTGGCGGTCATCGACACTGCGAACGGAAAGACGCTCGGGCTGATTCCGACTGCGTGGTATCCCAACGGGCTCGCCCTGAGCGCGGACGGCAAACACCTTGCGGTGTCGGCGCTGCTGGGCGCAGGCTCGGGATGGAGAGAAACGCCGGCGAAAAGGTACGTGCACTCCAACAGGGGCTCGGTGCATGTGCTGCCGGTTCCGGATGCGGCTCAACTGGCCAGCTACACGACCGCCGTCGCTGAGAATAACCACCTGCCTCTGACTCCCGAGCCTGCCCCGCCGGTCCTCAGCAAGACGCCGCGGGCGGTCCCACTCCGCTCGGGTGAGCCTTCGAAAATCGAGCACGTGGTTTTCATCATCAAAGAGAACCGCACATACGATCAGCTTTTCGGAGACTTGCCGCGCGGAAACGGGGACCCGAGCCTGGTTCTGTTCGGCGAGAGCGTGACGCCGAACCAGCGGCGGCTGGCGCAGCAGTTCGTCCTGCTCGACAATTTCTACGCCACCGGCGGCAACAGCGCCGATGGCCACCAATGGGTCACTCAGGCAAACGAAGTTTCCTATTGCCTCTGGCCAGGCTACCAGGGACGAAGCTATCCCTTTGACGGCACCGACCCTCTGGCCTACTCCTCGAGCGGCTTCCTCTGGGATCTGGCGCTCGCCCGCGGCAGGACCGTTCGCGTTTACGGTGAATTCGCCGGCAGCCTCCCGGAGCCGCGCCAGCGCCGCTTTGAGTATTTCGCGAGATGGAGCAAGGGCGAGGACTTCTCGAAGGAGTGGAACATCACTGCGCCGATTGCGGCTCTGAACAAGATCCTGGCGAGGAACTACCCGCCGTACACGAACTCCATCCCCGATGTCGTCCGCGCTGGGATTTTCCTGAAAGATCTCGAGGAGTGGAACAAGTCCGGCAAAATGCCCAACCTCACCATCATGCTCCTGCCATGCGACCATACGTTCGGCGCCGCCGCGGGCGCCTCGACGCCGAAGGCGATGGTCGCCGACAACGATTACGCGCTGGGCATGATTGTTGAAGGCCTCACCAAGTCGCCTTTCTGGCCAAAGATGGCGATCTTCGTCGTTGAGGACGACGCGCAGAACGGCGTCGATCATGTCGACGGGCATCGCACCGTGGCGCTGGCCATCAGCCCCTACGCGCGCCGCGGGCACGTGGATTCGACGTTCTACGCGCAGCAGAGCATGTTGAAGACGATCGAACTGATCCTGGGCCTGCCGACGCTTTCACTGTTCGACATGATCGCCACGGACATGCGCGCGAGCTTCCAGGAGACTCCGGATACAACGCCTTACACAGCCGTCAAGCCGCAGCAGGACCTGCTTGAACGGAATCCGGAGGTGAAGGCGCTGCGTGGCCCGGCGCGCGACGCCGCGGTCCGGTCCGCAAAGTTCAGGTGGGATGTCCCCGATGCCGCGCCGTCTGGCGAGCTGAACCGGATTCTGTGGCATTCGATCAAGGGGTGGTCGACGCCCTACCCCGGAGTCAGGCGGGCTGTATTCGCGCCGCTCGAGGTCCCCGAGTCGGAAGAAGAGGAAGAGGATCAACCATAGGGGGCTTCACTTGAGATTCTCCATCGAGCTGCGACCCATCCTGGGCCGTGGA
>JACADU010000430.1 GCA_013388415.1 Bryobacteraceae bacterium
CCGGTCTTGAACGTCCACACGCCTTTGCCGTCGGCTGCCCGCACCGCATGAACCACGCCCGCCAGATCGCCGACAAAGACCAGCCCGCCGGAGACGGCGGGCGAGCTCTCGCCGATCCCTTCGTTCGCCTTGTACTTCCATCGCAGCTTGCCGGTCTCGAAATCGAGCGACACCAGCTCGCCTTCCTGCGTTCCGAAATAAACCGCGCCGCCCGCAATCGCCGGACTCGAATCGATGCCTTCGGCGCCGCCCCAGGACCAGACCTGCTTCAGGGGCGGCTGCGGAGCGTTCGCGGCGGCGCCGGTCATCGGCGGATTGCCCCTGAACTGAGGCCAGTCCTGCGCGGCGGCCGCAAGCGGCAGCAAAACAAGCGCCAGAAACCCTCTTTTCATTTGCCGCGCGCCTCGGCCACCAGTTCTCTCACTTCCCGCGCCAAGCGCGGGGCGTGATAGAGGATTCCGTCCTTGATGGTCCACTCGATCCCTCCGTGATGAATCGCCAGGCGCTTCAGGTTCTCCAGCGGATTGCCGTTGACGACAATCAGGTCGGCCAGCCAGCCGGTCCTGACTCTTCCGAGTTCATTTTCCTTGCCAAGCGCGAGGGCGCCGTTCGACGTGGCGTGCTGGATGACTTTAAGGGGCGCGAATCCGGCCTCCTGGTGCAGTTCGAGTTCCCTCGAATAGCCGAACCCGTAGACACGATAGATGAAGCCGGCGTCCTCGCCGGCCGTGACCAATCCGCCCAATTCGGCAAACCGCTTCACCGCCGCCATCCAGATCCGGTAGTTCTCTTTCCAGTAGACTTCGTCCTCGGTTGTCCATTTGGTGAAGTACGACCCATGGTTGGCCGGGTTGGGTTCAAAGAAAGCGGCCAGCGACGGATGGAGGTACTCGCGGAAATAAGGCTGGTTCTGGGCCTTCTCCAGGTCGCGGCTGGCCTCGTAAATCGAGAGAGTCGGATCCCAGGCGACGTTCGCCCTCACCATCCCCTCGAGGACCTTTTCCAGACGCGCGGCGCCAGCCTCGCGCCACAACCGCCCCGCCCAGCGGAAGCGGTCCAGTTCATTCGAGTAGTTGTAGGAGGGCGGAAAACCCTGGACCCGATCCGCCAGCGCGGCGTCCGGAATGCCGTACCAGTGCTCGATGGTGGACGTCTTCAGCTCGATATCGTCCCAGGCATTGGTCTCCTCGACTCCGGCGTGATGAGCGCGCCGGAGTCCGGCCGTATCGGCGGCCTCGGCGATACTGCGGAAGACGTCGCGGTACAGGCCGAACAGCTTCAATCCGTCGGCGCCTTCTTCTTTGTAGCGGCGCACGAGCGAGGCGGCGGCGGCAGGGTCCGTGGCAGTCAATCCTCGATAGAGGAAGATCCTGGGGGCGGCCAGTTCGCCCGACGCGCTGCGCTCGCGCCAGAGCTTCGCCTTCTCCCAATTGGAGCCGACATCCCGGATGGCCGTGATGCCGGAGGCGAGCCACAGCTTGGTGCAGTACTCGACCGGCATGGCGCGGCCCGCGCGCTCGTCCTGAAGGTGCGCGTGCAGGTTGACGAAGCCGGGCAGCACATACTTGCCTCTGGCATCGATCTCGACATCGGCCTGCGGCCGGTTCTTCAAGTCGCCCTTGGTGGCCGCCTCGGGCGAAACGGAGACAATCGCGGCGATGCGGTTGCCGTCGATGACGATGTCTTTCGGACCCGCCGCCGGCGTGCCGTTGCCTTCAATGACCAAAGCGCCTCGAATCACGGTGCGGGCGGGCCGCTTGCCGTGCCAGGATGCCGCGCCCTGCTGGCCGTTCAGCACCGCCTGACACAACAGAAGACACAGCAAGCTCGCGCCCAGCGGGCTCCACACGCTCATGAACGGGATTGTAGCGTGGCCCGGGCCCTCAGGATGTCTCCCGCCGGCGCGAGCCAGAACCGCACAGCCAGGCGCGTGCAGCGCCGCACCTCCTCCAGCAGCGCCTCGGTCGGAGGCTTCGCGGCGGCGACGTGCAGTTCTCCCTCACGCGCCTCGAGCACAATCAGGGAGTGCTCCCGCTGAAGCCTCTCCGGCAGGCAGCGGGTCAGGTCGCCTCGGAGCGAGGCTCTGTCCAGGCGGGCGACCGGCAGAGCCTGCTGCAAGCCGAGCGCCTCGCATAGAGCCTCCTCGGAAATCAATCCGTGCTCCAACAGGTACTCCCCGAGCCTCTCCTCGCTCTTGCAGGCGAGCGCGTGCTCGACGACCTCGGCGGGACAGTAACCGTTGGAGACCAGAATCTCGCCCAGCCGCCTACGGTGCGGCGCCAGCGCCTCGCGATTCGGGTACGCATGCTCGGTCTTCACCCAGCGCAGCGGAACGCGCAGAAACCGCCAGCGCGCCCACGCCCGCAGGGCCATGATGCATGCCGCCGTGTTCACGCAGTTGCCCCACGCCGTTCGCAAGGGAGCCAGCAGCGCAAACCCCCAGCCGTAGATTCTCGAAACCGTCCAAATTCTCACTGCGGTTCGCTCGGCAAGCAACGCGCTGTTGATCCACAACAACGGCTCGAACCAGGAGAAGGACTGAACCTGCTCCCAAACCCGCTTGTTCTCGCCGGGCAGCAAATCGAATACGCCCGCTGCGACGAGCACGTTGGCCGCCAGACCCAGCGGCGCGCCCCACAAACCCTTGCGGTCGCGCCAGAAGAAATAGGCCTGCACCCAGCGCCTTCTTAGGCCTCTTCCCCATCCGAAGCGCTCCCATGCCTGGAGTGAATTGCCCGTGATCCAGCGCGAACGCTGCCGGATCGCCGCCATCAATGTCCGCGGGAAATACTCCCTGGTCGCCACCGGAGTCCGGCCATCCCAGCACAGATCCAGGAACACCTGGCGGCTGCCGTTCCGGAACAGCCGCAATCCGTTATCGTAGTCTTCCGTCAACGAGCCGGGATCGAACAGCCGGTTGGAGTCGGCTACGGCCAACGCATCCAGCGCCTCCCGCCTGAAGCCGGTGCCCACCCCGCAGCCCGGCAGGAAGCCGCCCATCTCGACGCGCGTCGCCAGATCCTTTGTCTGGCTCTCTGCAAAATCGTCGCAATAGAGCCCGTGGGTCAGTTCCCATACAGGGGTCGGCAGCGCAAGCACGGGAATCTGAACCATGTCATAGCCCGCGGCCACGCCTCTGCGGATCATCGCAAAACTGCGCGGGTGGATGAGGTCCTCGGCGTCATGAATCACCACGAGCCGGTGCCGCCTGCCGGTCTCCTCCTCGTAAACGAGCATTCGCTGGTAAATCCAGTTCAGGCAATCCGCCTTGGAGGTGGGACCGTCATGCGGCACTTCGGCCACCAGAACTCTGGGGTCTGAGTTCGCAGCCCTGTTCGCAGCCGCCACCGTCGCTTCGTCGTTCGGGTAGACGCCAATGAAGAATCGGTAATCATTGTCCGCAATCGCGCTCAGGTTGTGCTCGAGCATCCGCTCGAGCACATCGGACTCCTGCCAGCAAGCCACCCAAACGGCGATCGGTCCTTCAAGAGCGGATCCGGCTGGGAATCCAGCGTTTCCGCCGCGCCGCAGCTTCCGCCGGAACCATTGGAGGTCCACCCAGAAATCGTCCAGCCCGCTCAACAGAATGTAAACCGCGAGCGCGACGCAGAGCCAGGCCAAAACAAGATCGGGCACCGTATTCGGTTTAGTGCCCTCAGCCGGCTCAAACTCTCACCTGTCCGTCAACAAACAAAGAGCCCGGCAGGATGCACCCGCCAGGCTCGATCTCAACACTCGGGAAGAAAGGCTACTTCTTCTCGGGAGCACCTTCCAGAGTCTTCTTTTCCTTGTAGAACTTGCCGACGTCATTCAACTCCTTGCCCTTGGTGTGGCAAGTGGTGCACGGCTTCTTTTCTTTCTTCCCGATCTCCTTGGTGGCGAAAGAAACGCCGCTCGTGGCAAAGAACGCCGCCAGAAGTGTGGCCACCGGCAGCAGCAAACGCAAAGCTTTCATCGAACCTCCTCGAATCTCTACCGCTTGATCCAGAAAGATCAGGCGGGGCTGCGCTGATTCTAGCATTGCGGCCCGTGCAAAAGACGATCAGTTCGGCCCGGTTGTCCTAAAGACGGGGGGGAGTGGTAATCACAATCGCTTTAGCCTCGCCTTCACCCATCGAACGATAGCCGTGCGGCTGCGATCCGTCAAAGTAGACGCTGTCCCCCGCTTTGAGCGCGGTTTCCTCCTCGGCGTAGCGGATGGCGAGTTCTCCCTCCAAGACGTAGAGGAACTCCGCCCCGTCGTGAACGTGCTCGACGACTTTGTGCGGAGGCCGGGGTTCGAATGTCGCCAGGTATGCCTGGAGACTCTTCTCTTGCGTTGAAAAAGCAAGGCATTCGAAGAACCAAGCCGGATCCGGAGCGTCCGCCCGCTCGGGAAACCGCATCCTCTCGCCCGCGCGAACGACGTTGAAGAGCGCGTTCTTTTTTCTGTCACTAAAGAAGTGGTCCAATCCGACGTCGAACACCATGGCAATCCGCGCCAGCGTCGGCAGCGTCGGAACCAGCTTGCCGTTCTCCAATTGCGACAGCATCGAGGCCGATAGCCCGGTGTGTTTGCCAAGATCGACCAATCCAAGCTTTTTTCTCAGCCGAAGCTGCCTGAGCTTCCGGCCGAGGTCGTAACTTCCGAGGATCCGGCGGACTGTCTGAGGGCCTGTTTCTTGCTCCACTACATCTTGTTTTATCATTGCTGAATCTCTATGCCAATCATTTTCTATCACTGAAGTCAGTTTTAGTAATGCCTATACAGACAGATGCGACCTGGGATACCGTTGAGGGTGAACCATCCTTCATGAACACCGCAAGCAGCGATTCAGGAGGACGGCGAACAGAGGGAACGCTGAGAGAAAGCAGGCTTCCGATGCGGATCTACAATCAGGTCTTTGCGGGGATCGCGGACGATGAGCTCGTTGTGAAGGCTCAAAACGGAGACAACGCCGCATTTGCGGAGTTGATCGAACGGCACCAGACGACGTGCAAGAGGCTGGCCATGTCCATCCTGCGGGATGTGCAGGATGCCGAGGACGAGGTGCAGAACGCGTTCTGGAAGGCGTTTGAGCACATCGGCCAATTTCAGCAGGATGCGAAGTTTTCGACATGGCTTTCGCGGATCGTGGTGAACCAGTGCCTGATGAGGCTCAGAAAGGACCGGCGGGCCAAGTTTCTGTATATTGACGAAGGTGTCGCCGGGGAAGAAGTGGCGACTTTGGAGCTGCCCGACCAAGCTCCCTCGCCGGAAGACGCGATGGCCCAAACCGAAATGGGCCAGATTCTGCATCAGGAGATTGGCCGCATTCCGCCGCTGCTCCGCGAAGTCGTCGTGTTGCGGGACGTTCAGGGTCTGCCGATGCCGGACGTGGCAGAG
>JACADU010000345.1 GCA_013388415.1 Bryobacteraceae bacterium
GCAGGTAGCTGTAGGCGCCTTGGAGCACGCCCGGCGCCCCGCCCTCGAATCGGGCGGCATGGTCGCCCAGCTTGCCGCTCCGTCCTCCAGCCTCCACGCCCACCAGCCTGACGCCCTCGTCCTCGAGGAACGCCTAGAAGATGCCGATCGCGTTCGATCCGCCGCCGACACAGGCCACGACGGCATCCGGCAGCTTTCCTGTCCGCTCGAGAATCTGCGCGCGGGCTTCGTCGCCCGTCGGGCGGTGGAAATCGCGCACCATCATCGGATACGGGTGCGCCCCCAGCGCCGACCCCAGCAGGTAATGGGTCGATTCGACGTTGGTCACCCAATCCCGCATCGCCTCACTGACCGCGTCCTTCAGTGTCCGGCTCCCTCCCGCCACGCTGACGACCTTCGCTCCCATCAGCCGCATCCGGAAGACGTTGAGCCGCTGCCTTCGCATGTCTTCTTCGCCCATGTACACCGTGCAGTCCATGTCGAACAGCGCGCAGACAGCCGCCGTCGCCACCCCATGCTGGCCGGCTCCGGTTTCAGCGATGATGCGTCTCTTCCCCATCCGGCGCGCCAGCAGCGCCTGTCCCAGGCAATTGTTGATCTTGTGCGCGCCCGTGTGCAGCAGGTCCTCGCGCTTCAGAAACAGCCTGAATCCAAGCTTCGCCCCCAACCGTCTGCACTCGTACAGCGGCGTCGGGCGCCCCGCGTAGTTCTTCAGCAGATCCGCCAGCTCTGCCTGAAAGCGCTGATCCTGCCGCGCCTCCAGGTAGGCTTGCTCCAGCTCCTCGAGCGGCGCCATCAGCGTCTCCGGCACATAGCGGCCCCCGTAAGGACCGAAATGACCTCCCGCGTCCGGCGCTTGTGGAATCGTCCTCATGCCCTCTCTTCCCATTCCCTTACCGCTCGCACGAATGCCCTCATGCGAGCATGATCCTTGACGCCCGGCGCGCGCTCGAGTCTCGAACAGGCGTCGACGCCCCATGGCCTCGCCGCCGCAAGCGCGTCCGCCACGTTTTCCGGCGCCAGCCCTCCGGCCAAAATCACTTTCGCTTCAAGACCCGCGGCCAGCGTCCAGTCGAATGTCCGGCCTGTCCCGCCGCGCGCTTGTCCCGAAGGCGTGTCCACCAGAAACGCCTCTGCACCCGGGGTCTTCTCTATTGTCTCGCGAATCGCCTTGCCCGCTGCGATCGCGCGCCACCACCGGCCGGCGGGAACTTGCGCCCCTTCGCCATGAATTTGCAGAACGTCCAATCCCTCCACCGGCGCCGCCGTCTCGTCCACCAGCACGCCCACCCTCAGCACGCCTCCCGGAATGACGCTCAGAATCTGTCGCGCCCGCTCCCGGGTAACGTACCGCGGACTCCCCGGCCAGAAGTTCAAGCCCAGCGCGTCCGCGCCCGCCTCGACCGCGGCCAGCGCGTCATCGGCGTTTGTAATTCCACAGATCTTGACCAGCACGCTCATCCGTTCTGAAGCGCCTTCAACGCCGCCGCCGGGTCGCCCGACTTCATCAAGTGCTCACCCACAAGGAATGCCTGATAGCCCGAAGCCGCCAGCCGCGCGATGTCTTCCCGGCTGTGGATGCCGCTCTCGGAGACCCGCAGCACCCCAGCGGGCATCCGCGCCGCCAGCAGTTCGCTCGTTTCCAGCTTGACCTCGAATGTTCTGAGATCCCGGTTGTTCACTCCAATGATCTCCGCTCCGGAATCCAATGCGCGCTCGAGTTCCCATTCGTCGTGCACCTCCACGAGCGCTGCCATCTGATAGCGCCCTGCCAGCTCTCTCAGCCGCCTGAGCTCCGGCGTGTCCAGAATCGCCGCGATCAGCAGAATCGCGTCCGCTCCTGCCGCCGCCGCCTCAATGACGTCGATCTCCGCGATGGTGAAGTCTTTCCGCAAGACCGGAACCGGCGCCACTGCCCGCGCCATCTTCAAGTCCGAAAGAGATCCTTGAAAGAAATCCCTGTCTGTCAGGACTGAAATCGCCGCCGCCCCGCCCTGAAAGTACTGCCTCGCCCTCTCCGCGGGATTGAACTCCGCCGCCAGCAGCCCTTTGCTGGGGCTCGCCTTCTTGATCTCCGCGATCAGCGCCGGACGCTTCCGTTCGAGCATCGCCCTGAAGCCGCGGCGCTGCGGCGTCTGGTACGCCGCGCTCTGCTCCAGGCTCCGCCTCTGCGGCTCCTTGGCCGCAACTTCCTCGCGTTTGCGCGACACGATCCGCGCCAGAATATCGGGCACTTCCGCTGTCATCGTGGGGAATCTCTCACGATAACAAAAAGGCGGGGACCGCCTCTTCGGCAGCCCCCGCTTGGGGAGGTTCAGGCAGGTTCGTCTTCGCGATTAATTCCTGTCGCCCAGGACGATGAGTTCGAAAGGCGCGCCGCCGCCCTTCGCATCCACGGCGATAATGGTGCGGATCATGTTGTTCCACGTCACCAGACGGTGGCTGTCGATGGCCACTGTCTTCGTCCCCGCCACGGCGACGCGGGCTTGATAGCTGGCGACCGGAACAGTGAGATAGCCGGAGGCAGCCTTGAACGGCACGCGGCTCAGCACCGGGTCCTTGCCCATCAGCGTCTCGTATGGACTGGTCACGTAGATGTCCACTTCCGGCGCTCCGGGGGCGCCATGCACCACGCGCAGCTTAACGCCATTGTTGGCAGGCAGTGTGTTGTCGTCCTCGAGCAGCATCACGTCGAAGCCGGGCTGCTTGTTGCCCGTGGCATAGCCGACAGCGATGGCGGTGTAGTCGCGGTTGGCGGAAACCGGCAGGCTCAGAGCCTTCACCACCGTATCGGTGCCGGTGACTTTGATCTCAACGTTGTAGGTGCCCGCGGGAACGCTGAGGTACTCGCTATATTCCCTGAACGGCAGGTTCTCCAGAACCTTGCCAGCGTTCACGTAGATATCCACCGCGGGAGCGTCGGGCGAGGCGTGCACAACGCGAACACGGCCATTTTGCGCGGACGCCAGCCCGGTGGCGGCGGCCAACACGGCGATCGAGAGAAGAATCCTCTTCATGGTCACATCCTTTTTTTCCGAATTGTCTTTTAAGGAACTGTTGAGGCGGCTGCCTCTACGCTTGTGCAGATGTGACCGTCTACGAACCGGATTTCAAAAATTTTACTTTGAAGTAAAGCTGATTCCCGCCCTCACCAGACGCGGGCTCGCCAGGAGAGGCGTGGGGCTGTATCCCGCGAGCACTTCCCGGTTGAACGCGTTCTCCATCGCGAACTCGAACCACACACCGCCGGCAATGCGCTGCCGCCCCATCAGGTGCCACACGGCGTAGCCCGGCAACACGAACTGATTTCGATCGTCCTCGAACTGCAAGGACGAGGCTCGCAGCCCGCCGGCGGCGAATGTGGCGCCGCGCGACCACGCCAGCGTCGCGCTGCCCTGATGCTTCGCCACCTGCGGCACGCGTTCTCCCGCCGCAAAGCGTGAGTCCGCCAGCAACCATGCCGCGTCCAGAGTCCACGCCCGCCACTGCTCCCGCCAGCCTGCCTCCACGCCCCGGTTCAGCGCCGCGCCCGCGTTTTGACGCTGGCGCGTGATCAACGCTTCCAAAGCATTCCTGAAGACGGTGAACCGCAGACTCCTCCGCCCCCATACCGCGTCAGCGCCCGCCTCCACCGCGCTCAACGTCTCCGCCTCCAGCGCGCTGTTGGCCAGCGTCACCGTATTGCCCACGCGAAACTCGCGGTACAGCTCGTTCAAGCTTGGCGCCCGAAACGCGCGGTATGCGGAAGCTCGAACCCGGACATTCTCGAAACCCACGCTCGCCCCGCCGCTCGGGCTCCAGAAGAATCCGTTGCCGGTCTCATGCCCGCGCAAGCCTCCATAGAGCCGCAGACTCCGCAATGCCACATCCCCCTGCCCGAAGAACCCCCCTTGCGTCTGCACTCCGCCGCCGATTCTCGAACCCGCCGGGAACAGCGCCTCGCGCGAGTAACCCTCCACCCGCTGGAAATCCCCGCCCGCCACCCACGATCCGCGTGTGCCGCCGCCCCTCACGAGTCCGGAGAGCCCCGCCGCCTCCGATGGCACGCTTTGCAGCGATGTCAGCCGCTCGGTTTGCCGCCCCGCGCCAATTGCCGAAAAACTCGCCCGGTACTCCTCCCTCGAATGGAACGCCGTCAGCGCCAGGCTGCCGCTCGAGCCCGCCTCCCGCTGGTATTGCGCCGCCAGCGTTCCCGCTCCCGTGGAATTGTGCTGGAGTTGCGTGCCGTTGTCCCGCTCCTCCGCGAGCGTGTCCAGCCGCACAAACAGCCGGTCTTTGCCGCCCGTGTAGTCCAGCCGCGCCTGCCCCGAAGCGAAACGGGAATTCGCTTTCGTGTCGACCGCGCCGCGTGAACCCTCCGGCACGAGGAAGTAGCCGTCCATGCTGAAGAACCGGACCCGCGCCGTCGCGGCGAACCTCGCGCCAAGCGGCATGGCTGCGGCGCCCCGCGCGCCAACCTGCCCGAGATTGCCTCCCTCGATGCCCGCCGTGAACCCGCCCCTCGCTGCCGGGCTGAACAGCGCGATCGCGCCCCCCATCGCCTTGTCTCCGAACACTGCCGTGGTCGCTCCCCGGCTGATCTCAACTTCCTCCACCTCGTCCGGCGAGACGCGGTTCCAGTAGATCCACCCTCCGAACGGGCTGTTCAACGGCACGCCATCCCAGAGCAGCAGCGAGCGGCTTGCGCCCGTGCTTCCGATGCCCCGCAGGCTCACGCCCTGCGTCGTCGGGTTCGCCACCAGGCTCGATGTCCGCCGGAAGAGCGAGAAGCCCGGCACCAGACGCAGCCGGTCGTCCAGATGCACGCCCGGCATCTCCGCCAGTTTCTCCGTGCCGAGTAGCGTGATCGCCGCGGGCGCCTCCGCCGTCACCTTTTCCGTGACCGTGATCGACGATTGCACGACGCCCGGCTTACTCTCCTCCGAAGAAGCTGTCCACGGGAGTGAACAGGCGAGCGCCGCCCAGCGCGTCACTCGCCAGGCGCCCTTGAGAAGCACTGAAGACAATGGCCACGCTTTCCGGTTCATCGGGGATGGCGCCTCCGCGGGTGAGCGCTGCGGCTTTTCTGCGCGGCTCCACCAAAGCCAAGTACTTCAGGATAACGTAGGCGTCTCCCTCGATAGGCGCCCGAACGTCGAAGTCCTGCGTCCTGAACCGCACCCGCGCCCCCTTCTGCAACGCATGCCAGACAAGGTATGCCGAGCACTCGATCGCCTTCTCGAACCACTCCTCCGCGCCCGCCGGACACTCCAGGTCCAGCAGCACCTCGATCAGCGGCTCCTGGTCCCGCGAGAACTCCCGCACCTGAAGACTCCCTGTATGCGCCGTCCTCCTCCAGTCCACGTGCCGCGCGCTCTCGTTCGGCTCATACGGGCGGATCCGGTAGAAATCGTGGCTCCGCCCGCGCTGCCTCGCCTGCGCCTCTCCCGTAACGTCGGCGAGCAGTTCCGCGAACCCCGGCTGCGGCTCCAGCGCCGGATACACCAGCACTTCGTGCTTCATCGTCACGTGCGCCCGCCGCTCCGCGAACCCGAAGGGAAATCGCGAATGAAACAGGAAGCTGTCTTCCGAGTGATAGCCGCGCCTTGCGAACGTGACTTCCACCCGCGTCTCGGCCGAACCCCGCGCCGGGATGACCGGAAAATATAGCGCCGTCGTGAAGACGCTGTCCTCGACGCCTGTCAGGTGCACGCTGAACGAAGGCATCCACGATTTCTCGTTCTTCAGGATCAGCCGCGCTGAAACCGGCTGCCGGGCAGAGATGTGATCCGGCAGTTCGATGTCCAGCTCCAGCCCAGCCAGCCCCAGCCGGCTGATGAACACGCTCACCAGCAGGCTTGCCAGTTGCGCCGCCAGCAGCAGAAAAAGCAGATTGTTGGCCGAGGCGAACGCAGCCGCCGCCGTCAGCGCCACCGCCAAAACGTAGCCCAGCCCTGCGAGCGTGATCCGTTCCTTCAACCGGAACCGCCACCACCGCTCGATCCTTTTTCGACGTTCAGCCAGCTTCATCCCTCACGCCGCCCGGCTCTACCATGGCACAATCACACTATTCATGTCGAGCGCCTCCACCAGCACGCCTGTCCGCCTTGACCGTTCTCTCAGCCTCTGGCAACTCCTCGTCATGGGCGTCATCATGGTGCAGCCTACTGCTCCCATGCCGCCTTTCGGCGCCATCAGCGCCGCCTCCGGCGGTCACGCTGTCTCGACAGTCCTCATCGCCATGTGCGCCATGATGCTCACCGCCCTCAGCTATGGCCGCATGGCCCGCGCCTACCCCTTCGCCGGTTCCGCCTACACTTATGTCGCCCGCGAAATCCATCCGGCACTCGGCTTCCTCACCGGCTGGAGCCTGCTGCTCGACTACATTGTGAACCCGCTGATCTGCACCATCTGGTGCGCCAAGGCGATTATCGGGCTCTTCCCCGGCGTGCCCTATGCCGCTGGAGCCCTGTTCTTCGCTTTGCTGTTCACCATGCTCAACATGCGCGGCATCCGCGCCACCGCGCGGACAAACGAGGTGCTCGCCGCCGCCATGGGAACCGTCGTCGTCTGGATGGTTGTCGCCAGCGTCAGATACCTTGCCGCCCGCGGACCGCTTTCTTTCGCGGACCTGCTCATCCCCTTTTACGACCCCACGCGGTTCACCGTCGCCCAGCTTTCCACCGGCGCCTCCGTCGCCGTGCTGACCTACATCGGCTTCGACGGCATCTCAACTCTTTCCGAGGAGGTGCATGACCCCAAACGGACCATCCTCCGCGCCATCGTCGGCACCTGCTTCATCATCGGCATCCTCTCCGCCATCGAAGTCTACGTCGCGCAGCTCGTTTGGCCCGCGTCTAAACCCTACCCTGACCTCGACACCGCCTACATCCATGTCGCCGGACTTGCGGGCGGTCCGCTGCTTTACTCCGTCATGAGCTGGACTCTGATCGTCGCCACCATCGGTTCCGCTTCCGGAGCGATGCTCGCCGGCGCACGCCTGCTCTACGGCATGGGCCGCGACTCCGCTCTGCCCAAAGCCTTCTTCGGCTACCTCGAACCCCACCGCCGCATCCCCTCCCGCAATGTTCTGCTCATCGGAATCGTGTGCGGCGTCGGCGCCTTCCTGATCAGCTATCAGCTAGGCGCCGAACTGCTCAATTTCGGCGCCTTGATCGGTTTCATGGGCGTAAACCTGTCCAGCCTGCTCCATGATTGGTTCCGGGCGCCGGCGCGCGGCGCTTCCCGCCGCTGGCATCATCTGCTCGCCCCGGCTGGCGGCTTCACCGTCTGCTTCTACCTCTGGATCAGCCTCAACTGGAAGGCAAGGCTCATCGGCATTGTTTGGGTGTTGTTTGGTCTCGCCTACGGCGCCTGGAAAACCGGCGGCTTCCGCCGCGAAATCTCCACCTTCGCTGAGGTCTCCGAGTAAATCGCGGCGGCTCCGCCTCGCCTTTCTCCATATGCGCTGATGGCCGCTGAACTGCCTTCAGAAGACCCTGCGGCGGCTCGGCATCGACATCCGCGTCTTCAGCCGCCCGCCGTTGCCGCCGTTCCGCGAGAAGGCGCAGAAGTGAACATATCGGCCCTCCACCCACAAGCCCGCTCCGGACAACCCTTCCGCTGTCATGCGGACATCCTTGCCCAGACCGGGCGACTGCTCGCAGAAAGCAGTTCCTGCCGCGACTCTTTCAAACAGCCGCCGCACCTCCTCCGGTTCCGCGGGCTTTTCCGCCTCCTGCTCTTCATCGATCGCGTCCAGCGCGTAGCTCCGCAGCAGCTTCTTCCAGTAACGCTCCATCGTCCGGGCGTGATCGAACAGATCCACGCCCCACTGCCGCCCGCCGATGCGGTACGCCACGCCCACCTGTCCCGGAGCCAGCGAAAAAGCCCTCTCGAACTCCTCCACGCGGATCTTGTTGCGCGCGAACACCTCCGACATCGCCCCCGTCGGCGACGCCGCGTCCAGCCGTTCCGCCTTCGCCGCCAGATCCTCCCACACCGCGGCTTGATCCGACATCCGGCCCATTTCCGTGCGCAAGCAGCAGGTCACCTGCTCCACCTTCTCCGCCCGCAGACGCGAATACATCATCTGCGGCGACGCTCTGAACTCTTCGGATGCCATCCGCCAGCGCCCCGCCTCCACGCAGGAGACCGGAATCACGATCTTGCTTCGAGCCGGCGCCAGGATCGTCAGGTTCAACACCCTGTTCTGCTTCGCCCCGATCAGTTCCTCCCCATCGAGCAACAGCACCGGCAGGCTGCCTTCGTTGTGAAAGAGCAGCTCCGGCACCGAGCCGGAGGCGCTCACCTCCGTCACGCGCGCCGCGCCGCTCGCAATCGCCTCCTCGAGCGTCACGTAACCAGGTTCTGCCGCCGGATTTCCATCCACCAGCGCGAACATTTCCAGACTTCTATACTTGACTCCGTCACAAATCGTCAGTTGTGCCGCTTGGTTGGTCAGTTCGTTCAGCATGAGTTGCACTCCTGATATGAAGAAGTGCAAGTCCCCTGCCAGTCTGCGTCACACGGCAAATCAACAGATTGCAGCGATTTCGAGGCCGGAAGCGTCAACGCGGATTGACCGTTTCGTCAAAACGGGTTGTCTTGGCAGCCCTGAACGAACTTGCTCACCGCCTGCTTGCTGACGCCCAGCAGCGCCGCCGCGCGCGACTGATTGCCGCCGCACTTTGCCAGCGCCCGGAGCATCAATTGTCTCCGCGCCTTGGCCAGGAAATCTTCGAGCGAAAACCCCTCGACAGGATCCGGCAGCGCCGCCAGCGGATCGGCGCCCGTTTCGCAGGGCTCTGTAATCAGCAAGTCTTCCGGATGGAGCACGTCTTCCGGCGCATAGAGCACCGAGCGCCGCATGACGTTTTCGAGCTCTCGCACGTTGCCCGGCCAGGCGTGCTCCTCTAGCCGCCTCAGCGCTTTCTTGCTGATCTGCGTCTCGCGGTCTCTTTGCGCGTTCAGTTGCCTCAGGATTGCCAGCGCCAGGTGAGGGATCTCTTCCCGGCGGTCCCTCAAGGGCGGAAGCCGGAGCTGCACCACCTCGATGCGATAGTACAGGTCCTCTCTGAACCGGCCCGCCTTGACCTCGGCCTGTAAATCCCTGTTGGTCGCCGCAATGATGCGCGCATCCACCTTGTGCGGCTTCTTTGAACCAAGCGGCTGCACCTCCCGCTGCTGAAGCGCTCTCAGCAGCTTTGCCTGCGCCTCCAGTGGCAGTTCTCCGATCTCGTCGAGAAACAGGGTCCCCCCGTCGGCTTGATCAAAACACCCCACCGCGTCCGCGACCGCGCCGGTGAAGGCGCCCTTCACATGGCCAAACAGTTTGCTTTCCGCCAGGTCATGCAGTGTCGCGCAATTCACCGCCACCAGCGGGCGTCCCGCGCGCGCGCTCAGCCTGTGAACCAGCCGCGCGAACAACTCCTTCCCTGTCCCCGTCTCGCCCGTGATGAGCACCGGCGCATCGACGCCTGCCGCCACCGCCGCGCGCTCCACCTCCAACCGCAACTTGGCCGAACCCACGAACAGGCCCAGTTCGCTTAAAGCCGCTTCCAGCTCCGATGGTGGGGCCGCCGCCGCCGCCAGTTTCGCCGCCGGCGCTTCCGGCCGGGCCGGCAACCGAAAGAGTACCTTCTTCTCGATTCGGCTTTCGAAAAACTCCTGGGGCATGACCAAATCGCGCAGCACGTCCCATTCGCCGCCCTCGAGGTCCACTTCTTTGACGTTTGCCTCCCCGAAGAGCGGCTGCGCCGGAGAGCCCACCTGAAGGAGCCGCCCCGGCAGCATGCCTGACGCGTTCAACAAAAACCACGCCGCCCGCATTTCGGCGGTTCCGCTCGAGACGCAAATGTAGTTCTCCCCACCCTCCCACTCGTCTTCGATCATGCGGATCTCTTGCGCCAGCGCCCCCATCAACCGCGAGTAATCTTTTGGATCCGAAACCGGCAGCCACCGCAGCTCCACGCTGCACCCCGGATGCCGCGCTTCCACCTCGTCCTTGGTCATCCTCGCGTTCCCCGCCGTCTGTGGCGTATAGAACAGGAAGACGCGCCCGAACTCCTGCCGCCCCATGATCGACAGCACCGGACCCGGGGCGCTCTCCCCTTCGATCCCCGTCAGCAGAAACGGATCCTTCAGATCCACGAACGCATACAGAACACTGTGGCGGCTTGCCATGGCTTCCGTGATTGTATGCAATCGGCCCGGAAGAAAAAGGCCGGCATCCCGCCTCCGCGGAATGCCGGCCCAAGCCGGCGGCAGGTCGCTGGCCGCTCCTAAAACAGCAGCCGGATGCCCAACTGCATTGTCCTGTTCCCGCCCGCGCCCCGGATCTTGCCGAAGTTCGCGTCGTTCACGTTCGTGTTCGGATTGTTATACTGCCAGCTCGGCGAGTTCGGCAGCGCAAACGCCTCCGCTCTCAGCTCGGCTTTGAACCGCTCGGTGATCTCGAACGTCCGGAAAAGCGACGCGTCCAGGTTGAAGAACTTGGGACCCGTCGCCGCGTTTCGTCCGACGTTGCCAAACGTATTCGGAGCAGGAGCGGAGAACACCGACGTGTCGAACCACGGGCTGTCGTTGATCGCGCCCAGCACCCGAAACTCGCCGTTGATGTTCGGCGTCTGCGCATTGCCCGGCGCGTTGTTCGGCGCCGTCGAGCTGAAGTTGATCGCGTTGCCGCTCATCAGCGTCAGGATGCCGTTCAACTGCCAGCCGCCCAGTATCCAGGCGCCCGCGCCCGACTGCACGTATTTCCGGCCCTTGCCGAACGGCAGCTCGTAGATGTAGCTCTGAACGAACGTCTGCCGCCGGTCGAATCCGGCTCGCGCCCAGTTCCGCTCGGGGTTGATGTACCATGCTGGTCCGCCGTTGTCGTCGCCGCCATTGGCCATCGACCGGCTCCATGTGTAGGCCGTCGTCAGCAGAAATCCGTTCGAGTACCGCTTGTCCACCTTCACTTGCATTGCGTTGTAC
>JACADU010000399.1 GCA_013388415.1 Bryobacteraceae bacterium
CTCGAAGGCGTCCGCCGCACTTTGAACTGGGCGGGCTTCCACGCCATCCTGTTTGCCGTCCTCGCCTGGAAGAGGCGCGAATGGCGATGGATTGCAGCCGCCGCCATCGGCATCCTCTCCGCCTGGGTCGGCATGCGGTTCTTTCCGCGCTATTATTTCCACGCGCTTCCGCCGCTGCTGCTGGCGGCTGGCGGAGTCCTGGCCGCCATGCCCCGGAGAAGAGCCCTGGTTTTCTCCGTCCTCCTCGTCATCCCTCTGGCGCGATTCGGCCCCCGGTACGCCGAATTAGGCCTTGAAACCTGGCGCGGCCAGAGGCACGCCTGGCGGGACCTCGCCATGTTTGAGAGTTCGCGCGAAGCGGCGCGGCGCCTGAAAGGAGGACGGTTGCTCGTCTGGGGCTACCGTCCCGAACTGTTCGTTCTCTCCGGGCTCCATGCCGGAACGCCGTTTCTCGATTCCCAGCCCCTCAACGGCGTGCTGGCCGACAGGCACCTTTCTTCCTCGAAGCCCACCTGCGAGGACATCGCCCGGGCGAACCGGGCGAAACTGGCGGAGATGCCTCAGCCGGAGTGGCTGGCCGACGGATTGTCCCCCTACAATCCCGCGCTCGATCCGTTCCTCATCCCTGAATTGAAAAGTTGGCTGAGCAGCTACCGCCTGGTGGCGGAACTTCCCGGCTACAGACTCTATCACCATGTTCCGTGAGCCCGTCCTGCGGCCTCTGCTCGCCCGCCGATTCAAATGAGTCCGAAGCCTTCCTGGCTGCATCATTCTCCGTATGAAGCTGTCTGCGACTCTATTCCTCACAGGCATACTCGCCATGAACCTGACCGCGGCCAATTCGATCTATGAATTCACAATGAACGACATCGACGGCAAGCCGATGCCTCTGGCGTCGCTCAAGGGCAAGGTGGTGCTCTTTGTCAATGTCGCCAGCAAGTGCGGCTACACGCCGCAGTATGAGGGGCTGGAAGCGCTTTACAAGAGCCACAAAGCCAAGGGCTTCGTCATTGTCGGCGTTCCGGCCAACAATTTCGGGGCTCAGGAGCCGGGCACCAACGAGGAGATCAAGCAGTTCTGCTCGCGCAAGTACAATGTCACATTCCCTATGCTGTCCAAGGTGAGCGTCAAAGGAAGCGACATGACGCCACTGTACCAGTACCTCACCGCCGCCAAAGGAGGCGACGTCAAGTGGAACTTCACCAAGTTCCTGGTCGGCAAGGATGGCAAGGTGGTGGAACGGTTTGAACCCGGCGTCAAGCCCGATTCGCCAGAGCTCGCGGCGGCAATTGAGCGAGCATTGCAGTAGCGCGTCTACTCCCTCGGCCGCCCGCGCCGGATCCGGCGCATCAGCTTGTTCAACGACGGACCGGCCAGAAGAGTCTCCGCGTTCGGCCGGAAATAGAGTTCCGGCGTCTTGAAGAGCTCAATCCTCTCCGCCATCTGCCGCCGCAGGTAAGGCTTTGCCGCCAACAGTCCTTGCATCGCCGTTTCCCGCCGCGCGGCGCCGGCTGGCAAGGAGACCAAGACATCGGCCCGAGACATATCCGGGCTCACCACCACGCTGGTGACGTCCACGTCCGCCAGCCTGGGATCGGAGCACTCGAAGCGGATCAGCTCGGAGAGTTCTTCCCGCATTCGCTCCGCCACTCGCGCCGATCTCAGCTCGTCCATGCTCAGCTATCAATCCTATTCCAGCCAGTCGATGGTGGCGGCGACCAGATTGGGGCCCAGGTAGCCCGCCGCGACACGCTCCGCGGATTCCAGGATCTTGGCGGCGTTCTCGCGCGATCCTGACACAGTGACCGCGACGATCATCGAACGGTTCCAGAGCCCGTGATCCTCCACTTCGCTCACGGAAATGTTGTGCGAGGCGCGCAACCGGTCTTTCACGCCGCGGACCCAATGACGTTTGTCCTTGAGCGATTGCGCTTCGTTGAGCTCCAATTCGAGCGTCAGTTTGCCGACGGCGGCCATTCGACCTAAACGGGCGGCTCTGGAGCGACCCTCTCCATGACGAACGCCTCAATGATGTCGCCAGGCTTGATGTCGTTGAAGTTCTCGATCGACAGGCCGCACTCGAAGTTCTGCTTCACTTCGCGCGCGTCGTCCTTGAACCGTTTGAGCGAGGCGAGTTTGCCGGTGTGGACAACGATGTTGTCGCGCAGCAGGCGAATCTGGCAGTCGCGCGAAATGACGCCATCCTGGACGTAGCAGCCGGCAACCGTGCCGACTTTGGAGATGCGGAACGTCTCGCGGATTTCCGCGCGGCCCTTGTAGTGCTCCCGGAAGACGGGCTCAAGCATGCCCGTCATGGCCTTCTTGAGCTCGTCGGTCAGTTCGTAGATGATCGTGTGGAGGCGGATGTCGACGCCTTCCTGCTCGGCCATTTCGGCGGCTTTTCGCTCCGGCCGCACGTTGAAGCCGATAATGATCGCGTCCGAGGCCGAAGCCAGCGAGACGTCGCCTTCGCGAATCGCGCCGACTCCCGAGGAGATGACGCGGATCGAGACCTTGTCGTTGGATAGTTTCTGAAGCGTGTCCGACAGGACCTCCGCCGTGCCTCCGACGTCGGCCTTGAGAATGATGTTGAGTTCCTTCTTTTCGCCCTCGCGGAGTTGCCGGTGCAACTGCTCCAGCGTGACGCGGGTCTTGGCGAGCTGAATCTCGCGGGCCTTCTGCTCGCGGAACTCGGCGATCTGCCGGGCCTTGGTCAGATCCGTGACCACCTGAACGGCGTCGCCGACCTCGGGCATGGACTCCAGGCCAAGCAGTTCCACGGGCATCGACGGACCGGCTTCCTTGACCTGATTGCCACGATCGTCATAGAGCGCGCGCACACGGCCGAAGACCGAACCGCAGAGGTAATGGTCTCCAACGCGCAGCGTGCCGTTGCGCACGAGGATTGTCGCTACAGGTCCGCGGCCGCGATCCAGTTGCGCTTCGAGAACAGTAGCCACGGCAGGCCGGGCGGGGTTGGCGCGGAGTTCCTGCATGTCGGCCACCAGCAGGATCATCTCCAGCAGGAGATCGATGTTCTGCTTCTGCTTGGCGCTGACAGGGACGAACGTCGTATCGCCGCCCCACTCCTCAGGCATCAGCCCGAGCTCGGTGAGCTGTTGCTTCACGCGTTCAGGCTGGGCGTCAGGCTTGTCGATCTTGTTGATCGCCACAATGATCGGCACCTTGGCGGCGCGTGCGTGGTCGATGGCTTCGCGCGTCTGCGGCATGACGCCGTCGTCGGCGGCAACGACCAGAACGACGATGTCGGTCACCTTTGAACCGCGGGCGCGCATTCGGGTAAACGCTTCGTGGCCGGGCGTAACGATGAACACGATCTTGCGGCCGTTCAGCTCCAACTGGTAGGCGCCGATGTGCTGGGTAATGCCGCCGGCTTCGCCTTCGGCCACGTTGGCGGAGCGGATGGCGTCGAGGAGGCTCGTCTTGCCGTGGTCGACATGTCCCATCACGGTGACGATGGGCGGGCGGGGTTCGCGATCGACGTCGATCTCGGTCAGATCGATCTGCTGGACCGATTCCTGCTCGTAGGTCATCTTGGCCGTGGAGGCGCCGAACTCGCGCGCGATCTCTTCGGCGAGCTTGGTGTCCATCGTCTGGTTGATGGTGGCGAAGATCTTGCGGTCCACCAGCTTCTTAATCAGAAGGTTGGCCTTCACGCCGAGCTTCTCGCTGAGCTCCTTGACGGTAATGCCGTCGCTGATGGTGATCTCACGGTCGATGGGAGGAAGCTCGATGACTTCCTGCCGCCGCGCGAAATGCGGCTTCAGCTTTCCTTCGGTGTCGCGTTCCCGGCCATGCTGCGGACCGCGCTTTCGGCCTGCATCGCGGCCGCGCGTGTCCGTGGTGGGCGGCGGCGGCTCCAGAACTGGCGCCGTGGGGTGCGGACCCCGTCCGCGCAGCGGGCGCGGCGGACCGCCTGGACCGGGCCGGCCGGGAAGACCCGCGC
>JACADU010000400.1 GCA_013388415.1 Bryobacteraceae bacterium
CCCGACAAGCTGAAGGAACTGCTTGCTCTGTGGGACGGCTATGTCCGGACGAACAATGTGATTCTGCCCAGCCGCTCAGTGTTCGAGACCCAGGAAGACCAGCTTCCGCCGCGCGTCCCTGTCGACGCCGGCTTCCCGCCGCTCATCAACAAGAGGCAGTTCATTCCGCCCAAGGACATGATGGCTGAGCCCAAGAAGCGTTGAGCGTCTCCGGCCCGGGAATGAAAGAACGAGTATGGGTCCCTCTTGGGAACTGAAGGAGGTTCGATGAAACAGGTTGATCGTATGCGGTTTGCTGTGGCGGCGATGCTCGCCCTGGGCGCAGTCTGCCCACAGCAGGCTCAGGGCCAGATGCCGCCACGCTTTTACTGGAAGTCACTGTCGAACGCGAATGCGGTACCGCTCATGGCCCAGTCAATTAGCGGGAATACGAACCCCTTTGACCCGTCGCATATGGTGATGGCAGGAGGGAACGTGAACGCGACAATGGCACTGGCAGGTTATGCGCGCACGTTCGCGTTGAAGAACCGTTCGGCGCTGGCTGCGATTATCCTGCCCATGGGCAGAATTTCGGGGGAAGTGACAACGGCTGGGAGGACGTTCAATCAGTCGTCACGGGGATTTGGCGACCCGATGATCGAGTTCGACATCAACGTGCTCGGCGCGAAGGCGCAGAAGAACATCCCCGACCTATTGCGGTATGAGCCGAAGTTCTCGGTGGACCTGCTCGCCGACCTGGCGTTTCCAATCGGTGAGTACAACAGCAGCCAGCCTTTGAACCTGGGGCTGAACCGCTGGTACGGGCGTGTTGGCGCGCCGATCGTGTGGCAACTGGGTCCGTGGGTGCCGGGCCGCCGGACGACCGTGGAATTTCTGCCGACGTTGTGGTGGTTCGGGACCAACAGCAACTACGTCGGACAGACGATGAAGACGGATCCGATGTTTCAGGTGGACGGGCACCTGACGCGCGACTTCACGGAGAGCTTCTGGGGGTCGCTCGACGGGACGTGGTACTACGGAGGCCAGGCGAGCATCAACGGCGTCGCCGGAGAGAAGCTCAACAACCTGGGCTTCGGACTCACGCTCGGCTATCAGATCAACGACAGCCTGGGTCTCACCTTCGGCTACAAGTCGACGGTGAACGATAGCGCCCCCACGGATATGCGCATGGATCGTTTTATGGTCTCCCTCGTGGTCGGATGGCACCCGCTGATCGAGGGCATGGGAAGGCTGAAGAAATAGAAGTAGGACTGGTGGAACCTGGCAGGACCAGATGGATCAGCAGCCTGCCGGCCCGGTGAATACGGAGTTGGCGCGTGACCGCACCGGCCTGGCGAAGTTCCGAACGCAACTCGCGCTCGACCGCACCACACTGGCCTGGATTCGAACCACTCTGACCATGGCGACATTTGGCTTCGGCACTGTGGGGTTCTTTCGGACCCTGAAAGAGAAGTCGCCGGGCCCTGAGGCCGTTCATTTACACGAGGGCGCGATCAGTTTCGGGTTTGCGCTCGTGTTCCTCGGCATTGCCTCCACGGTGCTGGCAGCACTCTCTCACTTGCGCACGCTACGCAGGCTTAGCCGGAACGAAACACCCGTGCTGTCCCCCTGGCCACTGAGCATTACCGTTGCGATGCTCCTGGCGGTCGGGGGACTTGTGTCGGTTTGGACTCTGCTGGCGAGATGACAATCTGAAGCAGGAGGAGACCGGCCTTCGTGAACAGGGCTGACGGCGGGCATGGCGAGCTTCGACCTGCCTCGCGGCCTGTTCCGCCGCCCAGGAACTGCAGCCTCGTGCGCACCTTCCTGCTCCGGTCGGTCTCAACTACTTCGGAATCAGCTACGCGAACAACAGAGGCGGATTGCTCGTCGATCCGGGCCTGGCGCTGGAAGACGTGCAATTCAATGCGCACACCTCCACACTCGCCTTCGGACAGACATTGGGGCTCGCCGGCCGCACCGTGCAGATCCTGGCTTGTGTGCCGTATGTCGTGGCGGAAGGCGAGTCCAGTCTGGACGGTGCGCAGATCCTCACCCGCTATTCAGGGATTGGCGATGTGACCCTTCGATACGCGATGAACATCTTCGGCGCGCCGGCGGGAAGTATAAAGATCGCTCCCCCGCCGAATGTGGGCAGGAATGGATTGGAACGTTTACACGGGGGGGGGCGAACTCAGGTTGACGGCAAAGACAACGCCGACTACCAGGGCAACACCAGATTGGGCGCGACTTGGGGATGGACCCTCCATCCGCGGCACGCGATCAAAGTCGTCTACTTCCGGAACGTGATCGCGCGTGTCGGATCCGATATGCGGTCCATCGGGGTTTCCTACAACTTCATCTGGCAGAGAGGCCGATAGCGTGAAGGATTAGCGGCGGCGGTTCCCAGCCGCTCCGGGTTGGTTGATGCCAGGGTCCCGCCCGACGTTTCCTCGCACTCCCGGCTGGTTGATGCCGGGATCGGCGACTGCCCGGGCTTGCCGGGCCGATCCTCCTGCTCCTCGGTTTCCCGCGACTCCCGGCTGGTTGATTCCTGGGTCCCGCCCGACGTTTCCTCGCACTCCCGGC
>JACADU010000346.1 GCA_013388415.1 Bryobacteraceae bacterium
ATCCGAAGCAACTTAGCGTGATGGCCCTGCAGCATCGGGCGCCTCCGTCACTGTATGGCTTCGTACCAGGCGGATCATTTCCACCTCGGACAGGACAATCAGTCCATCCTCCAGCATTCCTTCGATCACTTGGGCGGCTTCCGCGATCTTCTCCTCCGTATCGATCACCGAAATCATCACCGGAAGATCCCGCATCGGATGGAAGAAACTTCTCTTGTGCTCGTGGCCCTTCGCCCCATAGCCGAGGATGCCGCGGTACACGGTCGCGCCGGAGACCTCAAGCATCCGCAAGCGCTTGACGATCGCGTCGTAGAGAGGCTCGCCATGCCAGCGGTCGGCCTCCCCCATAAAGACCCGAAGCAGAACGGCGCGCCGCTGCACCCGTTCATGCGGCAGTTGAGGCTGGGGTTTCGGTGTTTTCCTGGCGAGTTTCACGACAGTGGTGTCCTGCACTTCGATGAGGCCGTCGGTCACCATCTCGTAAAGTGTCGGCAACACCTCGTCCACTTTTTCGGGCCGTTCGACGAATTCGATCCGAATGGGGAGCGAGTAGGACATCACCTCGATTTTGGGGGTATGCAGCATCTGGTGGGCGCCGAATCCGGAGTAAGCGCGGGTGGCGGTAGCTCCGGAAACGCCTTTGCTCATGAGAAATGTCATGATGGCGTCGTGCAGCGCGGTCATGTGATGCTGCGTGTCTTCATTGATGAAGATCGTGACCTTTTTCGCTGGACCCTTGCTCAGCATCGAGTCTCCTTCTCCGCTAGTGTCTCGCGGCTGGCGCCGCCCCCGGCACAGGAGATGTGGCCGGGGACGGCGCGCCCCGTTACATACAGTAGCCTGATCCACCGGTCTTTGCTCTCTGTCATGTGTCAAGATTTCCTACCGGCTCACCGTAGACGGGGTCTCCGAGTTCAAGCTCCTACCCCGGCAGCAGGCGCCGCGGCATGAAGCGCGCGTTCGCGATGGCGGTGAGGATTACGGCGCTGGCGATCACCGCCGCGACCAGATGAGAGCACTGCGCCGGGCCGATGATTCCATGGTTGAGCCCAAACAGGGTGAGATCGTAAGTGGGCCTGGCGTCTCGCTTTGCCACAGTGGATGATGGCGGTGAAGGCGTTGGAGTATTTCTGTACCCGCCCGGCCGTGGCGGGATAAGAAGATGGCTTGCAGATCGCGGTTGCGGAATCCGTTGAGGCAAGCAGCCGGCGGCGTGCTTGTTGAGGCTCCGCCCCGAGGCCGACGATTTCGCGTGCAACTTGAAGCGTATGCGCTACCCGGCCTTGGGCCTCCAACGCGTGTTCGCCGGCTCGGGAGCCGTTGAGGCCGGCTGCAAAGCCGTCATCGGATCGCGAATGGACGCACGCTTTAGCCTCCGCGAAGAACCGGCAGAATCAGCGCCGAAGGCCGTTCCGCCGAACGGTAAACGGCCTGTTTCGCCGGACGCATTTCGCGCTCCGTCGATTGCGGCCGGCCCGTATTCAGATTGCGGTCGAATCGAGGAAAGTTGCTCGATGAAACGTCCAGCCGGATCGCGTGCCCCGGCAAGAACCGGTGAGCGATTGACCCGAGCAGGATCTCGATCCGCTCGACTTCGCCGGGAGTGTAGGGGGACGTCTTGTGCAGTCCATCCCGGTAGCGCAGCCGCAGAATGCCGTCGTTGAGGATGCGGGCATTGCCGTCCGGCGCCACGTCCACCAGTTTCACCGTAAAGTCCGTATCGCGCGCGTCGGAGGAAACGAACAGCACGGCGCGCACCATCCCCGCGATATCCAGCGGACGCTTCCGCCGCGCCGAAGTGAAAACCAGGACGTCGAGGCGGCTTTCGACCCCCCGCTGGTCGAGCGGACCCCACGGATGCAGTTTGAAATTGCAGCATAGCGCCCCGCCCACTGTCGGCGCGGCGTTGCGCGGGTGATAGACAAACTTCTCAACTCCCGGCGCCGCCGGCGGCCGCTCTTCGAGCGTTCCGTCGCCGGCGAGCGAGTTCGCCCCCTTCTTCGAGGAGAGGTAAAGCGGAGTCATCTCCGCGCCGGGCGGAGGCCAAGCCGGGCTCTCTCGCCACTCGTTCGCCCCCATGAGAAAATACCGCACCACAGACGCCGGCGCCTCGGCCACGGCTCTGAGGAAAGCGTCAAACCACGCGACCTCCGCCATCCGCGGCGAGGGCATTGGCTCGCCGCCGAAAAAACCGTTCTGCATGGGCTGGCCCGGGCTGTGCCCCCACGGTCCGATGAGCATGCGCGCCGGTTTCCCTGCGCGCCGGATCCGCAGGTACATGTCGATATCGCTCTCCAGAAACGGGTCGTACCACCCGGCCGTGATGTGCGCCGGCAATGCCGCGTGAACGATGCGCGCGCTCGTGCTCCGCGCGCTCCAGTATTCGTCGTACGACGGATGGTCCATCGCCGCCCGCCAGAAATCGACCCGGGATCCGGTCGCGGCGATATCGGCCGTGCGCAGCGGAAGCCACAGAACGGTCTTGCGGAAGTCGGCCACCGGACGCCCCGGCGGAGTGTAGTTCTCCGCCATCCAACGCGTCCGGTGAGCAAGCCTCAGCGCGCCCCCGGGAGAATAGAACCGGTCCAGATACTCGTCTCCGCCCGCAACCGCGATGGCGAGGGCCTTCAGCGCCGGCGGCTTCGAAAGCGCGGCCCGCCAAGCCGCGATCCCCGGGTAGCTGTTCCCGAACATCCCGACGCGCTGGTTCGACCAGCTTTGCCGGGCGATCCAACTCACCGTGTCGTATCCGTCCGCCTCCTCCTGATCGAACTGGCGGAACCGCCCCCCCGAATGCCGCCGCCCTCGCACGTCCTGCACCACCACCGCGTAACCTGCCCGAAGAAACGCCTGAATCCCTCCAGCGGGCTGGTCCGGTTTGCCGTACGGAGTGCGCAGCAGCACCGCGCTGTAGGCGCCCGACCCGCCCGGCAGAAACACGTTCGCGCACAACTGCACGCCGTCGCGCATCGGGATCTTCACGTGCCAGTGAGTGACACTCTGGCCCCATGCCGCGGCGGCAATCAGAATCGCAGCCAGGTAGCGCATCGGTTTCGCCGGATCGCCTCACTCCACCCGCCGCGAGCCAAACAGCGCCGTCCCCACGCGGACGATCGTGGAACCCTCTTCTATGGCCACTTCCAGATCCCCCGACATTCCCATCGAAAGCTCCCTCAGGCCGTGCTCCTCGGCCAGCGCCCGCAGCCGCCTGAAGTACGGCCTCGCGGTTTCAGGGTCGTCCGACCACGGCGGCATCGTCATCAGGCCGCGCAATCGTAAATACTCGAACGGACGCATGGCGGAGATCAGCGCCCCGATTTGCCCAGGCTCGCACCCGTGCTTGGAAGCTTCCTCGGACAGCTTCACCTCGATCATCACGTCCATCGGGCGGCCGCACTCGTTCAGCCGCCGCGCCAGTTTCTCGCTGTCCACCGTCTGAACCGTGTCGAACAATTCGGCCGCCCGGCGGCTCTTGTTCGACTGCAAATGGCCGATAAGATGAAAGCGGGCGCCGTCGAGCGACCGCACCAAAGGCGCCTTGGTTTCGAATTCCTGAACGTAGTTCTCTCCAAAATCGCGAAGACCGAACGAATACGCTTCAACAATCGCCGACGCCGGGAATACTTTTGTGACCGCCAGCAGCAACACCGAATCCCGCTCGCGTCCGGCCTTCCGGCACGCGGCGGCAATCCGCGCCTCGACCTCCTCGATCCGAAGCCGCAAGCTGTGCCCTGTCGCTGGTTGCACCACCTGAGTTGAATTCTATAATGGGCTCGGATCGCCCTGAAGCCTCCTTGCCTCACAAGAAGGCGGGGCCGGCCATGCCTGTCCAGGCAGTGGCCGCTCGCGTGGAAGAGTTTCTGCGCGCCGCCCTTCAACCCGCCCTCCTCCATCCCGGCGACCAGCCCATCGCGCTGCGCGCGGGATCCTTCCGCCTCCAGCCGCACTCCCGCGGGCTGCTCATCGAGGCTTGGGACGAACGCCGCACGCTCGCCCGCCGGATCACCGCCGTAGAATCGGTTTCAAAAGGCAGGCTCGTTCTCCGTTTCGAGTCCTTCGGGGGCGGCAACGGCCTGCTCGAGCTCGTCGACCTGCAAGCTCCACGCGCCGCGCCGTCGCTGCGCAGCGCCGCCAGGCATCTCCTCCGCGAGCGCCTCCGCCGGTGGCTCGGCCGGCAATTCCCCGCCTGGCGCGTCCACGAAATCACCGCTGGAGCCGACCTCGAAAACACACTCTCCCCGGTCTTCCCGCGCGCCCTCATCCGCCGCGGCCAGTCCGCGTGGGCCGTCCTCGCCGCTCCTTCCGCCCGCGAACACTGCGACCGGGCGCTCACCTTCGGTCTCATCTGGCTCGATTACCTCAGACGCCGCGAGAAAACGCCTGTTCTGGGACTCGCCCTCTTCCTGCCGGCCGATGCCGTCGCGGTCACCCGCCTCAGGACGCGCCATCTGACAGCCCCGGTCGAAATCTTCGCCTATGACGATGACGGCCATGAAGCCGCAGTGGACTCCAGCGACAACGGCAACCTCATTCAGGATCTCCCCCCAGCCTCCTGCACTGCCGCCGAGCCTTTCCTCGATCACTGGGCGCGCCGCGTCATGCTCCGCGGCGACGTCGCTGCCCAAGCCCGTCACGGCGCCCTCAGCCTCCAGATTCGCGGGCTGGAATTCGCCCGCTTGACCGGCGGCGCCTGGTATGCAGGCGTGGATTCGCCGCGCAGAGCGCATTCCGAAGCCGACCTGCTGGCCGCGGCCGAAGAACTCGCCGCCCTGCGCGCCCCCGGTGCAAGCGACCGCAATCACCCCTGGTACCGCCGCCAGCCCGAAGCATGGCTCGAACAGATGGTCAGAAGCAACCCTACCGCCATCGACGCCCGCCTCCGCTCCAGCCCGCTCTACGGACAGGTCATCGAGTGGGCCGCCTGCGACCGCGTCGTCCTCGACCTGCTGGCCATCGACTCCTCGGGCCGCCTCGCCGTGCTCGAGCTCAAAGCCTCCGAAGACCCGCACCTCCCCATCCAGGCCCTCGATTATTGGATCCAGGTCCGCCATCACGCCCTCTCGGGCGCATTCTCGCAAGCCGGCTACTTCCCGGGCCTCACCGTCGCCTCCCTGCCGCCCAGGTTGTTTCTGGTCGCCCCGGCGTTGTACTTTCACCCCTCCACAGAGGCCATCCTCTCCTTCTTTTCGAAGGAAGTCGAGGTAACCCGGGTAGGCCTTGCCGTAGAATGGCAGAGAGAATTGCGGGTCGTCATGCGCGCCTGCGGCGCCATGCGGCCTGACAGGCAATTCTCATGAGCCCATGCCGATTCCCATCATCAGCCAGGTGAAGCAGGCTCTCAGCCGGTTGCATCCAGACGAAATCCGCAGCCAGGCCGAGCGGCCCTTGCGAATTCTCCTGGTCGCCGACCATCATTCGGCCTACGCGGCCATGGAAGACTGGCTCTTGCCTGCATCCGTCTCCACCGAGCGCCGAATGCAGGTCAGCCAGTTGCTGGTTCGCGAGTGCGATCCCGGCACAAGCGGCAAGTTCCACCTCGTCTTCCACGAGCGCGGCGCGCTGCCCCCTGAAAGCTGGGTGTCCGGCAGGGACGCTTTCGCGTTTGATCCACTCCACCCGGAGCGGCTTGTCAAGGCGGTCCTGACTGGGCGCGAGGAATACAGCCTGCCGCTCGCCCGCCTGTTTCCGCCGTTCCGCGAGGCCGTCGTCGATAGGGCCATATCGAAAACATCGAAAGAAAACGCCCTGTTTAGCCTTGTGACCGCGCTGCCCAACATCGTCCCCAGCCTCGCCGAGCTGCCCTGGGCGGTCGGCGAGTTCGCCTCGGACACCGCGGTTCTCACCGCCAATCAGATCCACATGGCTTTCCTCCTCGCCGCCGCCAGTGGCCGCGCCGTCGGTTTCAGGGAACAGCGCAGCGAAATCGGATCCATCGTCGCCGGCGCATGGGGCTGGCGGACCGTTGCGCGTCAACTGGCCGGCAAGGTCCCATTCGGCGGCGGTCTCATCCCGAAGGCGGCCATCGCTTTCGCCGGGACCTACGTCGCCGGGCTGACCCTCGAACGGATCTATCGCATCGGCTACGGCCTCTCGCCGCAGGAGCGCGCCGAAGCCTACGAAGAAGCGCTTGCCCGCGGCAAGGCGGTCGCAACGGCGTTACTCAAACGTTTGCGAGGCGGCGATGAAGCCGGTCGCTGAGCCGCAGCCGGGCCATGCGAAGCCGCGGCCGCCAGGGAGCGGTCCAAGGAGGCTCCAATTGCATCCTCTTCTCTTGATGATTTCCGCGGGCATGGGTCTTGCCGCGCCTCCAACTCGCGTCGAAGGCAATCCCTCCAGCCCCGTGCGCGTCGTGATCTACGAAGACCTCCAGTGTTCCGACTGCGCCGCCTTCCGGAAGATGCTCGACGAAAAGCTTTTGCCCAGGTACGGCTCAAAAGTGGCCTTCGAACACCGGGACTTTCCATTGGCCAAACACAGTTGGGCC
>JACADU010000452.1 GCA_013388415.1 Bryobacteraceae bacterium
CTGCACAGCATTGAACGGAATGAGCGGTTGAAACTGAAGGTGGCGCTGCGAAGCGATGCGCCCGTGGTCGAGACGGTGACAGGCGTCTGGCAGGGCGCCGACTGGTACGAGCGCGAAGCGTTTGACATGTTTGGCGTCCGGTTTGCGGGGCACCGCGATCTCCGGCGGATTCTGATGCCGGAGAACTGGGACGGACACCCGCTGCGTAAAGATTTTCCGGTGCACGGGCACAAGTACAGCTATCAGAACGAATAGAGGCCGGGAAAGAAGATGAGCGAGACACAGGCGGGCAGCGCGGTTGAACTCGAAGGCGTGAGCGGGAAGGTGGAGACCCCACAGCCGCGGCGCATGACCCTCAACATGGGTCCGCAGCACCCGTCCACTCACGGAGTTCTGCGAATCCTGCTCGAACTGGACGGCGAGACAATCGTCAACGCCCGGCCGGACATCGGTTATCTTCACACGGGCATCGAGAAGCAGGCCGAGGCGCTCAACTGGCACCAAGTGACGACCCTCACCGACCGCATGGACTATCTGTCCAACCTGGCGAACAACCTCGCCTATGCGCTGTCGGTGGAGAAGCTGCTGGGCATCGAGATCCCGCCCAAGGCGCAATGGCTGCGCGTAATGCTCACCGAGTTGAGCCGGATCAACAGCCACGTGGTGTGGCTCGGCACGCACGCGCTCGACCTGGGCGCGATGACCGTCTTCTTCTATACGTTCAGGGAGCGGGAAGAGATCCTGCGGCTGTTCGAGATGTTCAGCGGGCAGCGGCTGATGACGAGCTACATCCGCATCGGCGGCGTCTCGATGGAGCCTCCGCGGGGATGGGAGAAGGCGGTCGGCAAGTTCATCAGCGAGTTCGACGCCAAAGTGGACGAGTATGAAGATCTGCTGAACGCCAATCCAATCTTCATGCAGCGAGTGAAGGGCGTGGGACGGGTTCCGGTGGAGACTCTGCTTGACCTCGGAGTGACCGGGCCGATGATCCGCGCCGGCGGGCTGAAGTGGGACATCCGCAAGAGCGAGCCGTATTCGAGTTACGAAAAGTTCGATTTCGAAGTGCCTGTCTACTACGAGAGCGACGTCTGGGCGCGCTACCGGGTGCGGATGGAAGAGATGCGGCAGAGCCGGCGAATCGTCCAGCAGGCGATGGACGGGATGCCCGAGGGGCGCTGGGTGGCGGACGCGCCGAAGGCGGTGCTCCCTGACCGGGAAAAGATGAAGACGCAGATGGAGGCGCTCATCTATCACTTCAAGATCGTGACGGAAGGCGTGCGCGTGCCGCCCGGCGAGGCGTATGTTCCGGTGGAAAGCCCGCGCGGCGAGATCGGCTTCTATGTTGTGAGCGACGGCACGTCGAAACCTTACCGCGTTTACATGCGAACGCCAAGCTTCGGCAATCTACAGGCGCTGGTCCCGCTGTTTGAAGGGAGCCTGGTCGCCGATTCGATCGCGTCGCTGGGCAGCATGGATTTCGTTCTGGGCGATGTCGACCGGTGAGCGCCCATGATTTCGCGAGTTGGACCAGAGCCTGAGTTATGACCTTCTCTCCTCAGTTGGAAGCGAAGTTCGCTGACCTGATTACGCATTACCCGGAGGGGCGCCAGAAGGGCGCGCTGATCCCGATGCTGCTGTATGCGCAGGACGAGGTTGGCGCGGTCACGCCGGAGGTGATCGCCGAAGTCGCCTCGCGGTTGAATGTCAAGCCGGTTGAAGTGGAAGAGGTCATCGGCTACTACACGATGCTGTGGCGCCACAAGCGGGGCAAGCACCACATTCAGGTCTGCACGAACCTGAGCTGCATGCTTGCCGGGGGAGAGGAACTCTACGCTCAAGTTTCGAAGAAGCTCGGCATCGGACACAGGGAAACGACGCCCGACGGGCAGTTCTCGCTCGAGGAGACCGAGTGCCTTGGAGCGTGCTCGTGGGCGCCCGCGGTGCTGGTCAACTACGACTTTCACATGAAGATGACGCCGGAGAAACTCGACCGGCTGATCGAATCTCTCGGCTCGAAGCAGTAGAGGTCCCCAAGAAAACCCACTCGAGGAAACGCGATGCTCTACAACGAACCTAGCCCGCACGAGACCAGGATCCTGACGCGCCGGCTCGTCTATCCGCAGGCTGAGCCGATCGGCTACGAGCAATACGCAGCGCAGCAAGGGTATGAAGCGCTGCGGAAGGCGCTCGCGATGACGCCGGACGCGATCATCGACGAGGTCAAGAAGTCGTCCCTGCGCGGCAGAGGCGGCGCGGGCTTCCCCGCAGGCATGAAGTGGAGCTTCGTCGACCGGAAATCACCCAAGCCGAAGTACATCGTCGTCAACGCGGATGAAGGCGAGCCGGGCACCTGCAAGGACCGCATCATTCTGGAGAACGAGCCGCACCGGCTGATCGAGGGTTGCGTCATCGCGGCGCGCGCGATCGGAGCGGAACGCGGCTGGATCTATATTCGCGGCGAATACCGCCGGATGATCGAGACCATGGACCGCGCCATTGCCGAGGCGTACCAGCAGGGGATCCTTGGCGCGAATGTGCTCGGCTCAGGGACGCGCTTCGATCTCTACACGCACACCGGCGCGGGCTCATACGAATGCGGCGAAGAGTCGGCGCTGCTCGAATCGCTCGAGGGCAAGCGCGGAAACCCGCGGCTGAAGCCGCCGTTCCCCGCCACCTCGGGCGCCTTTCAGTGTCCGACCATCGTCAACAACGTCGAGACATTCTCGGCGGTGCCCGACATCATCATGAATGGCGGCGACTGGTACGCCGCGCTTGGGGCGCCAAGAAACGGCGGCACGCGCCTGTTCTGTCTTTCAGGGCACGTGAACAAGCCGGGCGTCTACGAGCTGCCGATGGGGTATAACCTCCTCCGGATGATCAACGACGTCGGGGGAGGGATTCGCGGAGGGAAGAAGCTGAAAGCCGTGGTGCCCGGCGGCTCCTCGTGCCCGATTCTGAAGGCGGAGGAGTGCGACATCGCGATGGACTTCGATACGCTCGCCAAGGCTGGTTCGATGCTCGGGTCCGGCGGCGTCATCATTCTGGACGAGACGACGGACATGGTGAAGTTCCTCTACCGGACGATGAAGTTCTACGCTCATGAGAGTTGCGGATGGTGCATCCCGTGCCGCGAGGGAACCGCGTGGCTGAAGAAGATTCTGGAGCGCCTGGATGCCGGCGTGGGCGTCTCGAAGGATCTCGACATGGTCGACCAACTGGCGCAGTCGATGTTCGGCCGAACGTTTTGCGCGCTCGGCGACGCGGCGGCGATGCCGGCGATGAGCATCATCCGCAAGTTCCGGGCGGAGTTCGAAGAGCGCATCCGCTCGGCGCAGGTCTTCATCCCGGCGCCGGAGACGCGCCCGCTGGTGGTTCTCTGAGGAAGCGCGGAACAAGTCATGGCTGATCTGATTACCCTGACGATTGACGGCCGGAAGTTGAAGGTCCCTGCCGGCACCCTCGTCATCGAAGCCGCCAAGCAGGCCGGAATTGAAATCCCGGCGTTTTGTTATTACGAAGGGTTTTCGCTTCAGGCGGCCTGCCGCATGTGCCTGGTGGAAGTGGAAAAGATGCCGAAACTGCAGCCTAGCTGCACGCTGCCCGCCGCGGACGGCATGGTGGTCCACACGGAGAGCCCCAAGGTCGCCGATGCGCGCAAGGGCATGCTGGAGTTCCTGCTCACCAACCACCCTCTCGATTGCCCGGTCTGCGACAAGGGCGGCGAGTGCGAACTGCAGGACATGGTCTTCCGGTACGGCGCCGGGGAGAGCCGCTTCACGGAAATCAAGTACCACCAGGACGAGAAGCAGTGGAGCCCGCTGGTCTATTACGATCCCGCGCGATGCATCCTCTGCTACCGCTGTGTGCGGGTCTGCGATGAGGGTCTTGGCGTCGGCGCTCTCGGACTCACCTATCGGGGCGTGGCCGCCGAAATCACTCCGAGCCACGGCGATCATCTCGAGTGCGACGAGTGCGGCTGGTGCATCGACGTCTGTCCTGTCGGCGCGCTGACTTCGGGCACTTACCGCTACCAGTCACGCCCGTGGGAGATGAACCACACGGGAACGATTTGCACACACTGCGCCGACGGCTGCAAGACGACGCTTTCGGTTCGCAACGGCGCAATCATCCGCGCGAACAACCGCGACCGCTCCGGTTATAACGGCGAGTTCCTTTGCGTGAAAGGCCGCTTCGGCTATGACTTTGTCCACTCCGGCGAGCGTCTCCAATCTCCGATGATCAGGAAGAACGGCAAGCTCGAGCCGGTGAGTTGGAGCGAGGCGCTCGCCGCCGTGGCTACGAAGTTCTCCGAGATCAAGGCGCGCGGCGGCAAGTTCGGGGTCATCGGCTCGACGCGAACGACAAACGAGGAGAATTATTACCTTCAGAAGTTTGCCCGGCAGGGGCTTGGCACGGCGAGCGTCGATCATCACCGCACGGGCGACGTGCCGGCGCTCATTGATGCGTTGAGCGGCAAGACGGATGCGCTGGCGGCGATGGCGGACCTCTATCAGGCCAAGGCGGCGCTGGTAATCGGCGCCGATCTCGCTCAGCAGCATCCTCTGATCGCCTATCAACTCCGGGCCAACTACCGCCATCACAAGATGGCGGCGTACCTTGTGAACCCGGGGGCTTCCCGCGAGGAGCAGTACGCGAAGAAGTCGGTCCATGCGCCGCCGGGCAAGGAGATGGAGGCCGTTGCGTCGCTGGCAGGTGAGCTCAAGGGGCACGAGGACCTTGTGGTGATCTTCGGCGCATCGCTGCGTGGGGAGGGGGTCAGGCAGCTTGTCAGCTTCGGTGACACGCTCGGCATTCCCGTGAAGTACGTCTGCCTGGTGGACTACTCCAATTCACGCGGCGCGATGGACATGGGTCTCGTGCCGGAGTTGCTGCCCGGATACCGCAGCGTTCGCGAAGCCGGCATGGAGCCCGGTCTGGCGCTTGACGAGATGCTGGCGGCGAAAGACCTGGACGCGCTTTGGGCGGTTGGGGCGAATCCGCTGGAGTCGGCGGAACTGGCGTCCTCGGCGGCGTTCGTGGTCGTGCAGGATCTTTTCCTGACAGAGACGGCGAGGCGCGCCGAGGTCGTGCTGCCCGCGCAAAGCGCCTATGAGAAGAACGGGACAGTGACTTCCGTGACCGGCGAAGTTCAGAAGCTGAAAGCCGGGGCAAAGGTCATGGGGACCAAGGCCGATCTCGAGATCATGGGCCTGATCGCCAAAGAGATGGGACTCAACCTCGGCATCTGGAGCCCGGACAAAGTCTTCGAAGAGATTCGCCGCACCGTGCGCGGGTACAACATTCCCCTGCCGGTGGTCGCCACCGGCGGGGCTGCTCAGACGACGCCCGTCAACGGGCGCGTTCCTGCCATGCCCCGGCCCGAGCACATCCGGCCTTCGGGCGATACGCTGTTTACCTCGGGGACTCTCGGCCGCTACTCGAAGCGGCTTTCCTCAGTCATGGAGGCGCCCGGCGAACTGTTCAAAGGCTAGCGGCCCCGGAACCGGGAGGCCGCCCGCATCCTGTGGGCTGTACTCAGAATGAACTTTTACGTCCTCAGTCTTATCAAGGCCGCGCTGGTGGCCGTCGTTCTGCTCACGCTGTGCGCCTACCTGGTGTGGATCGAACGCAAGGTGCTCGGTCACATCCAACTCCGGCCGGGGCCATATCGCGTCGGTCCGCACGGACTGCTTCAGCCGCTCAGCGACCTCATCAAGCTGTTGACCAAAGAAGGCGTGATCCCGGCCAACGTCAACACCTTCCTCTATCTGCTGGCTCCGTTTCTGGCCGTGCTGCTTGCGCTGACGTCGATTGTGGTCATTCCGTTCGGGCCCGAAGTTGAAGTGTTCGGCGTGAGAACGAACCTCGGCCTGACTGACCTCGACATCGGCATCCTGTTTATTCTCGCCATCAGTTCACTCGGCGTTTACGGAATCGCCATCGGCGGGTGGGCCTCGAACAACAAATACTCGCTGCTGGGCGGGCTGCGCAGCTCGGCGCAGATGATCAGCTATGAGCTGCCGCTGGCGCTGGCCATCGCCGCGCCGCTGCTGATCGTCAACAGCCTGAGCTTCCGGGAGATGGTGATGGGGCAGCAGGGGTACTGGTTCGGCATTCTCCCCAAGTGGAACATCTTCGCGGCGCCGTTTCCTCAGATCTTCAGTTTTCTGATCTTTCTGATCGCCGCGTTTGCCGAGACAAACCGGATTCCCTTCGACCTGCCGGAAGCCGAAAGCGAACTCGTCGCCGGCTTCCACACCGAATACTCTTCGATGATGTTCGCGGCGTTCTTCATGGCCGAGTACGCGAACATCGCGACCATCTGTTTCGTTGCGACGTCGCTGTTTCTGGGCGGATGGACTCCGCTTTGGCCAGCGCAGTACGGCTCCGATTTCGTCCCTCCGATTCTGCTCGGCGGCGCCGGGCTCATGCTGCTGTACCACGCGTCGCAGGCGCTTCGGACGCGCAAGTGGGACCGGTACTCTTTTCCGGTGCTGGGCGTGGTTTTCCTCGGGCTCGCCGCGCTGTTCCTGGTCCCGGCTCTCAAGCCGGTGCTGGTGCCGCTGTTCTGGTTCGCGGCGAAATCGGGCATCCTCATTTTCACCTTCGTCTGGATCCGGGGCACATTGCCGCGCTTCCGGTACGACCAACTGATGCGGTTCGCGTGGACTTTCCTGTTCCCGATCTCAGTGGTCAACCTGCTGATAACGGGTTTGCTGGTGGCCCTCACATGAGAGCGCAGAGAGAGAGCAAGCAGTCATGTTCGATGTTCCGTTGTTTCTGACTTTCGCGGCCATCGCGGTGGCTTGCGCGATCAACCTTGTTCTACAGACGCATCCGATCTCGTCCGCGCTATCGCTGGTCGGCGTCATGGGCTCGCTGGCGGTGCTCTACCTGCTTCTGGGCGGGCAGTTCATCGCGGCGGTGCAGTTGATCGTGTACGCCGGCGCGATCATGGTGCTGTTCGTCTTCGTCATCATGCTGCTGAACGCGGGCGCGGAGAAACGGCCGTCGCGGCGGGTGCTGGGGGCAGCGGTCGCGCTGCCGCTGCTGTTCACCGCCGCCGCTCTGGGGGCGGTGATGATCACCACGCAGATTCCCAAAACGGCGGCGGTCAAGTTCGGCGCGTTTCAGCTTGGAGGAGCGGCTTCCATCGGGCGCGAACTTTTCACCCGCTACCTGCTGCCCTTTGAAGTGACCTCGATCCTGATTCTTATCGCCATTCTGGGGGCGATCGTTCTGGCGAGGAAGGAGATCTGATCCATGCCTTTCCAACTCCCCGCGGAAGTGCCGTTGAGCTGGTACCTCATCCTCAGCGCAATCCTGTTCGTGACGGGCGCGGCGGGCTTCCTGATCCGGCGGAACATCATCACTGTCTTTATGTGCATCGAACTGATGCTGAACGCCGTCAACCTGACATTCATTTCCTTCAGCAACGCCCTGGGCAAGGTGGATGGCCATATCTTCAGTTTCTTCGTCATGGTTGTCGCCGCCGCTGAGGCCGCTGTCGGCCTGGCGATCATCCTGACTGTCTTCAAGAACCGCGCCACGCTCGAGATCGACGAGGTCTCCTCGCTGAAGCTCTAGAGAATCACAATGCAGCACCTCTGGCTCATTCCCGCATTGCCGTTCGCAGGATTCCTGGTCAACGGAATATTCGGCCGGCGCATGCCGAAAGCGGCCGTGACGGCGACGGCGACCGGCAGCGTCCTGCTCAGCCTGTTCTGGACGGTCAAGGTCCTACTGGGGCTCGGCACGCTCGAGCATGTCTATCTCGAGCGCTACTTCACGTGGCTGCAGAGCGGCATCGTCAACGTCAGCTTCGACTTCGCGGTCGACCGGCTGAGCGCCGTCATGCTGCTGATCGTGACCGGCATCGGCTCGCTGATTCACATCTACGCCATCGGCTACATGGGCCACGAGCATGGGCCGAACCACGGAGGCTATTACCGGTTTTTCGCCTACATGAACCTGTTCATGTTTTTCATGCTGGTGCTGGTGCTGGCGGCGAACTACCTCGTTCTGTTCGTCGGGTGGGAAGGCGTTGGCCTGTGCAGCTACCTGCTGATCGGTTTCTACTTCCTGAAGAAGAGCGCGGGCGACGCCGGCAAGAAGGCGTTCGTGGTCAACCGGATCGGCGACTTCGGGTTCTCGCTGGGAATGTTCCTGATCCTGATTCATTTCGGATCTCTCGATTTCGGGAGTGTGTTTGGCAAGGCTGCCACCATGTCTCCCGAGGCGAGCGCGGGCATCATCACGGCAATCTGCTTACTGCTGCTGGTGGGCGCCACGGGCAAGAGCGCGCAGGTTCCCCTCTATGTGTGGCTGCCGGACGCGATGGAAGGCCCCACGCCCGTCTCCGCGCTCATCCACGCGGCGACGATGGTGACGGCGGGCGTCTACATGGTGGCGCGCAGTTCGGCGCTATTCGAACTCGCGCCTGTCGCCAAGGAGACCGTCGCCATTGTGGGGCTGGTGACCGCGGTCCTCGCCGCAACCATCGGGCTCACGCAGTGGGACATCAAGAAGGTCTTCGCCTACTCGACGGTCTCGCAGTTGGGATACATGTTCCTGGGTCTCGGCGTGGGCGCGTATTCGGCAGGCGTTTTCCATATCATGACGCACGCCTTCTTCAAGGCGCTGCTCTTCCTCGGCGCGGGCAGCGTGATCCACGCGCTCGAAGGCGAGCAGGATCTGCGGATGATGGGCGGACTGCGCTCGAAGATTCCGCTGACGTGCTTCTTGCTGTTCTGCGCGTCGATCGCGATCGCGGGAGTGCCGCCGTTCTCGGGCTTCCACAGCAAGGACGCGATCCTGCTCGCGGCCCATCATCACGCTCCCTGGATGTTCTGGGTCGCGGTGGTGACCGCGGGCATGACCGCGTTCTATGTCTTCCGCGCTTTCTTCCTGGCCTTCCTCGGCAACTACAGGGGCCAGGGGCACCCCCATGAATCGCCGCCCGTGATGACAGCGCCGCTCGGAGTGCTGGCCTTGCTGAGCCTTGTCGGCGGCTACTTCGACGTTCCCCACTACCTGGAGCCGATGTTCCACGGGGGCCACGCTCCGCATGAGACGTCGCTGGTTGTCATCAGTGTTGCGGCAGGCCTCACCGGGATCGGCCTTGCCTTCCTCTTCTACGTCGCCAAGCCCGGCTTGCCCGACGCTGTCAGCCGCCTTTTCGGCCCCGTCTACCGGCTGGTCTACTACAAGTACTTTGTCGACGAGGCGTACGATGCGGTCATCGTTCATCCGGCGCGCGACGGCTCGACGGCCGTCCTCTGGCGCGGCGTGGACGCCGGATTCATCGACGGCATCGTGAATGGCGTCGGGTCGGTGGCGCGGTCTGTAGGGGGCGGCCTCCGCCAGATCCAATCCGGCTACATACGGCGATACGCTGCCTGGGTGTTGCTCGGCTCGATCGTCATCGTGGCCGCCGCAAGCTTTCTGGGAGGCGCGCGATGAACCTCCTGGACCTCGTCCTGTTGCTTCCACTGGCCGGCTTCGTGGGCGCGATGTTCCTGCCCAAGGA